>JBBRBZ010000197.1:0-4641 GCA_038205305.1 Gemmatimonadales bacterium
CTGGCCGCTGGCTGAGCTGCGCCGCTACATCGACTGGACGCCCTTCTTTCAGGCCTGGGAGCTCAAGGGGAGCTATCCCGCGATCTTTGATGATCCCCTGCATGGCAAGGCGGCCAGGGAACTGTTCGACGACGCCCAGCGACTGCTCGACGAGGTCGTGGCGAGCGGCGGATTGCAGGCCAGGGGTGTGGTGGGTTTCTGGCCGGCCGATCGTGTCGATGATGACATCACGCTGTACCACGACGACAGTCGCACCACTCCCCTCGCGACGGTGCACAGCCTGCGACAACAAGCGGTGCGCAAGGACAATCGACCGCTGCACGCGCTCGCCGATTTCGTCGCGCCACGTTCGGCGAACATCACCGATTATCTGGGGGCCTTCGCCGTCACGGCGGGGCATGGACTCGATGTGCTGGTGGCCGACGCCAAGGCGCGCCATGATGACTATCGCGCCATTCTCCTCTCCGCGCTCGCCGATCGTTTCGCGGAGGCCTTCGCCGAACGACTGCACGAGCAGGTGCGCCGCGAGTTTTGGGGTTATGCGCCGGGGGAGCAACTCGATCAGCATGGGTTGTTGCACGAGCACTACCAGGGAATCCGCCCCGCGCCGGGCTATCCCGCCTGCCCCGATCACACCGAGAAGCGCACGCTCGCTACCCTTCTGGACTTGGAGGCGAGTACCGGCATCACGCTCACCGAGAGTTGCGCCATGTGGCCTGGTGCGTCGGTGAGCGGCTGGTATTTCTGGCGGCCCGAGGCGCGCTACTTCGGCGTGGGCCGCATTGGTCGCGATCAGGTGCAGGACTATGCCCGCCGCAAAGGTTGGGATCTGGTCACCACCGAACGCTGGCTCTCGTCGGTGTTGGGATACCGGAGGTAACGCGATGGCCACCCTGCGCGAACTGATCGACGACGGTCGAGTGCATGTGGTGGATGGTGCCATGGGCACCATGCTCTACCAGAAGGGCATCTTCCTGAATGTCTGCTTCGATGAGCTCGCTCTCAAGCAGCCGGCGATGGTGGCCGAGGTGCATGCTGCCTATGCAGCAGCCGGTGCTGAACTGATCGAGACCAACACCTTTGGCGCCAATCCGATCAAGCTGGCGCAGTACGGCCTCTCCGCCGACACCGAGGTCCTGAACCAGGCCGCCGCGGCTGTGGCCCGTCGCGCGGCAGGCGAGTCTGCTGCGATCCTCGGCGCCATCGGCCCGCTCGGCGTGCGTCTCGAACCATTCGGCGAGTTGAGTCATGCCGAAGCGGAGGCCGCGTTCGGTCGACAAGTCGCTGGCTTGCTCGCGGGCGGAGTGGATGGCTTCTGCTTGGAGACGTTCTCCGATGTTGAAGAGATGCTGTGCGCGCTGCGTGCCGTGCGTCAGCGCTCCGACCTGGCGATCATGGGACAGATGACCGTGGGCAGCGATGGCTGCACCGCCTATGGCACCACACCGGAGCTCTTTGGCCCAGCCCTGGCCGCGGCCGGCGCCGACATCATCGGGGTGAACTGCTCGATTGGGCCACAGGTGGTGCTCGAGGTGATCGAACGCCTCGCCCGCGTGGTGGGTCTGCCACTATCGGCGCAACCCAACGCCGGCCTGCCGCGCGAGGTGGCGGATCGCAAGATCTACATGGCGAGCCCCGAGTATATGGCGGAGTACGCCCGACGGATGGTGGAGGCGGGGGCGCGATTCGTCGGTGGCTGCTGCGGCACCACGCCGGAGCACATCAAGGCGATCCGTGCCTTCGTGCGGAGTGTCGCGCCGGGACGCACTGGCACCACCCAGCAGCACGCCATCGTGTCGACCGGTGTCGAGCCGGTGCCACTCGAGGTGCGCTCTGATCTCGGCGCGAAGCTCGCCGCAGGCGCCTTCATCACCACCGTGGAGATCGTGCCACCGCGGGGTGTCGACCCCGCACCAATGCTCGCCCAAGCCCGACTGCTGAAGGCCGCGGGCGTCGATGCCGTGAATCTTCCCGACGGCCCGCGCGCGCAGAGCCGGATGGGGGCGCTCTTCTCGGGACTGCTGATCCAGCGCGAGACCGGCCTCGAACCGGTGGTCCACTACTGTTGCCGCGATCGCAACTTGCTGGGAATGCTCTCCGACTTGCTGGGCGCGTCCGCCTCCGGCATTCGCAATCTGCTCATCATCACCGGTGATCCGCCGAAGATGGGCCCCTACCCCGACGCCACTGCGGTCTTCGACATCGATGCCATCGGCCTCACCAATCTGGTTGCGAAGCTCAATCGCGGGCTCGACCCGGGTGGTACGCCGATTGGGTTGCCGACGCGCTTCGTGCATGGCGTGGGAGTGAATCCGGCATCGATGGATCTCGATCGCGAATTGCGGCGCTTCGCCTGGAAGGTGGAGGCAGGAGCTTGCTTCGCCATCACGCAGCCGGTCTTCGACCTGCGGCTGCTCGATGCGGTGCTCCCAAAGCTGGAGGCGTTTGGCATACCCATTCTTGCCGGCATCTGGCCGCTGGTCTCGCAGCGCAACGCCGAGTTTCTGGCCAACGAAGTGCCGGGGATCACCATTCCGGTCGAGGTGATTGAGCGGATGCGGCGGGCGAGCAGCGCGGGAAAGGAGGCGGCGGTTGCGGAAGGCGTACGCATTGCGCGCGAGATGCTCGGTGCCCTGCGCGATCGGGTGGCGGGCGTGCAGGTGGCGGCGCCGATGGGGCGAGTGGAGGTGGCGCTACAAGTGCTGGAGTAGGAGGACGGAGAACGGAGAACGGAGGAGTGGCCCGTCTCTCGTCTCTCGCCTCTCGTTGTCTTATCTTCCGGACCGGCCCCTTTACAGGATTTCCTGATGACCGCAACCACCGCTCCCCAGCCGCTTTCCGTGTTGTCCGAAGAAGAGGAGCTCTTCCGGGCGACGGTGCGCGAGTTCGCCGAAACCGAGGTGGGGCCGCACGTCCACGAGATGGACGAGGCGGCGCAGATGAATCCCGACATCCTCACCAAGCTTTTCGATCTGGGGATCATGGGGATCGAGGTGCCGGAGGAGTTCGGGGGCGCCGGGGGCACCATCTTCTTGGCCACGCTGGCGATCGAGGAACTGGCTCGGGTGGATGCCTCCACGGCCATCTACGTCGACGTCCACAACACCCTCTTCAACAACGCGCTGCTGCGCTGGGGTAATGGCGAACAGAAGGCGCGCTACTTCCCCCGGGTGACCACCTCGCTGCTCGGCGCCTTCGCGCTCTCCGAGCCCAACTCGGGCTCCGATGCCTTCGCGCTCGAGACGCGGGCGGTGCAGGACGGCGACGACTGGCTGCTGACCGGCCGGAAGTTCTGGATCACCAGCGGGGCCGAAGCGGGGATCTTCATCGTCTTCGCCAATATCGACCCGTCGAAGGGATACAAGGGGATCACCGCCTTCCTGGTCGAGCGCGAGTTCGAGGGCTTCGCCATTGGCAAGCGTGAGAAGAAGCTCGGCATCCGCGCCTCGAGCACGGTCGAATTGATTCTCGAGAACTGCCGCGTTCCGTCCAAGAACGTCCTCGGCCCCGTCGGTCAGGGCTACAAGATCTCGATCGAGACCCTCAACGAGGGGCGGATCGGCATCGGCGCGCAGATGATCGGCGTCGCGCAGGGCGCCATCGACGCCGCCACGCGCTACATCAAGGAACGGAAGCAGTTCGGCAAGACGCTCGCCGAGTTCCAGGGGGTTCAGTTCCAGATCGCCGAAATGGTGACCCAGCTCGCGGCCGCGCGGCTCATGGTCTACAATGCCGCCCGCCTCAAGGATGCGGGACTGCCGTTCACGCAGGAGGCCGCGATGACCAAGCTCTTCGCCTCCGAGGTAGCCAACAGCATCGCCTCCAAGGCGCTGGAGCTTTTCGGCGGCTATGGCTACAGCCGCGAGTATCCTGCCGAGAAATTCTTTCGTGATGCAAAGATCGGGGTGATCTACGAGGGTACCAGCAACATGCAACTGCAGACGATTGCGAAGTTGCACCTGCGGTGACGGCTTCGTCCAGTCGGATCGACGCATGCGTCGACCCTACTGCAACCATTTCCGCTCCCCGCTCGTAACTCCTGCACGATCCTTGCTTACCAAAGAGTGACATGACCCGACCCAACCTGCTGCGATCGAGCGTCCTTCTCCTGCTTGCCTCATTGGCAGGACGGTCGGCGCTGCTCGCACAGGACGCTTCGATCACAGGCGATCTCCAAAGCTGGTACGCCAAGACGATGCGCTCCGCCCCAGGCCAATGGGGGGTGGTGGTTGCAGATGAGAAGGGCAACGTCATCTGGCAGGTCAACGGCACCGAACCGATGATTCCGGCCTCCACGGTCAAGCTGCTGACCACCGGCTTCGCCCGGACCGTGGTGGGTGGCGAGGCCCGCCGCGCAACGCGGGTCGTCGGGGATGGCCACGTCGACCCGGTCAGCGGTACTTGGATTGGGCGCTGGGCGCTGGAGCTCAACGGCGACCCCTCGCTCGACCGCCCAGACCGCAGCGGCCCCACCATGATGGATCTGGCCAACCAGCTCGCCGCCATCGGCGTCCGCAAGCTGGTCGGCCCGCTCACGGTCACGAGTGCGGCTGGCGGCAATGCCAAGTCGATCTTCCCAAGCGTCTGGTCGAGCCGTTTCCGAGGCCGACTCTATGCCCCGCCCATCGGCCCGGTGACGCT
>JBBRBZ010000198.1:0-4589 GCA_038205305.1 Gemmatimonadales bacterium
ATGGTTCCGCGATCGTGAAGATCCCGCCGTCCTCGAGTATCTCCACGCTGAGAATCAGTACGCCGAGGCGATGCTGGCGCCGACGGCGGCGTTGCAGGAGCGACTCTACGTCGAGATGCTGGGGCGAATCAAGGAGACCGATCTGTCGGTGCCCATTCGTCGCGACGGCTACTGGTACTACTCGCGGACCGAGGAAGGGAAGCAGTATCCCATTCACTGTCGTCGTCGCGGCGCCATGGACGACGGTGTCGAAGAGGTGCTGGTCGACCTGAACGAACTTGCGGTGGGCAAGTCGTTCATGTCGCTGGGGGATTTCGGCGTGAGCGATGACACCACGCTGCTCGCTTACTCTACGGACGAGACCGGATACCGGCAGTACACCCTCGTCGTGAAGGATCTTGCCAGCGGGAAGCTGCTCGACTTTACGCGCGAGCGCGTCACATCAATCGCCTGGGGCCGGGACAGTCGGACGCTCTTCTATGTGGTCGAGGACGCCACGACCAAGCGTTCACACCAACTCTGGCGTCACACGCTTGGCGAGGCGGAGTCGTCCTTGGTGTACGAGGAAGCGGACGAGATGTTCTCGGTCGGGCTGGGGCGGAGCCGTAGCCGCGAATGGCTGGTGATGTCGGCGACCAGTCACACCACCAGCGAGTATCGGGTCACACCGGCGGCGGCGCCGACGGCGTGGCGGACGCTGCTGGCGCGCTCTCCGGACATTGAATACGATCTGGACCACCACGGGGACAGCTTCTACCTCAGGATCAACGATCGCGGCCGGAATTTCCGCTTGGTGAGCGTGCCGCAGGACGACGTGCGCGCCGAGCACTTCACCGAGGTCCTGCCGCATCGTGAGGCGGTGATGCTCGAAGGCATCGATTGCTTCGCGAGGCACCTGGTGGTGAGCGAACGGGAAGGAGGTATTTCTCAGCTTGCCATCCACCGACTCTCTGATGGTGCGTCGCATCGCATTGTCTTTCCCGAGCCGGCGTTTGAGGCCGGATTGTACGCCAATCCAGAATGGGATGTCGAGCGCGTGCGGGTGAGCTACCAGTCGCTGGTCACTCCTTCCTCGAT
This sequence comes from Gemmatimonadales bacterium, assembly GCA_038205305.1. Lineage (GTDB taxonomy): Bacteria > Gemmatimonadota > Gemmatimonadetes > Gemmatimonadales > GWC2-71-9 > Palsa-1233. The sequence continues at coordinate 1,078 of JBBRBZ010000198.1, forward strand.
CTATGACTACGGATTGGACAGCAGGGACCGGACGTTGTTGAAGCAGCAGGAGATCGTCGGCGGCTACGATTCGACCCGGTTCGTGTCGGAGCGGCTGGAGGCCAAGGCACCGGATGGGACGATGGTGCCGATCTCCCTGGTGCGTCGGGCCGACGTTGCCATGGACGGCACCGCGGCGTGCCTGCTGCATGGCTACGGCTCGTACGGCTATCCCTATCCGATCAGCTTTTCTTCGTTGCGGTTGTCGCTGCTGGAACGGGGAATGGTCGTCGCGATCGCCCACATCCGTGGCGGAGGGGAACTGGGCAAGCCGTGGCATGACGCCGGCCGCATGTGCTACAAGATGCACAGCTTCACCGACTTCATCGCCTGTGCGGAATCACTGGTTGCCGGTCGGAAGTGTGCGGCCGATCGGCTTGCGATTGAGGGGGGGAGTGCCGGCGGCTTGCTGTTGGGCGCAGTCACCAACCTGCGGCCGGAGCTCTTCGCTGCGGTGGTGAGTCAGGTGCCATTCGTCGATGTGCTCAACACCATGTTCGACCCGACCTTGCCGCTCACCGTCGGAGAGTATGAGGAGTGGGGCAATCCCGAACTCGCCGAACAATACCGCTGGATTCGCGCGTACTGCCCCTACACCAATCTCCGTGCGGCGGACTATCCGGCGATGCTGGTGCGCACCTCGTTCAACGATTCGCAGGTGATGTACTGGGAAGCAGCCAAATACGTAGCCCGGCTCCGTGCCCGCCGCACCAACGACCTACCGCTGCTCCTCGTGACCAACATGGGAGCGGGGCACGGCGGCGCGTCGGGACGGTATGACCGCCTTCGCGAGGTGGCGCTGGACTATGCCTTCGTGCTGACGACGCTGGGGGTGGAGCTGGGGGAGGCGTGACGCGGGGCGTCAGCTCCTGCCGGGTGTCGCGCCGCTGATGAGGTTGTCGAGTTCCCGCAGCCGACGACTGGCCACCGCACCCACCTCGGTGTCGCGATTGCGCGTGACCAGCCGTGCGAGTTCCTGGCGCAGCCGCGGGTAGTTCCGCTCGCGTTCGTAGAGATCGATCAGGCCATTCGATGCTGTCCATTCCTGGCTTGGCGTCGGTCGCCGCTCCCGCACTTCCAGATAGCACTGCTCGGCGCCAGCGGCGTCGCGGCCCTCCCGCTCGAGCAGGCGGGCCAACCGGATGCGCGCCTCGTTGTCGAACGGATCGGCCTCAATGATCCCGCGATAGGCATCGATCGCCTCGAGCAGACGACCCTGGATGACCAGCGCTTCCTGTTCGGAATATTGGCGTGTCGTCTCATTGCCTGGTCCGCGACCCATATACACCACTTCTGCGGCCCGCGAGACGTGATGCAGCACCCACGCCAGTCCCCAGATCGCCAGCGCCGTGAACGCCATGTCGGGAATCAGGAACCACCAGAATCGAGGCCCCCAGACCAGGTACTCGATCCCGACCAGACCGAGCATGACAATCGGGCCCAGGCGCAGCGCGATGCTGAGGAGCTCCAGGTGCTCGCCGGTGTCGAGATCCTTGAGGCGCGGGGGCATCGGTCAGGCTTCCGGCGTCAGCGCCGTCCACGCCTCGAGCGCGGCATCGAGTGCGCGCTCCGGCGTGTCGGCGAGGGCGGTGAGATGCCCCATCTTGCGGCCCGGGCGCGGATCGCGCTTGCCGTAGAGATGCAGTCTGACCCCCGGGATAGCCAGCGCGCGGTCCCATGGCGGCGCACCCCCGTCCCACAGGTCGCCGAGGAGGTTCACCATGGCTACCGGGGAGAGCTGCCGCGTGTCGCCCAGCGGCAGGCCGCAGAGGGTGCGGACCTGCTGCTCGAATTGGCTGGTGATCGAGGCATCCAGCGTCCAGTGTCCGGTGTTGTGCGGACGCGGTGCGACCTCGTTCACGAGCACCTCGCCTTGCTCCGTAATGAAGCACTCCACCCCCATGACGCCGACGTAGTCCAGTGCGGTGACAATGCGCACGGCGAGCGCCCTCGCCTCGCTCGCCGCGGCGCCCTCAACCATGGCGGGGACCACCGTGGTGTGGAGGACGCCATCGCGATGGACGTTCTCGCCTGCGGGCCAGGTCGCCGTTTCGCCATTGGCGCCGCGCGCGACGATCACCGAGAGTTCGCGCTCTAGCGCGACGCGGCGTTCGAGGATGCAGGGGACATTTCCCACTCGGTCGTGCGCGACCTCGAGCTGGGCCAGCGAGGTGACCATTGCCTGTCCCTTGCCGTCGTAGCCCATTCGTGCCGTCTTGAGCAGCGCGGCAACACCACCAATAGCCTGCCACGCCACGGGAAGGTCCTCCAGTTCGCGAACCGAGGCCCAGCCGGTGGTGGCGATCCCGATCCCGTTCAGGAAGTGCTTTTCGTCGAGGCGATCTTGCGTGGGTGCAACGGCATCTGCGCTGGGGCGCACCGGCAAGTACGCCGCGAGCGCACGGAGGACGTCGGCGGGGACGTTTTCGAACTCGGTGGTGACTGCCGCGCAGCTGTGGGCGAGTTCCTCGAGCGCTTCGGAATCGGTCCACGCCCGAGTGATCTGGTGGTTGGCGATCTGGGCCGCCGGTGCCTCGGGGTCGGGGTCGAGGACAACGACCCGATACCCCATCCGGCGCGCCTCGGCAGTGAACATCCTGCCCAGCTGCCCGCCGCCCAAGACGCCGAGCGTCTGGCCCGGAAGAATCACGGCGCGCCGGGGAGCGTGGTCCCGAGGACGTGCGCGGCCTGGGCTGCGCGGAAGGCCGCCAGGCGGCTCGCCACGGCTGGATCGTGCCGGGCGATGATTGCGACGGCGAACAAGGCGGCGTTGTGTGCGCCGGCCTCGCCGATGGCAAAGGTGGCGACGGGCACGCCGGTTGGCATCTGCACGATGGACAGCAGCGAGTCGAGACCCTTCAGGTACCGGCTCGGCATCGGGACGCCGAGGACGGGGACGATGGTCTTCGCTGCGAGCATGCCTGGAAGGTGTGCCGCGCCCCCGGCCCCGGCGATGATACTCTGAAGGCCACGCCCCTCCGCTTCGGTGGCGTAGCTGAACAGCAAGTCCGGAGTGCGGTGCGCGGACACCACCCGCGCCTCGTGAGGGATGCCGAACTCCACCAGGCGCGCGACAGCGTGTTGCATCACCTCCCAGTCGCTCTCCGAACCCATGACAACACCCACGACAGGGTTGCTCATACGGTGGCCTTGGTCCGGTCGACGGTGCCGCGTGCCGCCAGCGCGGCCTGAGCAGCGGATAGCCTGGCGATCGGTACGCGATACGGGGAACACGAGACGTAATTGAGTCGCACCGATTCGCAGAAGGCAATCGAGGCCGGATCGCCGCCGTGCTCGCCGCAGAGGCCGATCTTCAGGTCGGCGCGGGTGCGGCGGCCAAGCTCGCAGGCCATCTGGATCAACTTGCCGACGCCCTGCTGGTCGAGCGTCTGGAAGGGATCGGCATCGATGATTCCGGATTCGATATACCGAGGCAGGAATCGCCCGGCGTCGTCGCGCGAGAGTCCCCAGGT
>JBBRBZ010000199.1:0-4568 GCA_038205305.1 Gemmatimonadales bacterium
TCGGTGAACGTCGCGCTGCGGCGGGAGTTCGAGTTGTTTGCCAACGTGCGCCCGGCCAAGACGATCCTGCCCAGCAGTCGCTTCGGCAATGTCGACATCGTGATGGTGCGCGAGAATCTCGAGGGTCTCTACAGCGGTGTGGAACGCTGGGTGGAAGTGGATGGCGATCCGCATGGCCAGGCCGAATCGGTCGCCGTGGTCACCCGGAAGGGTGCCGAGCGGGTGATCCGGTACGCGTATGAGTATGCCATCGCCCAGGGCCGTCGGAAGGTGACGCTGGTGCACAAGGCCAACATTCTCAAGAACACCTCGGGACTCTTTCTCGACATCGGGCGCGAGGTGGCGAAGGAGTACGAAGGGCGGCTGGTGTCGAACGAGCTGATCGTCGACAACGCCGCCATGCAACTGGTGATGCGGCCGGAACAGTTCGACGTCCTGGTGACGACCAATCTCTTTGGCGACATCCTGAGCGACGAAATCTCGGGGCTGGTGGGTGGCCTGGGACTCGCCCCGGGCGGCAACATCGGGACGCACGCCGCCATCTTCGAGGCGGTGCACGGCTCGGCGCCGGACATCGCGGGGCAGGGGATTGCCAATCCGTCGGCGCTGATCCTCGCGGCGGCGATGATGCTCGACCATCTCGGCGAGCATGTGGTCGCCGATCGGGTGCGTCGCGCCTTGATCGCCACGCTCGTCGCCGACAAGGTCCTCACGCGCGATCTGGGCGGCACCGCCACCACGCAGGAGTTTGGCGATGCCGCCGCCCGTCGGGTGGCGTGAAGTTCCCTGCACGGAGTGCGGACAGTTCGTCCCCGACATTGATTTCGGGGAGCGGTGTCCGGACTGCTTCAAGCGGCGTAGCCTCAGGGCGTCGCTCTGGGCGCGACGGAGTGCGCTGGGGCTGACGGCAGTGATGGCGGGGTGGACCCTGCTGCACATGCCCGGGGCCACGTTGGCCAAATGGTACGCGCTCCTCGGCATTCCCGTGACCTATCTGCTCCTTCATCTGATTGTCCGTCGTATCGCCATGGAGGTGTTGCCATGAAGAAATCTCTGATGTCATTCGCCGTGCTCGGCCTGATGGCGCTTCCGGCGCTGCTCCCCGCGCAGGCGAGCACCGGTCCCTCGGTGACGCTGTTCAATTCGGGAATCGTGCTGGTCCGGCGCACCCTGCCGGCGGCGATTCCTGCGGGGGTGTCCACCCAGCCGCTGGCCCTCGGTGCCTTCCTGCCGGCATCGCTTTCGATGCTCGACCCCGGTGTGACCTTGCAGCGCGTGAGCTTCGATCCCGCGTGGTCGGAAGAGGGCTTGTTGCGGCGACATGTCGGTGAACTGTTCCACTTCCGGAGCAACGCCACCGACACGGTCTTTGCGACGCTTGTGGCCCTCGACCCCGAGCGCTGGCGGCTGGAGGCGCCGAGCCGCCAGCACGGGATTGTGTTCGCCCGCCCAGGCCAGATCCTCTGGGACGCCAACTGGGTGCCGACGGCTCCGGTGGCCGACGTGACGCTGCAGAGCGATCGCGCGCGGCAGGGGGTCAAGGTGATGTACCAGACCGGTGGCGGCTCCTGGGGGGCGTCCTATCGGATCTTTCTTGGGCCGCAGGGGCGGATCGAGGGCGGTGCCGCGATTAATGCCGGCACGCTCAACCTGAGTGATGTCGAGGTGCAGCTGCTGGCTGGTGATATCGGCACTGCGCGTGCGATGCCGTCACCCCGGGCGCAGGAGGTGTACGCCATGGCGGCCAAGTCGGCGGCTGACAATTCGATGGGACAGGAGGCGGTGGGCGAGGCGCATCTCTACACCGTGCCGGGCAAGGTCACCTTCGTGCCAGGTACCCAGCTGGTGATGCCGCTCTTCGATCCGATGCCGGTGAAGGGCACCCGACTGCTCACGGTTGGTGGCGGCCTGCCGTACTATGGTGGCTTCTCCCAGGATCAAGACGAGCGTGACGTGCCAGTCGATGTGGCCTACCGGTTCGACCGGAAACTTGCCACGCCGTTCGGTGACCTGCCGCTGCCGGCCGGGTCGGTGAGCATCTTCGACAACGACAAAGCGGGGCGTGTGCAGCTCATCGGTTCCGGTGCGATTGATCACACCGCGGCCGGTGAGACGCTCACCGTCGGTACCGGGACGGCCTTTGATGTCACGGCCAAGCGCACGCAGACCTCGTTCTCGACCTCGCGCGAAGTGTCCACGCAGCCGAACATGCCGACACGCACGATCGCCATGGTGGGCTATCGCGTGTCGCTGCAGAATGCCAAGGACTCGGCGGTGGTGGTGGAAGTGCGAGAGGATCGCGGTGGCGAGTGGTCGGTGGTGACGAGCTCGGTACCCCCAGTGAAGCGCTCGTCCACGCGCACGGTTTTCTCCGTCACCGTGCCGGCCAAGGGCAAGGTGGACCTGACCTACCGCCTGCGAGTGATCTGGTGAGTCAGGTCACCATCCTGCAGTGCTCCGATCTGCACTTTGGTCACGACGTGCAGCTCGATCAGATCATTGGTCTTGAGGCGCTGGCCGCCGAGCTTGTGCCGACGGCGGTCGCCATCGCCGGCGACATCTCGCAACGGGCACGACACGGCGAGTTCCAGCGCGCCCTGGTGTTCGTGCAGGCATTGCGGCGGATTGCCCCGACGATCGTGGTGCCGGGGAATCACGACGTGCAGTGGTGGGCCACGCCATTCGACCTGGTGGGCATCTCGCCCAAGTATGAAAAGTATCGGCGATACTTTGGCGAGGACCTCACCCCCACGCTGGTCGTCGACGGCGCGATCCTCTGCGGTGTGCTCAGCAGCTACGGCGTGGTCGCCGGGTCGATGACGCCGAACCTCAACGACATGGCGGTCAAGGGCCATCTCCCGGCTCGCGAGACCGAGCGGGCCGGGATGCGCTTCGCCGAGGAAGGGCCGGAGTTGTTGCGGGTGATGGTCATGCACCAGAACGTGCTGCGCGGCAACATCTCCCAACGCATGGGACTGGCGCGGCCGCATCAGGCGTGGCGGAACATCATGGCGACCGGCGTCGACCTGGTTCTCTGCGGGCACGATCACGAGGAAGCCGTTGGGACGCTGCCCAACGGCGCGGTCGTCGCGACCTCGGGAACCCACACGCCGCGCACGCGGGGGCATCGTGTATCGGCCTGCAATGTGATCACGGCCGACGCGCAGGAGATCATCGTCACCCATCATTTCTGGACAGCTTCCGAGCGACGCTTCGTGGCGGGTGAGCCGCACGCCTTTCCGCGGGTGCGCATGCGGTGACGCTGTCGTTGTTCGATGTGGTCCCCGAATCGCCTCCCGCGCTCCCGCTCCCCGAACGCCTCTACCGCTTGGGATTGGACCGCGGCACGCTGGTGACACTCACCTGCAATCGGACCGTGATGATCAGCTGGAGGGCCCGCAGCGGGCTCCGGCTGCATGCCGGCTATGCGGCTGCCCCGGACGAGGTACTCCGGGCGATCGTCCGCTTTCTCGCGCGGCGAGTGCCCCGAAGCGAGCGCAACGCCGCTCGACGGCTTTTCATGGCCTTCCCAGTCGGCCAGCATTCCCCTTCGCGCTCAGCCCGGCCCCGGGCCCCGCGGCCCGTCGCAACGGAGGACCAACCGCTCGTCGATCGCCTCAGCCACCTGCATGAAGTGCTCAACGAGCGGCACTTCGGCGGGGAGCTCGCGAGCATCCCGATCCGGATCTCCGACCGGATGCGTCGGCGCTTGGGTGAGCTCCGGGCTTCACCTCCCGAAATCGTCCTCTCCCGCCGTCACATCCGCCGGGACGGCTGGGAGTCTGCCACCGACACCCTCCTCCACGAGATGGTCCACCAATGGCAGGCCGAAGCGGGGCACCCGCTGGACCACGGCCGCACCTTCCGGGAGAAGGCCCGGGCGGTGGGAATCGTGCCCCGGGCGGTGGCGGATTTGCGACGGCGACAGTCCTGAAGGTCGCCCCCGGCCGCAGGCCCGGCCCTGATCCAGTCGTCCCCGGCGGGACCTCCAGACTCCACCAACCCACCGGCTCTGGAGATCCCACGTTCCGTGTGGGATGACTGGTGCCCGGGTGGGCCGTTTCTCTTTTCCCAACCCCCCGTCCGATCTATGTTCACCCCCAGTCCAATCGCGAGGAATGCATGGCCGGTTCAGCCGAATACACGGGTGTCGATTTCTATGACATGGATGGGCTCCTCTCGGAGGAGGAGCGTGCCGTTCGGGACACGGTCCGGTCCTGGGTCGACAGCGAGCTCATGCCGGTCATCGGCAGCTGTTACGTCGAGGGGCGGTTCCCCAAGGAACTGATTCCCGGGATGGCCGAACTTGGCCTGCTCGGCGCGAACCTCCCCGAGAAGTATGGCTGTGCCGGGCTGAACAACGTCGCCTACGGGCTCATCATGCAGGAACTGGAACGGGGCGACAGCGGCATCCGCTCCTTCGCGTCAGTCCAGGGCGCCCTGGTGATGTACCCCATCCATGCCTTCGGATCGGAAGCACAGCGCGAATACTGGCTGCCGCGCCTGGCGAATGGCAGCGAGATCGGCTGCTTCGGCCTCACCGAACCCGACTATGGCTCCAATCCGTC
>JBBRBZ010000200.1:0-4567 GCA_038205305.1 Gemmatimonadales bacterium
GCTGATGTCGTTCTGCGAGACGCCGACGATCGGGATACCGGTGCCAGCAAGCGGGCTGATGATCACCTGGCCACTGGAATTAAGCTGGACCACGCTGTACTGGGGGATGGCCGCTGAGCCCCCAGCGGGAAGCGTGATGCAGACGAGAGACTGTTCGAACGCCATGTGGAATTCTCCTCAGAGATGTTGGATGTCGTGGCTTACGACTGCAGTTCGCGAACGTACTGCGAGTACAGAGCCGGGTTCTGGTCGACGGCCTTGACGTAAGCCTTCGCGAAGTCGGTCTTCTCCTCGGCAGCGATCTTCTTGGCGATCGCGTCGAGCTGGTCGGCAGCCACACTGGACGCGCCAGAGTCGTTGCCGGCCGGAGTCAGGAGGCCCTTGGCAAGAGCGGCATCGGCCGCCTTGAGGATCGTCTCGAGGGCGATCACGTCTTCCGGGCTTGCCTTGTTCTGAGCAATGCGCTTCAGAACCGGACCAAACTCTTCGGCTTTCTGCGGCAGGGACTTCAGGTTGGCGGCCTTGGCCGTGAACACAGCCGTGTCGTGATCGTCGCGCATCTTGGCGAGCGCGGTGGTCGCGGCAGCGGCCTCGTCGAGGGCCTTCTTGATCTGGGCCTGAGCTTCCGGGGGCAGCTCGATCGGCTTGTCTTCCAGCTTGACAGCCTTCGACAGGGCGGTTTCGGTCTCAGCCAGGCGAGTCGTGGCCTTCTCAAGGTTGCCCTTGAGGAACGCGATCTCGGTGTCCTTGGCAAGAATGTCGGCAGCCTGCTTCGCCACCTGCAGCTTCAATTCGTCAGACATGTTCGTCTCCTTGGAGGAATCCCGCTTGAACAAAAGAACCGTGGCGAGCGGATTCGCCGGACGGTCAACCAGTGATACCTCGGACAGGACGAGGTCGGTCAGTCGGTAACGCTTTGGTTTGGTGCTCATGCGCCCTCCTCGATGGGAATCCGCACGGCCTCGCCCGCAATGGAGAAGGCGGCGAGCTCGCCGCTCTTTACCCGGGACCAGACTTCCTCGTTATCGACCCGCAGGCCGATGAGGACGCCCTCTTCAGGGATGTCGATGCCCAAGGCCTTCTTCAGATCGGCGGTGAAGGGCAGCGCGTAGACGACCTTGCCGATACCGACCGGCTCGCCGGCCTCGTCACGAAGGTGCATCACCCCGCCGGTCTGGGTGTCGGCCATGAAGCCCATGAAGGCTTTGACCAGCACCTCGGAGTCCATGACGTCGTCCTGCGAGTCGACGACAGCGGTGCCGTCGTACATCGAAACATTCGCCCAACCAAAGACCAATCTCAGCTCTTCGCTGATTTTAACAATCGGGGCCAACGCTTGCGTCATGGCGCAAGACAATAGCCGGGATTTCTAAAGTTGTAAACAGTCGGCGTCTATTCCGCGGCCGAGTTACACCCCACCGGTGATGAGCGGAAGAACCGATCCTGCGTTGACCTCCGCTCTCCAGTACTTGGCAAGAAGCATGACGCTGCACACGTGGCTGACAGTGATCCGTGTAGCGAATCATGTATCCGGCGGCTCTACAGGAACAATCAGCAGTCGAAGTGACCCCGTGAACTCGAGCGATAGGTTGCAGTCGACCCCACCCGAGATTGCCTCTATCGTGAAATTTAGTCGATCGCCAGAAGTCCACGACGGGTGATTGAGCGCCTCGTTCACCATCACGGTCACGTCCACCTCCTTCCGGCCCATGTCCAAATTGACCCGCGCGCGTTGCGCCGTGTTCGGGACGGAGACGGAGGGGAGATTGGATGAGGACCAAGCAGCTGTAGTGGGAGGCACCACGGTGGACACGAGCGCCTCACCCGGCATGTACTCCTCCTTCGAGTTGAAGGTCAGGACCGCCTTGGCGACGCTTCCGGAGAAACTCACGTTGGGAATGCTGAGCCCCAGTATGTCGTCCTGTGGGACCGGGATATCCCAATGCGCGAACTCAAACGGGTCTCGGCCGTAGCCGTTGTTGTTGTGGTCCCAGACGTCGAAGTTGCCGGTAGCGCTCCACCCGTTGCCTGTCCCCGGGTTCACTCCGATAAGCTCGCGGCCACCATCGATATTGGCAAGCTGGTACTCCAGCGCCGCAGACTTCCACTCGAAGGCCCCCACAGTTCCGGAGGACCGGGCCACACCATAGTAGTCCGTCGTGGGGTAGTCCGAGTCTCCTGTATCCGCTAGACCTACCGTGGGCACGGACCCATTAGGCGGATAGGGGTGCGCGTACCCAAGGAACCCGACCCCAGCCCCCGTGACCTTCATGAGGCTCGTGGCGGCCGCGACCACCACACTGTGCTGCTCGTTCGCTGGAACCGAAGTCGCGGCCCACGCCGCTCGGTAGCTGGTCTGGCCCGACACGGTGCCGGTGCCCGCAACGCTGAAGGCCTGGTGATCGGCCCCGAACTGGTAGACGTTGTAGTCGATGTCCGTTCCCGTCACCGAAGCGGCGTCTCGCACGAGCACGGCCGGCTCACGGGTAGCCAACGTGTCCGACGACGCCTGCTGCTGAACGACGAGGTTGTTCTTGAACTTGAACGACTTGCTGCCAAGAGCGTGCGAGCCCGTGGTGACCAGGTCGAGAACGGTGCCGTCCTCCATGACGAAGGTGTTGTTGACGACCCTCAGGTTGCTGAAGTTCTTGCCTTCGCCGGCAACCTGCTTGACCCCATACCCCGTCGCGTTCCCCGGCCCCGCCCCACCCATCCGACGGTAGGTGGTCCGCTGAAGGATGATGTTGTTGCGGAAAAGGATGCTCTGGTGGTGTGTAGTGGAAGACCCCGTGATCATCCGGTACAGCTCGTTCGACACCAGAATCCTGTTGCGCTCGATAGTGATGTTGCGGCAGGAGTCTTGGAAGCGGAACGCCGCCCCTTGGAGGTCGCGAATCTGACTCTGGGTAATTGAGCCACCATCCACGAACGACATCTCAAGGCCATCCGAGTCGGGTGACAAGCCCTGACCGAAGTCGCACCGGATGATATTCAAATTGGTCATCATCGAGGACTCACTGGTCCCGGATATCGACACCGCGGACTGGCGAGAGACGCTGGTGTTGCCTGCCGTGGCTTTGGCCCTCACTCCGTCCAGTGTCAGGTTGTTTATGTGTCCGAGTCGCAGAGTGGTGTGGTACCCGCCATCGAACCCAATATCCTGCAACGTGACGTCGGACCCGGAGCCTATGTTTCCGGCGTAGGGCACCGACGGGTTTGGGGTATTAGCAAAAGTCTGTGTGAAGTCCGGACGAATCGGTGTGGCCATGGGGGCCAACACCCCCTGCGGCTTGACGTATACGAACCCCGATCCCGTATCAATGTACATGCTGTAGGTGCGGACCAGTGCCGTGGCCGTATCCACAGAGTGCTCGGGTACAGGCGACATAGTCAGGTCGGCCAAGGACGAACGCTGCTCCACGTAGTTTCGATGCTCAACGACAGGCAAAAGTCCCGGACGCCAGTTGACCCGGTCCACCTCCACCATGACGCCCGCAGTGGCTCCGCCAAAATTAGCCAGAGAGCACCGATAGATTTCCCCGCCCTGATCCGACCAGATGGTAGGAGACAACCGGCTAAAGTTGGTGACGTAGGGTTTCTGCCCGTAGCCGTAGGCCCTAATGCTGTAATTGCTGGTGCCATCCGGAATACTGAGCGGCGCGGTGAAATTGGAGCCTCTCTTCAGGTAGAAGATAGAACCATTGAGGTTCCCCGACAGCGAAGAGAAGGGGCCAAGCGTGTTGTACGGCGTGCCTATGGAGCCATTACCTCCGCTAGCCGCGAAGGAGTCGAAGTACAGCGTGACCGCCGGAGAAACGGAGCCATCCACGAGGCCAAAGGGAGCCGCCAACGGGTCCCCGCACGGCACGTACCCGTCTCGAGCGGCGTAGAACGCGGCCTCCAGCCAGGTCATCCCGCGCAGCAGGTTCCACAGCACCCCCACACTGGTCGCCATGTTGTAGGTCTCGATGTGCTTGAAGTCCGTCAGGACGCAGCTCGATCCCTTGACGAGGGCTTCCAACGAGTACTGCCAACCCTGCGAAGGTCCCATGATGCTGCCGCCACCGGGGAGCATATTCCACGCAGTGGAGTACGGGGCAGCGTACGGGCCGTTGGTGGCGAGGTTGAGCCAACCGCCGAATAAGAAGTACGCATCCCGCGTGCCGGCAAGCGTGGCCGCGGAGTACTGGCTTCCGGATACCGGCGCGTAGGACTCCGCCAAGGTCGTGTTGGCTCCGGCGTCCGCGTAGGCGTACTTCGCATTCGACAGGCCCCATGCGCGGCACCGTGAGTAGAGGTACATCGCGGAGTCCTGAAAGCCTATCCCGGCGGGGTAAGCCGCTGCGTGAAAAAATATCGGCTTGAGCAGGGAGGCCGCCCAGTTGTGGGCCGCCATGGCAGCCGTTGCGTTGTTAATGATGGCTCGAGCGACGACCTCGGTCTCCGGCATCGGAAGCTGGCCACCATAGAACTCACACGCGGCTATCCCGACACGGCCCACGGGCAGAGAGGGCATCCCCAGCGTGCGATTCAGGTAGTACTGCTCGTTATAGTGAGCGCTGCTTCC
>JBBRBZ010000201.1:0-4533 GCA_038205305.1 Gemmatimonadales bacterium
GGTACTCGAATAGTACAGGCAACCGACCGCATCCGCCGGGCAACGGCGGACAAACGCCTCCGCTTCAGCCAATGCCTCCAACCAGATTTGCTTGGCTCCTGGCAGGTCAAATGGCAGAGCCAGATGGAGCCGGCCAAAGTCCTCCGGCCGGTAACGCCCCCGCCGCTTCAATAGCTCCAAGAGCGAAAGCGGAGTGAAGCCGGGATCCTTCCCTGCCGCAGCCCAACAGAGTGCGCCCAAGGAGAGCACTTCCCGATGCACATAGAGTACGTCCACAAAATCCCGCGGCTCGTCTCTGCCCGCCAACGCCAGCACCTTGTTGATGGCCAAGTCGACGGGATGCAACAACCACCCGCCGAGCGGGTCGCGAACCAGTGGCATGAAGCGCCACGAGGAATCGTGTGCCCAATCCACCCGCGTTGCCTCAGTGCCGCGACGGACCACGGCCCGCACGAATCCCGGAAGACTCAACTCCACTTCCACGATATACCCTGCCGCCACGAGCAGGGCGGAGTCAGCCCCGAACGCCGAGGCAACCCGAGCGACAGAGTCATGGAAGAAGTCGAGGTCGTCGCTGTACCGAACCGTGTTGGGTGCGAAATGCAGTGCCGCCCCTCCGGCGAGATACCGCTCACCAGAATCATTGGCCGCCAGCTCGGCGAGCAGCGTGCGCTGGAAATCGGTCAGGGGCACAGTCGCGCCCCGATCCGCCACGCTTCGCGATTGCCCTGCTTCTGCAATTGTTCCGCAACCCAAGGAACATCCGCCATGGTGATCACCAGATCGGGTCGGTAAGACCAGAAACAACTGTTCCGGAAGCGATGGAAAGCCCGACGTGCCTCGCGGACACGGACCATGTTGCGGGCCGTCTCGGGATCGAGAGCCCGGCGACTCTTACGGCCGCCTTTGGCGCCCTGCTGGGCGAGGTATCGCGAGATACTGGTCATAGGATGATCATAAACGGCTTATGATCTAATGTCAATAAGCACAATATATTACACAGCTATTGTCTTGGCATGCCAACCGCACTGAGCTTGCAGAACAGAAGCACCGGCGTCCCTACCACGCGCGTGGAGAGGTCGAAGCTGGCGGCGAGCATCGCCTCACCACGGTGTGGTGTAGTTGGTGAAGATGGCAGCCCTTCCTCCTGGCAGCACCTGGGGATACCAGTGAGCAACCTCATGTCGCGCCGTATGGAGGGTGGTGATGGGCTGTGGCGTCACTTTTTCGACCGGCGCACGCCACAAGCCACCATTCGAGCGGCGATAGATGATGGCTGAGGCATCGGGCCGGCAGCTCCGTTATGGGGTGCCCTTGGGCGGCCGCATAGTGCGCAGCCGCATACGCCTTCGATCCGAGCAGCCCCTCTTCTTCCCCGCCCCAGAGCGCCATCCGGGTGGCCGAGTGCCAGCTATCGAGATGGGCGCCGAGCAACTCTCCCTTGGTCGACGGTGACCATGCCTCGGGAAAGCCGGTGAGCGGCATGTAATACGGTTCGACCATCTCGAGCACCAACTTGTCGAGCGCCCAGCCACGACCGAAGGGCCAGCTCTCCAGGTGCACTCCGGACAGGCCATACCGCTGGAACTCGGCGGCGCTTCAATCGACCGCGTGCTTGAAGCCCGGGCTGCCGGTAAGCCGCGGGCCGTTGACGTTGGTCAGCTGATTGAAGGCAGCGGCGACCTCTGAATGGGTCGTGGCTTCGTTGCGAATGCGGGCGAGCATGTCGCGATCGACCGGTTCCTGCGCTGGCATGATGGCGGGAATGAGCAGAAGTGCCACCAGGAGCGCGCGCGTAAGACTATTTCCCTTCCTGCCCGCGCAATTCATCGAGCCGCTTCTTGACCGTCGCGACGGTGGGCTGCAGGTCGGCATCCGCGCTCTTCCACTGATCAACGAACGCGGCGTAGTGCTTGATCGCGTTGGCCTTGTCGCCCTTGGAGTCATACAACTCGCCGAGACGCTTCTCGACCGCGGCGAGCGCATAGCTGTCCGATGAGTTGGGACCGAAACCGCGCTCCGCGGCGGGGATGGCGAGATACCGTTCCAAGTAACTCCTCGCCGAGTCGGATTGCTTGGCGACATCAAACGCCCGCGCCATGGCATCCCAAACGCAGGAGAGGCAGGCCACCGGCTCGCCATCCGCATCCACGCTGGCCGTGCGGAACTGGCGCAGCGCCTCGTCCGTTTTCCCTTCGGCTAGCGCGATCTCGCCCTCGGCCAGCGCGAGTTGCGCCCGCGCGTCGGGCGACTTGGTGAACGGATCGTTCGCCTGCCAGGCCGTCAATAGCGCTCGGGCCCGGTCGGGCCGCCCGGCGCGGGCATAGAGAATGACCACCGGCTGATAAGGTCGGTCACCCGCCGGGGCAGCCTCCCATTCCTTGCCCGCCACGATGGCGTCGAGCTGCTGGACACCCTCGGCACTGCGGCCCCGGAAATAGATGTTGTTGCCCGCCGGCCAGACTTCAAACTGATGGGCCAGACCGCCCTCCGCCATCACCATCCGCAGCGTGCTGTCGGCTGCGGTGGCCCGGGTCAGGTGCCCGTTGAGCGTGGCCTGCCCACGGAGTATCGCCAGCCCATTCTGATGAATGGTGGGTCGTGGAGACTTGACCATCTCGGCTGCGAGCGCTTCCACGGAATCGTGCTGCCCGCGCGCGCTAAAAATTGTCGCGCGGGCACCGTATGCGACGAGTCCACTGACAACATCCGGCGACGTCTTCGCGATGGAATCGAGCAGGGCCTGCGCCGCATCAACCTGACCGTTCAGCGCCAACTCCCTGACGACCTTGGCACCGTTGGTCGGAATCGGTTCGGCCTGGTACTGGCGACGGAAATAGCGCACGGCGCTGTCGAGCTGATGACGAAACTCGAAGTTCAGCGCCAGTTGATTCGTTGCGGTGACGTTGCTGCTGTCTGCTAGGTACGCATTCTGATAGGCGGCAAGCGCCTTGCCACGATCGGCCGACTGGGCGCCGTTTTCGTAGGAATAGCCAAGCAGCAGGTACTTCTCCCGATCGGGAAGACGGTCAGCATATTGAACGGCCTTGGCGATCGCCGAATCCTGTGACGCCGCCGACCCTCGACTGTTGTAGAGCGCCACCGCCAGCTTGCGCCACGCGAGCGCGAACGTGCTGTCGAGCGCCACTGCCTCGCGGGCCGACTTGATGGCTCGCGGGTAGTCCATCTCGATGTCGTTGGCCACGACGGCATCGCTGTACTTGCGCAGTGCCTCGAGCGATGAGGTGGTGGCCCGCTGCAGCGGCACCGAGTTCTGCACCTGCTTGAGCGACTCGCCCACCTTGCCACGCAGTTTCTTCGAGAGATCGTCCACCACGTTGAGCAGATCGTTCTCGCCTGCCGTCCCCTGGAACGACGCCAGCACCGCCCCGCCCTGCGCCGACTTGAGCTCGAGACTCACGGCGTAGCCGCTGTTGCTGGTGCGCGCCAGCCGCCCGCCGAGCACGGCCTTGGCACCAGTGCGTGCCGCCACCTGCGTGATCAAGGATGCCTCGCTGAGGCGGGTGTCCTTGGGGCGGGTCATTTCCTGCAAGGCATCGGCGATCTCACTCTGCCCCACCAGGTGCACCGCACTCGACTGTGACATCGCGGCGCGCACCGCTTCGCCGACGATCGACGCCAGCGCCGAGTCCTGTGGCGCCGCCGTGAGATCGGCGAGGACAATCCGGTCCTGTGCGCCAAATTTGCCGGCCGCCATCAGCGAGCCCCACGGACCGATGCCGAACGCCCGCGTCGCCATGAAGCCGACCACCAGCACCACGAACGCCGCCATGGCGTAGATGCCGCCGCGCAGGGTGCGCTTCCACGACAGGTGCGGGTTCGCCTTCATGGCGATCGTTGCCATCGTCCCTGAGGGCGGCCGCCCCATCATCGACCCACCGGGCGTGAGCGTCGGCGTGGCGGTGGCGGCGTGACGCGCCACCCGCTTGGCGTAGGCAGTGAAGAGCAGCGCTGGCAGGCCGAGCAGCATCACGACCACTGCACCGGGGAAGACCCAGTCGGGGAGACCGATCCCCACCACGGCGGCCTTGGCGAGAATCGCGACCGCTGCGGTGGCGACCACGTAGAGCCCCAGCACCTTCGGCAACATTCCTGGTGCACTCATGGAGAGCGTCGGACTCGATGACGTGCTGACGTTGTCGAGCGCCTGCACCACCTCATTGGCGCTCTGCACCCGGTCGGCGGGATCCTTCTGCAACAACTTGGCGATCAGCGCGTTCAGTGGTCCCGGTGAATCGCCGCGAAGGCTCCCGACACTCGCCGGTACCTCGCTCAAGTGTCCGGCGAGCATCTTCTGCGGTGTGCGATCGGCGAACGGCGACTTGCCGGTGAGCAGTTCGTAGCCCACGCAGCCGAGTGCATAGAGGTCGACGCGGTGATCGATGTTCGGGTCACCCGCCACCTGTTCCGGCGCCATGTAGGCCGGCGTGCCGATCGAGGTGCCCACCGATGTCAGCGTCGCCCCGACTCCCTCCGCCCGCGACGCACTCAACGCCTTCGCAATACCGAAGT
>JBBRBZ010000202.1:0-4494 GCA_038205305.1 Gemmatimonadales bacterium
TACAGCGGCGGGAGGATGCGGTTGACCTCGGCGATCAACCCGGGCGCGACCTTGAGGGCGAGTGCGTCGGCGCCACCGACATCACCCTCGGTGACCGGTACGACGATCCGCACCAGCGCCTCCTCGGTCCGACCATGGAGCGCCGCGTCACGCAGCAGCTCGAACTTCACCCTGAACTCGTCGTACGCCACCCGCCCGCGACCCTGGTACCAGTAGTAGACAATCGCCGACTTGCCGGCGCTCGCCACGCGGTAGCGATTGACCTTGACCGGGCCGTCCGCGGTCGGAACCGTCAGCGTGCCCTTTTCGACCGGCTCCCAGCCGCCGGCCGGGAGGCAATTCTTGGGGGAATGGATGGTCTTCCCCTGATGCTGCTCGTCGTAATAGCCGACGTAGATGTTGAAGGTATCGCCGCCCGGCAGCGCGAAATCGCGCATGATGTAGTTCGTCATTCCGGCCACCTGCTGCTGCGCCGAGTCGATCGTGACGGTGCGGCCGGTCAGGCCAAGTTCGGTGACGGCGACCGATTCGATCGGCCCCACGAGCGGAGTCGATTCGGCACGGCGACCCACCAGGATGCTATTGGCGAGGGCACCACTCGCGAGCATTGCCGCCGGAATCCACCGTTGCCAGCTACGCATCGGAGCCTCCGCGACGCCCGAAGCGCATCTCGATCTGCCGCACGACGAAGGTGATCCCGGCCAGGATCAGCAACGAGATGAGGAAGAGTCCCCACCCCTGGCTCTCGTGCATGAAGCCGCGACCGAGTTCAGGGCTCACGTGATACATGAGGTAAGCGGTGAGGAACACTCGAACGCCGTTGACCAGCACGGCGACGGGAATGGCAAGGAACAGCAGGATGATGCGTGCGGGCACGCTGGTGAGCCACATGCCGCCCACCATCACGCCCAAGGCCACCAGGGCGGTGAGCGAGCGGAGTCCACTGCACGCCTCGGCCACGAAGAGCTGCTGCCCGGGGATGTAGATCACGTTGCCCGCCGCGTGCACCGGCACATGGCGCCACTGGATCAGCGCGACACCCAGATGCGACGCCTGCTTCTGCAGCGGGATGGCGAGCACGTTGGTGATCAAGGCGGGCAGAGGAATCGAGAGTCCCAGCAGCGCGATCGGCAGCCACCAGTGGCGCACCTGGCGCCAGCCGAAGCAGAACACCAGCAAGGCGACCACAGCGAGCCACATCGCGAGGCGCTGCGAGAAGAGTTCCGCCGCCAGCGAACCAAGCGCCCGGAAAAACACCGCTCCGCCGAGCAGGAAGGTGCCGAGCCGGACGTCGGGGACGGTGTCCTCGAGCAGGCCCTCCTTCCACGCCAGCCAGAGGGCGACCGGGAAGAGCAGCAGCCCGTAGCTCGACTCGTCGTCGTGCAACCAGTCATGCGCGAGCGAACGGGCCGGCGACAGGAAAAGAGCCAGAAAGGCTGCCGCCGCCAGGCCCACAGGGAGCCAAGCGGTGAGCGAGCGGGGCGGGGCGATCACGGAGGCCAGCGAGCGTGTGGTGGGCGTCCCTGCGGCGGGTGCTACCATCCGCCCTTCCGGAAGAGCATCACCGGGATGGTCTTCACCATGATCTTGAGGTCCTGCCAGACAGTGCGCTTGGCGATGTACTCCAGGTCGTGATGGAGCTTCCGCTTGACGTCGTCGATCGACGTGTCGTATTGCAGGTGCACCTGCGCGTGGCCGGTGATGCCGGGGGGCACCCGCTGGCGACGCGAGTAGTGGGGGATGTGCTCGCGCAGTTCGGCGAAGAGTTCGGGGCGCTCGGGGCGCGGACCCACCAAGTTCATGTCGCCGCGGATCACGTTGAGCAGTTGCGGCAACTCGTCGAGTCGGCAGCCACGAAGAAAGCCGCCGATCAGGGTGACGCGGTTGTCGCCCGCCTTGGCCCACACCGCCTTGCCCTGTGCTTCGGCATCGGTGCGCATGGTCCGGAACTTCACGATGGTGAAGGGACGCCCGCCGATGTCACCGCGCCGTTTGGAGAGATCGAGTGGCAGCGGATTGCCGCGCCGATCGAGGCCGACCCGCGTCTGGGTGTAGAACACCGGACCGCGGGAGGTCAGCTTGATGAGTACCGCGATGAGCAGCCAGAGCGGCAGTGTCAGCACCAGGCCGACCGTCGCGACGAAGACATTGAGGTAGCGGATCAATCGGTCACTCTGCGACTGCACCGCCACTGCTGGCTGCGCGGCGTCCGAGGGATCCGACGAGCGGCTGCTTGCTGCGCGGGTTTCCTTGACGGAGGCCATGGCGGAGGTCAACGGAATCGGCATGAATGATCAGAAGATCTGCGTACCAAGGAACACCAGTCCACCCACGGCGCTGACCACCTGGAGCACGCGCGTGAGCACTGGGGTCGGGGACTTCATCGCGACGTTGATCTCGTCTCCGGCCTGGAGGTTGAGTTCATCGAGCGTCTTGGCCGTGGCGAGCGCAGACTTGAAGGTCCGGGAATCGATGATGGTGTGATCGCCGCGGATGATCTTCGACTTGTCGAAGATCGCCAGGTTGGAGACGCCGCCACCGGCCGAGGGATTCATCAGGACGTCAGTCAGCGGCGTGCCGGCAGGCACATTGTAAAAGCCCACCCGGTTGACCGCGCCCGACAGCTGGATCCGGAGGGACGGGGTCACCCGGACGATCGGGTCGCGAAACTGCTTCTTGAGCTCGTTGGTCAGGTACCCCTCGAGTTCCGAACGCAGCACGCCCTTCACCGGGATCTCGATGGTGCCGGCGATGATGATCGTGCGGTTGGGCGTGACGGTGTAGCCGGTGCTTAGGGCGGCGTCGCCCACAATGGTGATCAGCAGCGGATCGCCGGTGTGCAGGTCGCCGTCGACCAGTCGGTTGCGAATCGCGTCGGCCTCGGCCCGCTTGGCGTCACGGAAGGCCGAACTGTAGCCGCCCGACTTGAGCACCCGGTCGATCGAGTCGAGGGTGCTCGTCAACTCGGCCCGGGTGACCAGGGACCGCTGGGAACTCGCGAGCATGCTGGCCGGATCCTGCTGCGCCCGCAGTGGACTGGCCATGAGGGCCAGCGCCAGCGCCATGGAGCCAGCCAGGAATCGGGAACGAATGGTCACGAGATCTCTCCAGTATATAAGAACGGTGCGTCGATTGTCCCGGAATTCATTTGCACAAGCCGTGCTCAGAGATACCGCCTCGGGCCGATCCGTGCATCTCCCACCATATCATGGGGTTAAGCAATATCGCTGCCACCACTGTCGCATCGGCGCGGCGTGGGGTGTTGCAAGAATCCATCGATGTGACTCCCGAGTGCAACGGCAGAGCGCCGTCAGGTCGTCGCTGGCCTCCACCTGCGGAACGATCAAATCCTACCATTCTGTTCGGCAGAGAGCTTGCACTGCGTGGTGCCGCAGGCAATAGCCGGCACCGCCAAGTTGCCCGCACAGCATGGCGTAACTCGCTGTGCTGCTTCGTCTTACCAATGAGTCGCCCAAGTGTGCCCAGCTCCCGATCATCTGGAAAGATGGGGGCGGAAGCTCACAGGAGTGTTGCGTAAATGCAACGGTATCGGTTCGCGTCAATGCGTTCATTCTTCCCGAGGAGTGGGATGTGACAATCGAGGGGAATGGGGCAGAGGGAGAGAGTCCGCTCGTCCTGATTGCCAACGACCAGGAGTGGACCGCGCGGGCAATCGAAAGCATCCTGGCGGCGAACAGTTGCAGGGTCCTGCGGACCTTCACCGCCCGCGAAACCCTAGAACTGGCCCGGGTGGTGGATCCCGACTTGGTCATCCTTGACCAGCAGCTGCCGGATTTCTCCGGGGTCGAGGTTTGTCGCCAGCTCCGGGCCGACCCCCGCTTCGGCGCCGCCCTCCCCATCCTGATTACCACCGCCGGTCCATCCGGCCGCCAGCAACGGCTTGCCGCCAATGCCGCCGGTGCCTGGGAATTCTTCGGACAGCCCCTTGATGCCGAAGCGCTGCTCCACAAGATCACCGTCTACCTGGCCGCCTACCACGAGGTGAAGCAGCTCCGCAGCGGGTCACTGGTTGATCACACCGGGCTCTACAGTCGCGCGGGTCTGGCGCGTCGCGCGAGCGAACTGCTGAGTGAGGCGCGTCGGGCCGGTCGCGCGGTGGCCTGCATCGGCTGGTCGCTGTCGCAGCCCATCGACGACACGAGTCTCGATCGGGCGGCCTCGGTGCTTCGCGTCCAGGGACGCGCGGCCGACGCTTATGGCCGCCTCGCCGCCGGCGACTTTGCGGTCGTGGCTCCCAACACTTCCGCCAGTGGCGCGGAACGGCTCGCCGAACGGGTCCACCAGATCTTCCTTGGACTGGCCGACCGCGTCGGAGCAACGGTGCGCACTACCATCGTCCCGCTCGAGGGCGCCGGCGAGATGACCACCGACGGCGAACAGCTGCTCGAGCGACTGACGCACGCCCTGGCGGCCTGAGCCGCCTCGAGCCCGTCGCCACCAGAGGGCATCAGCACAAAAGCGCGCGGGCCCGAG
>JBBRBZ010000203.1:0-4437 GCA_038205305.1 Gemmatimonadales bacterium
TGCGCCGGTAGGCTGCGGCCGATGCGCCAGAGTCCATGAAGCTCGCCAGCGTCGAGGCCGACAGCCACCGGCCGAGATCCGTGCGGCCCCGCTTCGGCTCAATGCGTGTCTCGCGTGGTGCGCCCCACACGACGACCCACCCCGCACGAGCCCAGAACACCATGCTCCGCGACACCACGTACAAAAAACTTTCAGTACCAATGTGCGCTCGCGTCCTAACTAGTACTTAGCCTCCATTCCCCCGGGGCGAACTCCACGGAGTGTACCGCCAATCGGCCTAATCGGATAGGCCATCAAGGGGCCCTGCCCGCCACGCTTGAGAACAGGGATGCAGCGCATCGGCATCGGTACATCCCGAGACCCCAACAGCGCCTCCACCGCCCGAATGTTCGACGAGTACCGATGCGGCCCCACCTCACCCACGCCGCCGCCGCGAATTATGCTGCACCGCCTGCAGCCATCACGAATTAGGCGGCCGGGGGGGGATCGGCCCAGTCAGGTGGGATGTCCCGGACCATACCCTCAACCACCACCCCGCTCCACCCACCCGCGCCCTGATCACCCATCTGAGCCCTGATCATCCACCCGCGCCCTGATCGACCAACCACAGCCTTATCGACCACCCACGCCCTCCTCGACCACCCAATACACGAAACCAGGGGCCCACCACTCGGCAGGTCCCCAGTCTCCTTCGTCGCTTCAGCCGCGAGCTATCGGGGTCGGGACGAGAGCGGAGGCCTCCAGGCTCACCGTGCACACCGGCACTGGAGATCCCCCGCTGCGCGGGGGATGACGTGATGGAAGGAGGCCGACATCAGCCGCGAGATCTCCCCCCACCCTCAGCTTCCCCCACCCCAAACCGCGCCACCACCCGCCACACGCCGCCGTCCACCTGCTGAATGAGCGAAACCTCGGAGATGCTGAACTCCAGCCCCGCCGGCACCGTCGGAATATTTTCTGCGGTGTTTCCCGGCGCCCTGGGATTGCGCGGATGTGCAAGCGTCAGGTGCGGCGCGTGCAGTCGCGCTGGGTGGTCGCCGAGCACGCGACGGAGCGCCTCGATGGCTTCCGATTTCGGCGAGGTGAGATAGAGGCTGAGCTGCGTTCGCTTCTGCATGCGGGGAGTCTTGCCCGGCAGTTCATCCGGGGCAACCTCGCCGACCCGAAGCTCCCGGGCCTACATTCGCCTTGAGGTCCCTCGCCCCCGCTTCGCCACTACGCCACATTCTCCTCGCGCAGCATGAAGCCGCACTTCGGGCGCCCGCTCCGGTCGCAGCACTCGGTCACGGTCATCCCCGAGGCTTGTTCGACGATCGCCTGGGCAAGAGCGCAGACTTCGGGGTGATGGGCGGTGACCGCCGAGAGGGGGCAGCCGTGCCCGCGGAGGGTCCAGCCGGAAGCGTCCTGTTCGACTTCGAATTCGCCACCAATTGACCGGATCGCATCGACCGCGGCATCGACGCGCGCGGCGGGCGTCGTTGCCATCGGCAGGTGTGCGGTGGCACGGCGCCCGACGGCGCGCAGCATCTCGACGGCGTGGTGCTCGCCATCGGTGCGATGGATCTGGTCGACCAGCTCGCCGAGCACCAGGGCGTAGGCCTTGGGGAAGAGCTCTTCGCCTTCGCTGGTGAGGGCGTAGAGGCGGGCGGGTTTCCAGCCGCTGTCACGCTGGGTGCCGATCTGCTCGACCAGCCCGTCACGGGTGAGGGCGGCCACATGGGTACGAACCGCATTGTCGGTCAGCTGGAGTTCGCCGGAGAGGGCGTTGATGGTGCGGTTGGAGCGACGCAGCAGCCCCAGCAGCCGAGCCTGGGTTTCGCCAATAAGCCGTTCGAGCCAGTTGGTGAGGGTCATTTGGCCTCAAATATGGCCGAAAAAGCGCACTCTGTCAAGTAATCACATGACTTTATTGACAAAGTGTTAAAACCGTGCGATACTTGAGCCTCGAAGCAGTCCACCCACCACCTCGATCCCGGATGCCAGCCATGCGCCATGCCACCGCCCTGTTCTTCCCCCTGATGTTTGCCGCCGCCACCGCGGCCACCGCCCAGACCGCCCCCAACCTGACCGACCCTGAAGTCGCCCACGTCGCGGTCACCGCCAACTCGATCGACATCGCTGCCGGCAAGTTCGCCCTCACGGTGTCCACCAACGCCCAGGTCAAACAGTTCGCCAACACGATGATCACCGACCACTCAGCGGTGAACGCCCAGGCCGGCGCCCTCGCCAAGAAGCTCGGTGTCACGCCCAAGGACAACGCCGTGAGCCAGTCGCTGGTGGTCGGTGCCACCGCCGCGCACAAGTCGATGGAGAACCTCAAGGGCGCCGCGTTCGACCACGCGTACATCAATCGCGAAGTCGCGTACCACCAGGCCGTGCTTGATGCGCTCGACAAGGTGCTGGTGCCCACCACCGAGAACGCGGAACTGAAGAAGCTGCTCACCGATGTGCGGCCGGCGTTCGTGGCGCACCTTGCGCATGCCAAGGAAGTGCAGAAGGCGCTCGGCAAGTGACCCCCTCGCGCCGCGTTCGAGCCATGTGGATCTGGTCGGTCGCGGCGTTGGTCGTGCTCGGCGCGCTGACCTTCACTCGATCAGCCGCCGGGCCCGTGCATCCCACACCACAGCGGCACATGATCGAGATTCGCGGGCTTGCCTTCCATCCCGATACGGTGCCCCTCAGCGTCGGTGACACCATCGTCTGGATCAATCACGACATCTTCCCGCACACGGCCACCGAGCGCGAGAAGCGGTGGGACACCGGCACGATCGCCCCGGACTCGACCAGCCGCCCGATCGTCCTCACTGACCGGAACGCGTTCTCCTACTACTGCATGCTGCATCCGAACATGACGGGAGTCGTGCTGGTGAAGTGAGGGCGAGGAGCGCGGGATCGTGACAGCCAGATGCTTCGAGGAAGGACGTACGCCCCGCCCCCGATCAGGGAGCTCTGGGATGCGATCACCCCAATGGCACGCTGGGAATGGGTGCGCTGGGTCTCGGCGACAAGAAACCCAGGCACCCGCCTGCGGCGCGTGGAGGTGGCCATCTCGAAGATGAGCGACGGGAAGCGCCGCCCGTGCTGCTTCAATCTTGCCGCCTGCACCGATCCAGACCTTTCGAAGAGCGGCAAACTCGTCAGCGACCCCACTCCAGCAGGCGGCGGGTCGGGGTGAGGGGGGCTCCGTTGTCCATTCTCCGTTGTGTCCCCTCCCGACGACCACTCGTCTCCACCCGTGCATGTACCATGGATGGAGTTGACAATGAGAGTCCGAAACCACATCGCAGCAGCCGCACTCGGCGCGCTGATTCTCCTCACCGCCTGTGCCCCCGCCAACAACCGTAGTCGCCCGGGAGTCGAAGCTCGACTCGGGCCGCCAATCGCACTCTACGATTACTACCCCGACTATTTCGGCAATTGGCGCACCGGCTTTCGCAGCTGGCGACCAGTGACGATCTACGAGTACCAGGGCGGCTACTACGCCCGCAGCATGCGTGGGGCGCGCCCACTGCAGGTCTATCGCTCACCGTCCGGCTACTTCCTCCCGCCGCGCGATGATGACTGGCGACGCACGGATCGCCGCTTCTCAAGCAAGAAGCTCCCGACCCCAGATGACTACCATCGTGCGCGGCCTCGACCGTCGCACGGCCCTTCCTCACACCCACAGGAGTTCCCGTGATGTTCCCCCGCCTGTTCGCCCTCTCGGCCGGATCACTCTTCGTCGTGGGAGGGGCTCTGCTGGCGCCCAAGGCGCCACCGGTCATCTACGTCACCAACCTGACCGGCTCACAGGAGACGCCAGCCAACCGCGCGCTGGGCACCGGCACAGCCACGCTCAGCATTGATGGCGAGATGATGCACTACACCGTCACGGTGCAGGAGCTCAGCGGCACGCCCACGGCGGCGCACGTGCATTCCGGCGCAATCGGAGTCGGCGGCCCGCCCGTCATCACCTTCGCGATCAAGGATGGCGCCGGCGCATCGGGCGTGGTTGCCGAGGGGGATATCAACCTTGCGACGGCACTGGGCGGCGGGATGACGGCGGACTCGCTACGCTCGCTCCTCCGGCAGGGACATGGCTACGTCAATGTGCATACTGCGCTCCACCCCGCCGGCGAGATTCGCGGCCAACTGCGCCAGAAGCGGTAGTTTCGAGAGTGAACTGCCCAGGACAGCTGTCGCCCCACGCAACGCGTGGGGCCTCCGGAATCAGCGCATGCATCAACGCTGGAGATCCCCCGCTTCGCGGGGGATGACGTGGTGAGGGAAGGACTCGCCCCTCCCTCCCCCCTCCTCCGTTCTCCGTTCTCCGTTCTCCGTTCTCCGTTCTCCGTTCTCCGTTCTCCGTTCTCCGTTCTCCGTTCTCCGTTCTCCGTTCTCCGTTCTCCGTTCTCCGTTCTCCGTTCTCCGTTCTCCGTTCTCCGTTCTCCGTTCTCT
>JBBRBZ010000204.1:0-4352 GCA_038205305.1 Gemmatimonadales bacterium
GCCAGGATTTCGCGGTAGACCACGTTGTGGAGTTCGGTGAACCCTTCGGAGAACTCGAACGCCTCGCCATCGATGGTGAGCGCCCGATGCGTGCCGACGGATTTTCCCGCAAGCTCAAGGTCGTTGCCATCGACGGAGAGCATCCACCGCACGTCGGCATGCTCCAGTTCAAGGAAGCCGGCGACCGAACGTTCGTCCCGATGATGGACGGTGACCCGACGGGGCGCCCCGAAGATCCACTGGAGCATGTCGAAGAAGTGCACCCCGATGTTCATCGCCACGCCGCCGGACTTTTCGTGATGCCCCTTCCACGACACGAAGTACCACTTGCCGCGGGGCGTGATGTAGCTCAGATCCACCTGGTGCCGGCCCTTCCCGCTGCGCACCCGTTCGCGCAGCGCGATGATCGCGGGGTGCAGGCGCAGTTGCAGCACGCACCAGATTCGATGCCCGCTTTCCTGCTCATACTCCGCCAGCGCATCGATGTTCCACGGCGACAGCACGAGGGGCTTTTCGCAAATGGCATCGGCATTCAATCGCAGGGCAAAGCGGACATGGGCGTCGTGGAGGTAGTTCGGCGAGCAGATGCTGACATAGTGAACGCGCCGTTCCTCGCCCAGGCGGCGAAGCTTCTCGAGGTGTCGGTCGAAGCGCTCGAACTCGGTGAAGAAATCCGCGGCTGGGAAATAGCGATCGATGATGCCGACGGAGTCCTTCGGGTCGAGGGCGGCCACCAGCTGATTGCCGGTCTCCTTGATGGCCTGAAGGTGCCTGGGCGCGATGTAGCCCGCGGCACCGATGAGGGCGAAGTTGCGAGGCTCAGTCATGCCGTCGGACTCGGGGTGACGGGGATGCGGCAGCGCCCCACCAGGGCCCGGGGCGGCGAAGGGGAAAGATAGGCCCCGCGGGGCGAGGGACGGAACTCGCGCGACACGAAGGCAGCCGCTGGAAGGGTATATTCGTTGATGACGTCCTTCGCCGACCTCGGCCTCTCCGCTCCCCTCGTCGAGGCCCTCACCGCTCTCGGCTACGAAGAACCGACCCCCATTCAGGCCGACGCCATCCCGGCGCTGCTGGCTGGCCGGGACCTGCTCGGGCAGGCGGCCACCGGCACCGGCAAGACAGCGGCGTTCGCCCTGCCACTACTGGAGCGGCTGGCCCGGACCCCGGCGGTCTCCCTCCGCCCTGCCCTGCTGGTGCTGGTCCCAACCCGCGAACTGGCCATGCAAGTCGCCGAGGCGTTCCATCGTTACGGGCGCGCCTTGGGGACCACCGTCGTGCCGATTTACGGTGGCCAGGCCTTCGACCAGCAGATTCGCACTCTGCGCCGCGGGGTGCATGTGGTGGTGGCGACCCCGGGTCGGGCGCTCGATCATATTCGACGGAAGACGCTGGACCTCGGGGGACTGGCCGCCGTCGTGCTCGACGAAGCCGACGAGATGTTGGACATGGGATTCGCCGACGAGCTCGAGAGCATTCTCGACGCGGCCCCCGCGGTGCGGCAAACGGCACTCTTCTCCGCGACCCTCCCGCCGCGGATCAGCGCCATCGCCGAACGGCACCTGAACGACCCCGTCCGCATCCGGATCGCCAAGGAGGCCACACCGGTTGGCGAGGCACCGCGGGTGCGCCAAGTGGCCTACATCATTCCGCGGGCGCACAAGGTGGCGGCGCTCGGGCGGGTGCTCGACCTCGAGGCGCCGACGCTCGCGCTGGTGTTCTGCCGGACCCGCACCGAGGTCGATACACTCACCGCCACCCTGGGCGGCCACGGCTACCGCGCCGAGGCACTGCACGGCGGCATGACCCAGGATGCACGCGACCGCGTCATGAAGCGGACGCGGGCGGGCAGCGTCGACCTGCTGGTGGCCACCGACGTGGCCGCACGCGGACTGGACATCGAGCAGCTCTCCCACGTCGTCAACTTCAATGTGCCGGAATCGCCGAGTGCCTACGTGCACCGGATCGGGCGGACTGGCCGCGCCGGGCGTGAGGGCGTGGCGATCACCTTCGTCGAGCCGCGCGAGCACCGAATGCTGCGCAACATCGAGGCGGTCACCAAGCAACACGTCACCGTGCAGCAGCTGCCCACGGCGATCGACGTACAGGCCCGGCAACGGGGACTGACCACGGCGTCGTTGCGTGAAGTGCTCGTGGCCGGCGATTTCGAGCACTACCGGGTGGTCGTCGAATCGCTCAGCGATGATCACGACCTGATGAACATTGCCATGGCCGCAGTGAAGCTCGCCCACGAGCGGGGCACCGGCGGGTCGCCGCGCGATGACGCCGACCTCGACCTTCCCGCGGAGGAGCCGACCCGACGGAAGCCGGCGGCGAAACGCCCGCCACGGTCCAAGGGATTCTCAAGGATCTACATCGGCGCCGGTCGCAAGCAAAATCTTCGGCCCACGGACCTGGTGGGGGCCATCGTCAATGAGGCCGGGGTGGAGGCGCAGGAGATCGGCACCATTGAGATCACCGATCGGTTCTCCCTGGTGGAGGTGCCGGAAGAGCGGATCGAGGCGGTCATCAAGGCGCTGCGAGCCAGCACGATCAAGGGGAAGAAGCTGACGGTACGGCGGGACATGGCGGGGCCCAAGGCCAGCTGATTCCTGAGGTGGCAACGGCCCTCTTCAACCATTCGGGGTGACCGCCCCGTATACCTCTATTATGCCCCGCACTCTTCTACCGACACCGAGTCGACCGGCGTGAATTCCGCGAAAAACAACCTGCTGGCGCTGGGCTCAGCCGCGGTGCTTGCCATCTATTCCGCCGGCTACCTGCGCACCAAGGCGGCGGCCGATCAATTCGCCGGGGACGAGCGCGATCGTCGCCGCCCCGTTCCCTCGGCTGACATTCCACCGCAATCCAACCCGACCGCCGCGATCGTAATTGACAGTCAACCAATCGTGGCGGCGGACACGCCGATGAGCGTGGCGATCGCCCCGTCGAAAGCCCCAGCACCGACGGCAATCCTCACCACCGCCAGGCCCCTGCCCCCGAAGCCGACAGCAGACTCGGGGCCCAAGCAAGCGACCCCGGCCGTCGCGGCCGCCCCCGCCTCCGCCAAGCCGACGTCCGCCGCGTTCGACTCCGCGGTCGTGCCTCAGGTGGTGGCCGCTGTGGCGCCGCCCAACGCACCCGCGCCCACGCCGACGCCGACGCCGACCAGTGGATTGCAGGGAGCGAATGGGGCGCAGGTGACGGATTCAAGCGTTTCCGGTCAGCCCGTCAAGAGTCAATGGAAGGACGGCGTCTATTCGGGCTGGGGAACGTCGCGGCACGGCGACATTGAGGCGACGGTCGAAGTGCGCGAAGGGCGCATCACCTCCGCCATGATCTCGCAGTGCCGCACCCGCTATTCGTGCTCCTGGATTTCCCACCTGCCCGGGCAGGTCGTCAGCCGGCAGAGTCCTGAGGTGGACTACGTCTCGGGCGCCACGCAGAGCACCAACGCCTTCTACTACGCCGTCGTCGAAGCCCTCGCCAAGGCGAAGTGAGCGACACCCTCGTTCACACCATCACCACCATGGGCACGGTGGTGACTTTTCAGATCGTTGGCCACGGCAACACTTCCGCGGCCCGGGAGGAACGACGCACCGCCATCGCGCGCGCCGTCGGCTGGTTCGAGCAGATCAACGCGCAGTGCAGCCGCTTCGATCCCGAGAGCGAGTTGCGCCGGCTCACCCTGACGGTAGGCGAGGCGGTCGAGGTGAGTCCCCTGTTGTATCAGGCGGTCCGCTTCGCGCTCGCCGTGGCCGAGGAGACGGACGGTGCCTTTGACCCGACCGTGGGACATCGGATGGAAGCCCTCGGATTCAATCGCGAACAGCGCAGCGGCCGTGTCATCCAGACCGCACCGGCACCGGCGGACTCGGTTTCGTGGCGTGATGTGCATGTGGATCCTTACCAGCACCGCATCACGCTGCTCCGCCACCTGGCGTTCGACCTCGGCGCCGTGGCGAAGGGACTCGCCGTCGACATGGCGGCGCAGGAGCTCCAGCCCTTCGGTGACTTCGCCATAGATGCCGGCGGTGATCTCTATCTCGGCGGATGCAATCCCGCTGGTGATCCGTGGTCGGTGGGGATTCGACATCCGCGTGACGCCAGTGCAATGCTGACGACTCTCCGTGTGTCAGATCGCGCGGTCTGTACCTCCGGTGATTACGAGCGGCGCTCGCCGACGGATCCGGGCGCGCACCACCTGATCGATCCCAGGAGTGGCGCAAGCGCCGCGGCACTTGCCAGCGTCACTGTCACCGCCCCGTCGGCGATGGTGGCGGATGCCCTCGCCACGGCGGCCTTCGTGCTTGGTGTCGAGCAGGGCATCGCGCTCTGTGAACGGCATGGCG
>JBBRBZ010000205.1:0-4260 GCA_038205305.1 Gemmatimonadales bacterium
GGTGTGAGTGGTTGCGCTGCTGCCGCACGAGCTCAACGTGATCGCGCTTGCTAACAGCCCCAGCGCCATGGTGCGTCGATTCATGACCGGTTCCTCTTCTGGTGGGGGCGCCGCCATACGGGGCGTATGGGGCCGATACCACCAAGGCGCAAATCCGGCTGATTATGGCTCATCGCGCCGCGGCTCTCGGGGTGGCCGGGCCACCGCCGAAACGTGGGCATTTGCTCCGAACGGCCGTATAGTTACAATCGCCATCAGCCTGCCCCACCCCGATCCCCGAACCACGTCACGGAGTTGTCCGAATGCGTTTCCTCGCCCGCGGCACCTGGTCGTCACTCCTGGCGCTTGCCACCGTCTCGCTCGCGGTACCGCTTGCTGCGCAGGAGAAGGTGGACGGTCCGACCATCGAACGGATCAAGACCGAAGCCCTGCAGCATTCCCAGGTCATGGACCTCATGAGCTATCTCACTGATGTCTATGGCCCGCGACTGACCTGGTCGCCCAACGCCAGGACGGCCGCGAACTGGACCGTGGCAGAGTTGAAGAAATGGGGCATCGCCGACGCTCGGCTCGAGCCGTGGAGCACGCCCACCGGCATCGGCTGGCAGAACGAGCGCTTTTCACTCCAGGCCGTCTCGCCGAATCCGTTCATCATCGCGGCAGCCCCGCGGGCGTGGTCGGCCGGAACCAAGGGACGAGTGACTGGTCCGGCCATGCGAATCGAAGCGGGTTGCTTCGCCGAACTGGAGCAGAAGTACAACGGGAAGCTCAAGAATGGCTTCCTCATGTTTACCGCACCTGCCACCGCACCGGTGACCGAGTTCACCGCGTACGCCAGTCGGCGCTCCGATTCATCGCTGGCCGCAATGGCCGAGCCGCCCGCTCCCAATACCGCACCGGCTGGTGGTCGCGGCGGACGGGGCGGCGGGACTCCACCGGTGTTGTCGGCCGTCTGTCAACAGGCCGCGGCGCAGGCCGCAACGCAGGCGCCGGCCGCCGGACGCGGTGGAGTTCGCGCGTTCAACGTCAACAGCGACACGACGGCCCTGCGCTGGATTGAGAAGCAGGGCGCTGCCGCGATCCTCATGGTGGGCCGAGGGGTGGGTGGCGATATCGGGACCGACAACGGCGCTTCACGCGTCAAGGGTGCGCCGCAAGTCCCGTTTGTGCACGTGGCCACCGAAGGATATGGTCGCGTGGCACGCATGTTGGAGCGCAATGTCCCGGTCGTGCTCGAACTCGAAATGATCAACCGCTTTTATCCGGCCGATTCGACCTCGTTCAATATTGTCGGCGACATTCCCGGCACTGATCCACGGCTGAAGGATGAAGTCGTGATGCTCGGCGGTCACTTCGACTCATGGCATGCGGGCACCGGCGGCACCGACAACGGGGCAGGCGCCGGTGTGATGCTCGAGGCGATGCGCATCCTGAAGACGCTCAATTTGCAGCCGCGGCGGACCATCCGGATCGCGCTCTGGACTGGCGAGGAAGAGGGGCTGTACGGATCGTGTGCCTATACCCGTCAGCACTTCGGCTACGTCGATTCCAACTCGTTCCATCCCACCGCCGAGCACGCCAAGCTCTCGGCCTATTTCAATCTAGACAACGGCAGTGGCAAGATTCGCGGCGTCTACGATCAGGGGAATGCGGCAGTGGCACCGATCTTTGATGCCTGGCTCGCGCCATTCAGGTCGTCGAGCATGGAAATCAACACGATCGCCAATACCGGCTCAACCGATCACATCGCCTTCGACAATCTGGGGCTTCCCGGCTTCCAGTTTGTGCAGGATCCACTGGACTACGGCACGCGCACCCACCACACCAACCAGGATGTGTACGAGCGGGTGCAGCCGGATGACATGATGTTCAATTCGGCCGTGCTTGCGGCCTTCGCCTGGCAGGCAGCCCAGCGCGACGAGTTGTTGCCTCGCAAGCCGGCGCCGTACGCACCGGGCGGGCCCAAGAGCAGGGGACAGTTCTGCATGTAACTGTGGTCAGCGGGGATTTGAGCCGAAGGCGGGCGCCGCTCCACCCCACATTCAGCTCAAATCCCGCGACCGATGGGAAATGACAATCGCCACCCTAGGGTGGCGATTTCATTGACCATCGGGGCGCGGGGATTTGAACCCCGGGCCTCCTGCTCCCGAAGCAGGCGCGCTAACCGGGCTGCGCTACGCCCCGTACAACTTCTTCATGGGCCCAGAGGGAGTCGAACCCCCAACCTTCTGATCCGTAGTCAGATGCTCTATCCAATTGAGCTATGGACCCTTGTCCTTGCAGTCCGCGCAGCGGACTGCGAGGACCTCCAGTATTCGTCCAACAAATCACTCGTCCGACCGCACCGCATGGGCGTTACAAGACTCGAACTTGTGACCTCCACGATGTCAACGTGGCGCTCTAACCAACTGAGCTAAACGCCCGGTCACGACAACGGGCAGGCGACCCAGAGGGCACCTGCCCGTCGCACGGTACTTCATGGCGGGGGTGGGATTTGAACCCACGACCTCCGGGTTATGAGCCCGGCGAGCTACCAGACTGCTCCACCCCGCGACGATTCCACTACGAGAGCGGGAAACGGGACTCGAACCCGCGACCCCAACCTTGGCAAGGTTGTGCTCTACCAACTGAGCTATTCCCGCGACATCAGAACGGAGGCCGAACCTATCCGGACGACCCCGCCCACGCAACTACAGGCGGTCGGCTGATGCCTCTCAGCGTTTGCCCAATCCACCGCAGCTCCGGGCCGGTGGTGCCTCATCCATGGAGCGGTCGGCGACTGTCAAATGACCGCCTGACGCCGTTTCCATGGAGGCGAGGGGGATCGAACCCCTGACCTCGTGAATGCCATTCACGCGCTCTCCCAACTGAGCTACGCCCCCCGATGCCCAGGAACGGACCGGTTCCAAGGCAGCGCGAGAAGCTATCCGGCGCATGCGGGGGTGTCAAGGAAAATCCCGCACTGCCGTGCGTTCCCCCCGCGCCCCCATTTCCAACCCGATCGCGTAGATTCCCTGCTCATCCCGATGTCATCAACCGATCCGAACACTCCGTCCGAGCCGGTCCCTGTCGCCGGCCCACCGTTCCCCGACGACGACCCCTCCCTGGCGGAGATCCTCGCCGCCGAGGCGCCGCCCAAGCGTCGCGCCCGCTCGAGTGACAAGCAGCGCATCGGTTCCTACGATGTCGATCGCGACATCCTCGACCAATATCTCTACGAAGTCTCCCGCACGCCGCTGCTCACCCGGGCCCAGGAGATTGCCGTCGCGCGCCGGGTGCGGCGCGGCGATGAAGAGGCGATGCAGGAACTGGTCAAGCGCAATCTCCGCTTCGTCATCTCGGTCGCCAAGAAGTACCAGAACCGCGGCCTCGCCCTCACCGACTTGATCGGCGAGGGCAACATCGGGCTGATGATCGCAGCACGGAAGTTCGATCCCGATCAGGGCGTGAAGTTCATTTCGTACGCCGTCTGGTGGATCCGCCAGTCGATCTTGGCGTCGCTCGCGCGACAGTCCCGCACCGTGCGCGTGCCGCTCAACCGCACCGCCGACCTCTCGCGCATCATGCGGGCGGCTGAGTCGATGCGTGAGGAGCTGCGCCGCGAGCCGACCCCCGAGGAACTCGCCCGCGCCACCGGCCTGATGCTCGATGTGGTGCTGTCGCTGATGTCGCTCAACACCGCCGAGGTGCGGCTTGACGCACCACTCGACCCCGACGGCGATCGCTCGCTCATCGATCGCTTCGTGGGTGAAAACTCGCCCAACGTCGAAGACGAGGTGATGCACCGCTTTCTCGCCGAGGAGGTGGAGCGCGCCCTGGCCAGCCTGGCCCCGCGCGACGCCAAGGTGCTGCGCCTCTACTTCGGCCTCGATGGTGGCCGCGAATTCACCCTGGAAGAGATCGGCGCCATGCTCGGTATCACCCGCGAGCGCGTCCGCCAGCTGCGGGATCGGGCCTTGCGGAGCCTGAGAGAAGGGGAGGTTGGAAGGGCGCTGGCGAGCTTTGCGGCGTGAGGGGCGACGCATGGGTCGCGTCCTCATTGCGCTCAGACCCGGCCTCCTCCCCGACCCGCATACAGGGCGACGCATGCGTCGCCCTTACTACATTTGGCTGGTGAAGTCCCTCATCGCCTCCATCGGCCGCGCCGCCCTGCGCGCCTGGCGCTCCCTCCGCGATGTCCGCACCTGGGCACCGCTGCTGCTCGGCCAGATGCGGCGCCTCGGTGTCGAGTCGATCCCCATTGCGCTCTTCATCGCCGTC
>JBBRBZ010000206.1:0-4221 GCA_038205305.1 Gemmatimonadales bacterium
GCCGGCTTTCACCCCGACCTCACGGGACGGGAGAATGTCTTCCTTCAGGGCGCGATCATGGGGATGCCCCAGCGCCTGATTCGCGAACGTTTCGATGACATCGTCGACTTTTCGGGGATCTCGCCCTTCATCGACACGCCAGTGAAGCGATACAGCAGCGGAATGAACGCCCGCCTCGGGTTCGCGATCGCTGCGCACCTTGAGCCCGAGGTGCTCATCATCGATGAGGTGCTATCGGTAGGCGATGCGGAGTTCCAAGCCAGGGCGTTCGGCCGCATCCGCAGCATCGTCAAGGCCGACATTCCCGTGGTGATCGTCTCGCACCAGCTCGACCGGATCGTGGAGCTGTGCACCGACTGCATTCTGCTGCGGCAGGGTCAGGTCGCCTACCAGGGCGCGCCCGATGAGGCCGTCAACCGCTACCTCCAGGGCGCCAGCGCGATCGATGCCACCGACGATGCGGCGAACGCGGCAAAGTTCGGCATCCAGATCCTGCGACTGACCAGCCCGGAGCCGCAGCCAGTGGAGTCCGGCGGGACCTTCACCTGTCGTGTCGCGGGCGAAGTCACCGAGGCAGTGCCGCCTGAGCATGTCGAGTTGGGCATCAACATCGTCGATGCGGCGACGAACCGACGGTTGTCGGGCATCACGTTCCGGTCGCTCGGCGTGCATCCAGTGCGTGGCGGCAGTTTCACGGTGGACCTGCAACTACAGGCCAATCTGCCGGCGGGATTGTACCGGATTGAATCCACACTCTGGCACGCCCAGCGGGAGATCCTGCTTCAGGGACCGGGCAATTTCTTCCAGGTGACGACCACCGGAGCGTTCAGCGGGACGCATCAACTGAACCCGGTCGCCTCACGTGTTCAATAATGCGCACGGAGCGCTCGATGGCGCCCCAACCTGAAATTATCCCACCGGATCCGGCGAGTCGCCCTCACCGACTTGCGCTCGTCACCCCAGAATACTCCGATCTAATTCCGGGGGAGATCGGCGGTCTGGGGAGATACGCACGGCTGGCGGCGGAGAGCCTGGCGGCGCAAGGATGGGCCGTCGACCTGGTGTACACCGGCCGGAACGGCGTGGCAGGTGAGCTCGCCCCAGGCATCCGCCTCATGCCCGTGCGCCTGCCGTCGGTGCACTGGCATCTCGGCGCCTTCGAACCATTCATCCACGGGTTGTCGCTGATGCTCGCGGTCCGTCGACTTGATGCCCAATCACGGTATACCGCCGTGGAATGCGGCCACCGTGCTGGCCTCGGCTGGGCACTGGCCTTGATGTTTGGCGATCGCTTCTTCCTCCGCTTCCACACCTCCGACACCCAGCACCTGCGCTACAACATCACGACACTGAGCCCGAACGAGCGCGCGGCCAAGCGGTGGGACCGCATCACGGCCCGCCTCGCGGCGCACCGGGTGGCGAATTCGCGTGCGCATGCGGTGGAAATGGCCGAAGAGACCCGCATCGACCCAGCACGTTTCGAGGTCGTGCATCATGGCACACCCGACCCACTCGTTTCCGGCTCGTCCCAGCAGCGACGAGACCGCATCCTTTTCCTCGGGGCGATGGAAAGCCGCAAGGGCACCGATCTGTTCATCAAGGCGAGCGCGGTGCCGATGCCACAGGTAGACGGGCGATGGACCGCGATTGGCCGCTGGCCCGAGAGGTATGCCAATCTGGCCCGCGAATGTGGCGCCCGAGTCGAGCTGCTCGGTGCGCAGTCCAACGCCGCGTTGCATCAATACTGGGAGGAAACCCGATGCGTCGTAGTGCCGAGTCGCTATGAGAGTTTCGGGCTCGTAGCCATCGAGGCGCTGTCGCGCGGACTGCCAGTCATCGTGCCGCGCGGCGGCGCGCTGGAAGAGGTGGTTGGTAGCGCAGGTGTCCTGGTCGACCCCGAACGCCCCGACCAGATCGCGAGTGCTGTTGCCGCATTGTGGAATGATCTGGCGCTCGAGCAATCTTTGCAGCGTGCCGCCCGTGACCGCTTCTTATCCCAATTCACTCTGGCACGATTCGGTGAACGTTTGGCGCAACTCTTTCTCGGCTCCGCGGCAACCGGCGCACCCCCCTGTTAGGGCTTGCTGCCGTGGAGGACTAGCCGAGTAGCGACACCACCTGATCGAGTTCGTCGTGGGTCGAAAACAAGTGCGGGCTTAGGCGAATGGCGCCCTCCCGCAGCGAACACTGCACCCCACCCGCCACCAGTCGCTGGTACGCCTCGGCGACATCGCCCTTGGGCTGCACACACAGTATCGCCGACCGCCGCGCGTCCAAGGGTGAGGTGATGCGCGCTCCGGCGCGCTTCGCCCAGGTGATGACCGGTTGGTGCAGCGCTTGGCAATGGCCGGCAATCGCTTCGACGCCGACCGAAAGGAGCAGCCCGACGGACGCGTTCATCGCGGCGAAGTCCTGCACCGGAAAGGTCAGCAGCTCGAAGCGCCGCGCATCTGGCCAGGGACGCGGGTCATAGCTCGTGAGCCGAGTGTAATCATCCGTCCCCCGAAAGGCGGCCCAGCCAGCAAAGGTGGGCTCGAACTTCTGGCAAAGCTCGCGCCGGACATAGAGAAAGCCGGTGCCCCAGGGGGACAGCAACCATTTCTGCGCGCCACAAGCAAGAAAGTCTACTGGAGTCGCCTGCACGTCCACCGGTACGTGCCCGATGCCCTGGATCGCATCGACAACGAGCCATTTGCCGAGGTCGCGGGTGGCGCGAGAGAGTCGCGCGAGATCGACAGTGTAGCCGTTGCTGAATTGCGTCAACGAAATGCAGACCGCCTTCACGTCGCGATCGGACAAGCGGCGATGCAGCGCCGCCTCGTCGGGCCAGCCCTCCGGGGTTGGGGCAAGCCGCTCGAGTACGATCCCCTTGGCCTGCAGCCCGAACCACGCGGTGATGTTGGAGGGGAATTCCCGATCGAAGGTCAGGACCACGTCACCGCGCTCGAGTGGCAGGGCGTGGGCCGCAATGTTGAGCCCGGTCGTTGTGTTTGGCATCAGGGCGATCTCATCCTCACCGGCGTTGAGGAGGCGAGCCGCCAGCCAGCGCGACTCGTGCAGCACCGCGTTGATCCGCTCCACCGGCCACATCCCCGGCCGCGCGCGATCGCGGTTGCACGCCGCAAGGACGGCGACGCTGCGAGCCGGCATCGGCCCGACCGAGGCACTATTGAGGAAGATGCCGCGGTCGCTCAACGCGGCAAATTCCATCCGGCGGAGATCATCAATCTCGGCCATCTGCTCCTCCAAAAATGGGGGGGGGCAGGGTCACCGCCGATAGCGACGGGGCTGCTTCCGCGTCCGGATGTACACGCGCCACAGAGCGACTTCCTGCATGAGATGCATTTCCCCTTGTGAGAGATTGTAGTCGTTCAAGCGCCATGCGAGCCCGGCCCGATGCCGGACGAGCCGCCACTGAGCCAGCAACCATCGCAGGTGCGGATAGCTGGGCCGCCTGCCCAACCAGTGATGCAGCTCGAACGCTTGCCATTCGGCCCGAAGCAGCGCCTGCTTGGCCAATCCTCTTCGCGTGAACCTATGGAGCTCGACATGGTGCTCGCTGACCACATCGTGGCGCAGCACCAGCCGAAAGCCCTCGTGAACCAGGAGCTGGGAATACATTGAATCGATGGCGAACACCAGAGTTTCGTCGAACCCCCCAAGTGCAGCGAAGACTCGGCGAGCGATTGCCATACTCGCTCCGACAAGCATGGGCTCACGTCGACTCTCCCAGTGCTCCGTGGAAGCGAGCCACTCCTCGTGATCAGGAATGGTCCACGGCGCCTGGATCGACCGGGGAATCCGAACCCCGCCGCCCACCGCGTCGGCTTCACCAGAGAGAATCGGGGCACTCATCTCCGAAAGCCAATCACGCGGGGGCCGCACATCGTCGTCAAGGAAGAGAATGGCGCTTCCATGACAGAGCCGAAGCGCCGCGTTCTGTGCCCTTGCAAGTCCCGGCTGCGCAACTGAGAGGACATGCACCTCGACCCCATGCCAGACGAATTCCCGGCATATCTCGGCTGTCTCATCGATGGAGCCGTTGTCGACCAGAAAACACTCAACACTGCGGGCCTCCGGCACCACAACCGCAGCAAGGGCCACCAGTGTCGCACGGAACTGCTCACCACGATTCCGGATACTCAAGATCACCGTGATATCACAATGTTTCACACAGGGTTTGGACAACGCTACCTTGACATCTTCGCTCACCGTGCCGTA
>JBBRBZ010000207.1:0-4174 GCA_038205305.1 Gemmatimonadales bacterium
CCGGAGCGGCGCGGTCCTCGGCACCCTGCGACGTCTGGGGGGATGGTGGCATCTTCTCAGGGTGTTCGGAGCGATTCCCCGGCCATTGCGTGATGCTTTGTACGATGCGATTGCCCGGCGACGTCACCGGATCGCAGGGCGGCTGGGCTGGTCCTGTGACCTGCCGACTGTCCGGGAACGGGACCGATTCCTGGACTAGGCTGGGTCGCTGGGCGTGGTTTGGCTGCCGGGTTTCACCTTTGGACCGGGTCAAACCGTATATTCTCCGGAACCTTCACTGACTCTCTGACCGGCAAATCGGGTGACTGACAAGC
The DNA here is from genome assembly GCA_038205305.1 of Gemmatimonadales bacterium. GTDB lineage: Bacteria > Gemmatimonadota > Gemmatimonadetes > Gemmatimonadales > GWC2-71-9 > Palsa-1233. Next base: position 315 of record JBBRBZ010000207.1, read on the forward strand.
TCCTGGACGACCTGAAGCACGCGCTGGGCGATGCCTACACGATCGAGCGCGAGCTCACGGGGGGCGGCATGAGCCGTGTCTTCGTGGCCAAGGAACATGCGCTCGGCCGCGAGGTCGTCATCAAGGTCCTCCCCCCCGATCTGGCGGCTGGCGTCAACCGGGAGCGCTTCCGTCGCGAAGTGCAGATGGCGGCCCAGCTCTCCCATCCCTACATCGTGCCGCTGCTGCATGCCGGCGAACATGGCGAGCTGCTCTGGTTCACCATGCCCTACATCTCCGGCGAATCGTTGCGGACCACGATCGAGCGCCGGGGTCCGCTGCCAGTGAAGGAAGTGGTCAAGCTGCTGCACGATGTGGTCGAGGCACTCGCCTACGCCCACTCGCGCGGCGTGATCCACCGGGACATCAAGCCGGCCAACATCCTCAGCGATGGTCATCACGCCCTGGTCACCGACTTCGGCGTCGCGAAGGCGCTCAATGCGGCGCTCCCCAGCATGGGGGCCGGCCACACCACGTCGGGGATGGCGATCGGCACGCCGGCGTACATGGCGCCCGAGCAACTCGCCGCCGATCCGGCCGCCGATCACCGGATGGACATCTATGCCGTCGGCCTGCTCGCCTACGAACTGTTGAGTGGGGAGAGTCCCTTCTCGGCGCCGTCGCCCACGGCGACGATGACGGCGCAGCTGACCCGAGTGCCGGAGCCGCTGCACACCACTCGCCCCGACGTACCGCAAGCAATGTCGGACTTGGTGCAGCACATGCTGGCCAAGTCTCCCGACGATCGTCCGGTCGATGCGCGCGCCGTGCTGGTGGAACTCGACAAGATCTCGGGTGCGATCGCGGCCGATGTGCACCGCGGTGGAACTGGACTTCCTGTGGTAACACCGGCGTCGAAGTGGCCGCTCGCCGTGGGGGCCTTCGCGGTGGTCGCTTTGGTGGTGGGGGGGATCTGGTTCACATCGCGGCCGGTCAGGACGATCACCACCTATACGCCCGTGAAGATGGCGGATACCATTGACGCGGAGCCGTTGCAGGCGCCGGCCCCCAAGCCGCTGACCCACGCCGACTCGCTGCGAATTGCCGTCGCCCTGCGGGACGAACTCGCGTCGCTCGATAGCAAGGCCACCGTCAAGCACGATACCAAGCAGGCGTTGGCCATCGACACCGTCGCCCTCGAGCGGCAACTGGCACTCACCGATTCATTGATTCGGGTGCAATTCGACAAGCTGCGCACCCAGTCGGGTGGTGCCTTCCGCAGCCCGCCGCCCTCGCCCGCCACCAGTGCATCGGGAACGTCCATCGGGGCGGTTCCGGGGCCAACAGCGCCGACGGTGACGCATGTACTGGTGCTGGCCGCAGGCCGGAATCGTGGTGATTCGATGGCGCGTGCGCTGAGCGAGGCGGCTGTGCTCGAGATCAACCGCCGACTCAGCGGTGGCCGTGGCTGGGTGGTGGTGACGCCCGATACCATGCGCTTTCAAGGAAACCGCGGCTCCACTGGTGGACAGAGCGGCGCCCCGTCGTTCGGCGGGCCACCGACCGGTTTCGACTCGACCGACATGGTGGTGTTCGTGAGCGTGCAGAAGGATGAGAACGACTCCTCCTACCTCAGCGTCTCGATCCGGAATACCAAGGCCGGCTCGGCCTATGGCAACCAGATCATCACCAGCAATCGGGTGAAGTCACCCACTTCAATCGACCAGTTCCGCGGCACGGTGCGTGATGTGTCCCGCACCCTGGAATGGCTGCGGAGTCTGCCGCCCGGGACGGCCTGGCCGTCGACAGTCCCGCGACCGGGCGGTGGCGGGCGAGGCGGACCGTCGGACAACCAACCCCGCGAAGTCCAACGAAACAGGGAACCGCTGCGAAAGTTCGATTCCCTCGCGGTTCCCGGCCCGCCCCGAACCCCGCCGACCGGCGGGGGGGGCTGACGCTCCTCGCTCCTCGCACTTCTCTCTTCTCACTTCTCTCTTCTCTCCCCCCCCCGCCCGAAACTCACCGGCTTGCACCTCGTACGGTGACCATGTTTCATAATGGCACCAAATGACCGACGATTTCGTCTCTCCTGAATTCCTGCTGCTCCAGATGGGGGTGGCGGGGCGCTATTCTCTGGTCCGTGAGCTCGGTCGTGGCGGCATGGGCGTGGTGTTTCTCGCACGCGAGGTGGCGCTCGACCGACTGGTGGCGATCAAGCTGTTGCCCCCGCCGTTGGCGAGCCGACCAGGGTTCCGCGACTCCTTCCTGCGCGAGGCGCGGACGGCGGCGCAGCTTTCCCACCCGCATATCGTCTCAATCCACGCGGTCGAAGCCGGCGGCGATCTGGTCTACTTCGTCATGGAATACATCGCGGGGGAGACGCTGGGTTCGCGGCTGAGACGGATTGGTGCGTTGCCCCCCGACGAGGCGCTGCGGATCACGCAGGAGGTGGCCTGGGCGCTGGCCCACGCGCATGCTCGCGGCGTCATTCATCGCGACGTGAAGCCCGACAACATCCTGCTCCAGGAGGGCAGTGAGCGCGCGATCGTCACCGACTTCGGCATTGCGCGCGCCGGAGAAGCGACGGGCAACACACCAGCCACCGGCATGGGCACCCTCCACTATATGAGTCCCGAGCAGGCGCTCGGCGCTGCGGCCGATGTGCGCGCCGACATCTACGCGCTCGGCGTCACCGCCTTTCACGCGGTGACCGGTCGACGTCCGTTCGAGGGATATGACGGCGCCGCGTTGCTGGCACAGCAATCGGGTGCGAGTGCGCCGAGTGTCAGCGTGCTGGCACCGATGACGCCGCTCGGTTTCGCGCGGGCCATCGATCGCGCCATTGCGGCCGTGGCGGATGATCGCTGGCCGTCGGTGGAAGAGCTCTCCCGCGAACTCGCCACGGTGCGTGCGGTGCAGCCGGTGCTCGCCGCGCCGCTCCGAGCCTTTGCGCGGGTGAGTCGCGAACAGCTGGGGCGTGCCGCCGCTTCGCTGGGACTGGCGGTCGCCACCGAGGTGGTGATGCTCGTCGCCTTCGGGTTCGACGACCTTGCCGGCGTGGTGTTCCACTCGATGGCGTCCTTGTTGGTGGGGCTCTCGGGGATGTCCATCGCCGGCGTGGTGATGGGCGCGCGCGATCTGCTGCGTCACGGGTATGGACAGAGCGCGGCCGTCATCGCCATCCAGCAGGAGGAGCTGGAGTTCAATGCGCTGCCGATGGCGCTGCGGCAGCGCGATTGGCGTGACAGTCCGGCTATCGTGGTGACGATTGGTGGATTGATCATGGCCAGCGCCATCGGCCTGATGAAGGAGATGGATTCCTTCATCCTTGCCCTGATCGCGGTGCTGGTCGCCGTCTACACACCGATGCTGATCTTCCGTCAGTTGCAGCGGCGCTCGCATTGGCTGAAGGGATGGTGGGCGAGGGTCATGGAGGGACGGTTTGGGCGGTTGGTGTTTCGCGTCGCAGGGCTCGGTCTTGGGGATATCACCCAGACCCCAACCTCCGGCGAACCAACCGCGCTCGCTCTTGGCGGCGCAGTGGCCATACTCTACGGCAAGCTTGCCGAACCGCAACGCAAGGCACTCGCGGCGGTGCCCGACCTGATCTCACGCCTTGAGGCGATTGCCCTCGATCGGGCCAATGCGCAGAGCACTCAGGCCGTGATGGCGCTCGAGACCCTGCGCATGGACCTGCTCCGCCTGCGAGCCGGTGATATTGCGGCGGAGTCGATCACCATCGAGCTCGAGAAGCTGCGCGAGATCGGCTACCGGGTGGATGCGGAGATCGAGGTGCGCGCGGAGTAGGGGCGACGCAAGCGTCGCCCCAAAAACCCCAACCCGCCACGCGAAAGGTCGAGAAACAAAGCGAAAAAAAACGG
>JBBRBZ010000208.1:0-4147 GCA_038205305.1 Gemmatimonadales bacterium
TGCGACGTCGCCCGGCGTGCCCGCGACGCGACAGGAAGGTGCGGGTGAACAGATGGCGCTGATCGACGAACGGTGGTCTTCACCGGCACGTGTGCCCGCACCGGCGCCGGCCGCGTTCGACCGGCAACCACCGCAGGACCTGGCGGCCGAGCAATCCGTGCTGGGCGGGATGCTGCTGTCCAAGGACGCCATCGCCGACGTTCTCGAGTCGCTGGGCACGGCGGACTTCTACAAACCGGCGCACGCCCTGGTCTTCGACGCGATCCTGGACTTGTACTCACGGGGTGAACCGGCCGACACCATCACGGTGGCCGCCGAGCTCGAGCGGAACGGAACCCTCGGCCGGGTCGGCGGTGGGGTGTACCTGCACACCCTGATGGCCACCGTGCCCACCGCCGCGAACGCCGCCTACTACGCCCAGATCGTCGCCGAGAAGGCCATTCTGCGGCGGTTGGTCGAGGCCGGCACGCGCATCGTCCAGCTCGGGTACGGCGGCAGTGAGGGCAGCGCCGGCGCGGGTGAGGTGGACGAGATCGTCGACCGAGCGCAGGCGGAGATCTACGACGTCACGGAACGGCGGACCTCCGAAGACTATGTGGTCCTGGAAGAACTACTGCAGCCGACGATGGACGAGATTGACGCGATCGCCCAGCACGGCGGCCGATCCGCCGGGGTACCGACCGGGTTCACGGACCTGGACAACCTCACCAACGGGCTGCACCCCGGGCAGATGATCATCGTCGCCGCCCGCCCCGGCATCGGGAAGTCCACCCTCGCCCTGGACATCGCCCGGCACGCCGCCGTGAAGCACGGGCAGGCGTCGGTGATCTTCTCGTTGGAGATGAGCAAGACCGAGATCACCATGCGGCTGCTGTCGGCCGAGGCGGGGATCCGGCTCTCCCACATGCGGGCGGGCACGATGGGCGAGCAGGACTGGCACAAGATCGTCCGGCGGATGACCGAGATCTCCGATGCACCCTTGTTCATCGACGACTCGCCGAACATGACGATGATGGAGATCAGGGCCAAGGCCCGCCGGCTCAAGCAACGGCACGACCCTAAATTGATCGTGGTGGACTATCTGCAGCTGATGACCTCGGGCAAGCGGGTGGAGTCCCGGCAACAGGAGGTCAGCGAGTTCTCCCGGCAGATGAAGCTGCTCGCCAAGGAGCTCGAGGTGCCGGTGATCGCGCTGAGCCAGCTCAACCGTGGACCGGAGCAGCGGACCGACAAGCGCCCCATGCTGTCCGATCTGCGTGAATCGGGTTCGCTGGAGCAGGACGCCGACATGGTGATCCTGGTGCACCGGCCCGACGCCTGGGAGGCCGACGACCCCCGAGCAGGGGAAGCCGACCTCATCGTGGCCAAGCACCGCAACGGCCCTACCGCCACCATTGCCGTCGCCCACCAACTGCACCTGTCACGATTCGCCGACCTCGCTCGGTAGCAGGTCGCACCAGCTCAGCGCACCCGCACCTCAGGTGAGTCCGCCAGCTTGCAGTCCGAATAGGGACGACAAGACAGCGCCCGAGTGAAAATCGGGCAGATCAATCGAACCACTTGGATCCGCCAGGGTTGCACGAGGAGTTGATCGTCTGCAGGTATCCCACATTGGGTCGCCACTCATCGAGATTCCAGGTCGGCCTGCTTGGCGCTCGAACGCTCACGATCTGAACATGACAGATGTATTGATCGCGCATGCCTTCGAGGTTCCTGTTCAGACCACGGTTTCGGTACTTGGAGTACAGCTCATCCCATCCTGAGGCGCCCGGCCAGTAGCCGTTCCAGAAGCGCTGCCAACTTGTCGGTGTCACCCGAAGAGTCCATCCTTCGGCGTGATATGCCCAGGTGGCATTGGAGATCAGGTCCTTACCCAGCCACGGGTCGGAGACGATCGGGTAGACGGCGCGCGGGGTGGGAGAGATCGTCTGGATAAGGGTGGTTCCGCTCACCTGGAACTTCGTGGCCACACGCCGGCCTCGGGCGTCGAACGCGTAGGGCGCCTTCACGCCTGCGATGTACGTGAGCCCCGTAGGTGACGGGGTAAGGGCGACAACGCTGCCATCAGGCTGCAGTCGCAGCTGGGCACCTGCAGGGAGGGTGAGAGGGAACTCGAATCTCCGTGGAGCGGTCGCGGACTTTGTGATCATTGAGATCCGAACGCTTCCCTGGACGTCCTCGACCGTCGTGTCCGTCTGCGGGAGAACATCGTTGATTTGGATCTTCCCGGGACCGGTTGATCTTGCCGTAGACGGTGATGGTGCGGCTGCACCACGAGCGAGCGGGTTCGGCTGCGCGGGTAGCCCGATGGAAATTAATTCACCGTCTGCCGAGGTCAGTTCGACCGGCGCCGCGGATGTGTCGGGGAGCGAAAACGCGTACTGGTCCGGAAGTTACTTTTTCGGGCGGCGGGCCGGCCGGAGCCTGCGCGGCGGCCTGACCAGCTGACGCCCCCGGGGCGCCCATTGCCAGAAGGCACGCAACGGCAGCCGTCCCCACCACGATCAATCTCTTAGCATGATTCACTGATAGTCCGATCCACTCATCGCCGAAGTGCGGGAGATTACGTTCCGAGGATCATTCGATTCGGAAGCGGCGGTGAGCATTGCATGCTTCCAAGTTCTTGGCCACGCAGAAGGACGCCACAGGATCGGTTTCCTTCGCGCAACAGACGCTGCCGTCCGCCGGACCGCTATGCCTTACGCGAGCTTGGGCCGACGAACTTGCAGAATCAGTTCGGCCGTCGCGCGTAGCCGATGACGGCAGCCACCACAAACCCCAGCCCACTTGCAGCGAGCACAATCAGTCCCAGGCCGCCGTGGGTCGCAGCCGGTGGCACTGACGCGCCCGTGTCGGCAGCGTCGATCTGAACACCGAGAACCCACCAGCAATACGCCGCTGCGGCGAGGCCGATGATCGGGAATGCAAACAGAAACACGTAGGTGAGCCGCGAGGGTAGTCCCGCAAATGTCAGGGCCACCAGAGCCAGAACGAGGATCACCAGCAGGCTCAGCTCGAATAGTCCGCCACCAAGGAAGGCGATGATCATCAGCCCGATGATTCCCAGCCATAGGAGCACCGCAAGGCCGATCCCTCTTCCGCCGAGGAGCGCGTGCCCGGCCCACCTGGCCCGACGTCGGAGGGCCACCCCCAACGCCCCACGGGCGACGTCCGAGGCGTTGTCCGCCACGGTCGCCTCCTGCAGGTCGTGTGTCCATTCCTCTGCATATCGCGGACGCTCATCCTTGGGCGTGATGCGGATCGCATTGCGGAAACGACGGTCGTTGTCAGCCATGACCCACCTCGTGGCTCGGTCGGGTTGGATTACATATTTTTGATTGGGCCCACATTCGGCCGTCGTCAGTCAGTGCGTACACGCGGCGCCTCGCTCCTGGCTGATCGCGTTCGATCTCCCATCGTGACGATACGATTTCTGCTCTTTCAAGCCGTTCCAGAAGTGGATAAACGGTGCCGGTTGGCCGACCCGAGGCCGCTGATACTTGTAGCCCCCAGACCTCGCCTTCCGCCCCGAGCAGACAGGTCAAGACGTCCCGCATGGCGGGTGTCAGTCGTAGGTACGAACTCACTCCCTAACTCTATACACGTAGATCTAGGTTAGGCTCGGTGGACGCGATTGAGCTGACCCTGGCGCAGCACCGTTGTTTCGATTGCAGCCATCGGTGCCGGCCGTGGGACCGCGTTCCTGTACGGCGACTTGTGAATGCACCCGCATCTGACGCGCCGGCAGCTGGACCGGCACGGCGGGGCTCTGACCCTGCATCCCGGGGTCTGAGCTGTAACGGTACGAAATCCGGCGATAGAGGCTCAGGACTCGGGAACGCCCGACGAGGGGCGAATTGGCAAGTCAGTGGTAGTTGTGTACCGAGAGCTGCTGCCTGTAGGTGGAGACCCCACCGGGGATGCCGCGCGGGGCTTATACGGCGTTGAGGTGCCGGTAGATGGTGGCCCGGGAGACGCCGAGGGCTTTTGCGATCTGGGTGGGTGTAGCTGACCCGCAGGTCCTTCCCGATGGTTGCCTGATCGGAAGCGGCTACCAAGCGGTCGTGCTGTTTCAGCCGCCTACCCGATGGTGGCGTTATCAGCTGACCGAGGTCACCATCCTGCTGCTGGCCTCGCTGCTCACCGG
>JBBRBZ010000209.1:0-4135 GCA_038205305.1 Gemmatimonadales bacterium
CCCGTGTTGTCCCTGTCGTGCCTGTTGCTCGGTGCCTGTCCCGGCGGCTCGCCCACCAGCAATAACGTGCAGGTCGAGATGGCGGCGGCGCCCTACAGCGCCGTGATGTCGCCCGGACAGGACATACTCGTGCAGGTTGTCCTGCATCGAGTCAACGGCTTCAGTGGTCCGTTGGTGGTACACCTCGATCAGGCTGCGGCCGGATCGACGTCCTTCGCAACGGATGTCACCGTACCAGGTGATCAGAGTACAGTCGACTTTACCATTCATACCACCAATGCTTTAGGGCTCGGGTTACACACGCTTTTCCTGCAGGCGAATGGACCGGCTGGCACGGGAGGCACTTATGCCTCCGCCTACTTTCAGTTCACCGCCGTGGTGCAGGGCAGTTTTCTGCTGGCGCTCAATCCTCAGAATGTCAGCGCCGGTCCCGGCGCGGCGCTCACGACGGCGCTGCACATCGCCCGCAACAACTTCCCTGGAGTCATTCAGCTCACGGCCACCGCCACAGCCAATTCCGGGATCGTGGCCACTTTGGTCGGCACCAACCCCGCGGTGGGCGATGACCTGACCATGAATGTCACCGTGCCTGGTGCCCTCGGCGCGGGGACCTATACGGTCAAGGTGACGGGCACCTCCGGCACCACCACGGCCGAAGTGATCTACACCATAGAGCTCTCCACCGGGCAGGCCAGCACAGCGACCTGGACCTTCTGCCCCACGTCGGGGCTGCCGCTCTTCGTGGCGCGGCAGGACGGCAATGGGCCATGGACCGCCGTCACTGGCGTGAACAACAGCTACAGCTTCCCGGTCGCGACTCAGTCGGGGGCGATTGCCTACGTTGTGCCGCGCAGCGGTGGGGGCACTCAGCTGGTCGTCTTCTATGGCAGCCTCGCAGACTTGCAGTCTCAAGGCGGTCATGCCTGTGCCGGCGGTACCGGAGCAACCAAGACGATCAACGGCGCGATGGTGAACACGGGCATGGCGAACAACGTCGGCGTGTCGCTCGGACCCGTCTTCAAGTATCTGAACGGAAGCACCGGGACCTTCCAGTTTGCAGCGGTGCCACCCGGTTCAGTTGACCTGATTGGTGCGACGCTACTGAGCTCCGGCGGGACCACGCAGCTCCTCAAGATGCTGCTCCGGGCCAATCAGAACATCGCCGACAACGGCGCCATCGCGACGATGGACTTTGCCGGCACCGAGGCATTCGTCCCGACGAGTGGTACACTGACCATGGTCAACACCCTGGGACAGATCACGGCCATGAGTGAGTTCTGGCACAGCACCAACAACGCCCTGTCACCCTTCTTCGTGGAGGCCTCCTCGTCCACGGCGACTTCGCGCACCGTCTATGCGGTGCCCGCCAGCAAGCTGAACGTTGGCGACACCCACTGGATCAGCGTCGACGCGCTGACCGGTACCGGCAATACCACCGAGATTCGCACTACGGCTACCAGCTGGAGCGGGGTCGGCGCCGGGCCGCAGCTGACCTTCGGCCCGGCGCTCGATCAGCCGATGGTGACCGTCCTCGCCACTGCGCCGGTGCCAAGACTGCACGCCATCTTCAATTGGCAATCGGAATATCCCAGGCTCTGGCAGGCGGATTTCGTGCAGAGTGCGGGCGCGAGCCGACGGGTGTTCATTCAGGTGACCGCCGGCTATCGCGGTCCCGGCGGGTTGGTTACTCTCGACATTCCCGACCTCAGTGGCGTGGCGGGCTGGAGCAACAGCTACGGACTGGTGACTGGAGTGCAGGCAAGCTGGAACATCCTCGCGTCGGGGTGGATCGGCACCCACGGCATAACCTTCCCGGATCTTTCGGAAAACAATTCCTACTATTCTGCCACGAAGCAGGGCGTGATCACGCCGTAGTTCGGAGCTCTCTCCTGTTTGCGCAAGCGACCCCACGGAGTCCGTCTCCGTGGGGTCGCTTGTATGGAGCGAGGTGTCAGGGCATCCGAGTGCGAAGCGCAACGGCGAACTGCCGCAGGAACTCCCGACATACCGTCTCAGGCTGCGGATTCTCGTGAACAGTGCGCACCTCGATCGTCGGCTGGGCCAGCTCGAGGTCAATCTGCTCAAGCAGTAGTTCCAATGCATCGGTCGATTGCTGACTCCGGAACATCGCGGCCACGGCATCGGCCCGAACCACCGGATCGTCATCGAAGAGGACAGCATAGAGCGGTTGGGCGGCGAGCTGTGGCGACTTCACGCTACGGTGCCTTCCGCAGCTGCATCACCCAGATATCGCTCTGGCGGTCCTCGGTGGTGAAGTAGAAGCGACCGTTCCTGGTGACGAAAGTCCCGCGGAGCGATGCGTGACGCGTCGGGTCGTAGCGGATGATCGGCACCGGTGTCCCGCCAGCGGCCGGGAGAGAGAAGAGTTGGACCTCGCCCCGACTGTCGTGCGCAGTGAAGACGATGGTGCTGTTGCTCAGCCACCCGGCGAAGTCCGCGAAGAGGGCTCCCGGTCTCGAGGCATCGAGCACAGTGCGCGGCGGTCCCGAGTCAACCGGCAGCACCAGGAGCGATCCGCCGGTGACCGACTGGGTGAAGAGCAAATTCCGCGCGTCGGGCGACCAGTAAGTCGTGCTGCCGTAATTCAGGCGACGCACCGGTTCGCCCCAATGCCCCTTGGCGTCACGGCGCACAATCCAAATGCCGCCTGCTTCGGTGAGTTCAGAATAGGCGATGGCGTTGCCGTCCGGCGACCACGCCGGCGCATACTCGGGGTTGATGGTGTCGCCGGTGAGTCGGAGCTCGCGCCCACCGCCGACGGCACGCACCATGACATGGAGATTGCCGATCGGGCCTGCGGCGTAGGCCATCGACTTGCCGTCGGGTGAAAGCGCCGGCATCACCTCGAGCCCAGCGTCCCAGGTGATGTGCGTTGCCTTGCCCAGTTCGATCGGCGCGCCACCGTGACGTCCAAGCAAACGGCCGCCGAGGAAGAAGGCTGCGGCGGCACAAGCCACGACGGCCGCGACCCATGGCAAGATGCTTCGGCGCGGCGGCCTTGCACTCGTCACATTGGTCGAGCGATGTGTGGCTGCGGCTCCTGAAGCAATAGCCGCCGCAAACTCCGCCGCGGTACGGAAGCGATCGGCCGGCAGCTTCTGCAGCGCGGTCATGATCGCATCATCGATGGCCGGTGGTACGGTGCTGCGCAGCTGCACTGGCCGTGTCGGCAACGCCGTCATCACCTTCGCCACGATCGCCTGCGCGGTGGGACCGGTGAACGGCGCCTCGCCAGTGAGCATTTCGTAGAGCACGCAGCCGAGGGCGTAGATGTCACTCCGCGCGTCGAGATCGCGCTCCCCCATCGCCTGCTCGGGACTCATGTATTGCGGCGTGCCGAGCGACATGCCGGTCTCGGTCATCCGGGAGCCGGCCTTGCTGGCGGCAAGCGCGATGCCAAAGTCAGCCACCAGCGCCGAGCCATCGTGGAGCAAGATGTTCTCGGGCTTGATGTCGCGGTGGATCACCCCGTGGCGGTGAGCGTAGTCGAGCGCACTCGCCACTTCACCCGCGATCCGCACCGCTTCCTGAATTGGTAGCTGCTTCTCGCGCGACATCATGTCGCGGAGAGAGATGCCTTCGACGTAGGGCATGACGTAAAACAGGAGAATGGAGATTGGAGAACCGAGAACGGTGTCAGCACCCGCCGTTCTCCGTTCTCCGTTCTCCGATCTCGCATCAACCACGACCTGCCCTGAATCAAATAGTGGCAGGATGTGCGGATGCTGCAGATTCGCCGTGACCTTGATCTCGGCGAGGAAGCGCTCCGCCCCAATGACGGCGGCGAGCTCCGGGCGGAGCACCTTGACCGCAACCTTGCGGTCGTGCTTGATGTCGTGCGCCAGATAGACCGTGGCCATGCCGCCGGCGCCCAATTCACGGTCCAAGGTGTAGCGGTCCGACAGGGCTCTGGCGAGACGACCGATGCCGTCCACGGATGGAGACGGCGGAACCGGACCACTCATCGCACCGGCCCGAGATACTTGTCGAACCACTTCAGCGTCTCGGAGATCAGCGCAGTGCGCGGGACATCATGGCCACCCTCGTAGACAATCCATTTTTTCTGGTCCGAGGGGGTGCCGAGCAGGTCGAAGAACGGCTTCTGGGCCAGCTC
>JBBRBZ010000210.1:0-3972 GCA_038205305.1 Gemmatimonadales bacterium
CCACCGGGAGGCCTCGGCCACTCGCGCCGCCACCTGGTCGTCGCCGGGCGGCCACCGCCCTTGCCGACGCGCTGCTCGAGGAACTGCTCGCCGGCGGTGTGGATCTCCATCGCCTGAGCCATCGCTGGTGCGACTGGTGGCGTGAGGACGGTTGCGACACCGACATGCTGCTCGCGCAGGCGCTTGATCACCTCCAGGATTTCGACGCGCCGGTTGCCCAGCTCCCGGTGCCCGGGGCGGCCGTCCTGTCGGTGGTGCTTCCCGCCGCCTTGGCGAGCGCCTCCCCCCGGGCGATGGTGGCGGGAGCATTCCATGTGGCCCGGTTGCTCGACCCCTCGGAGGAATCGGGGCTCGCGGCGGTGGCCGTTGTCGTCGCATCGGCCGTGCTGCTCGAGGGACGCCGCGATGTGATTCCCGAGGTGCTGGCCTTCCAGCGGGCCAACAGCGCACCCGAACCGATGCAGGAGGCCGTCCGCGATCTCCCACGGCATGCGCGTCGGGCGCCGCCGGTGCCCCGCGGCCAAGCCACGGCCATCGAGGCGCTCTGCTGGCTGCTCTGGATGGTGGAGTATCAGCCGCGGGCGGTCGAGGCCCTCACCATGATGGTCCTGGCCGGTGGCGTGGCCCCGGCCCTCGGTGCCGTGCTTGGCGCCATGCTCGGCGCGCGCGACGGGCGGGCGGAGTGGCCCGCAGAGTGGATCGACGGAGCAGGAGAGGAGGTCGCGCTTCGGGCGGCGCTGGCGCGGCGGCTGGCGGCGGGCTGAGGCTACTTCGAACGGACCATCCCTTCCTCAAGCCAGGCGTGCTTTCCCGCGACCACATCTTGGGCCAGGGCGTAGGTAGCGGTGTCGACCGGGTTGAAGGTCGCCGCGAAGAGCGCATCAACCCGGCGTCCGGCATGCCGGCAGAAGACGTCTGCCATCGGAATGGCTCCGGCATTGCCCTCCTTCGCCAGCGCCGTCGCCTGACTGACGGTGGCGCTCATCGCGAACAACTCCGCCCCGACATCGACGAGCCGAAAGAGCACCGACTGGCGCTGCTCCAAGCGCGGACCGAAGCGCACCATCGCGTGAAAGAGGGTGCGGGCCAACTTCCGTGAGCGTCGCTCGACGAAGCGCATATGCCGCGCGAGTGGCCCGAATTCACTGAAGCGTGGCCAGCGACCCCACCCCAGCCACTGACCGGGGTACCAGTGGGCGTAGAACAGCCCGCTCCGAACGAGCGCTCGGAATCTCGCGCCGAGACTCGCCTTCGGGTCGATCAACTCCCCGGCGACTTTGAGGTGTGTATCCAGTGCTTCGCGAGCAATGAAGAGTCGCATGATCTCGCTGGACCCCTCGAAGATCCGGTTGATTCGCATGTCGCGATACATCCGCTCCACTGGGTCGGGCCGATCACCTCGTGAGCGGAGCGAGTCGACTGTCTCGTAGCCTCGACCGCCCTTGATCTGCAGGCAGTCGTCGATCACTCGGTCGCCGATCTCGGTGTTCCATAGCTTGGCGATTGCGGCCTCGAGTCGGATGTCGACCGTCTTCCGGTCGGCAAGCAGGGACGCGAGGTCGGCCACCGCTTGCATCGCGAAGGTGTCGGCGGCCATGGTGCCAAGCTTCTGCGCGACGGCGTCATGCTTGCCGATCGGCTTGCCCCACTGCACCCGCTCTTTCGCCCAGTTTCGCGCGATCTGGACCGCGCGCTTCGACCCCGCCGCCACCGAAGCTGGCAGCGTGAGCCGGCCGGTGTTGAGCGTTGTGAGGGCCAGCTTGAGCCCCTTCCCCTCGCCCCAGATCACGTTCTCGGCGGGCACCTTGACGTCGGTGAAACGCAACGTGCCATTCTGCATGGCGCGCAGCCCCATGAAGTGCAGGCGATGGGTCACCTCGACGCCCGGCCACGCGCTCTCGACGATAAACGCTGTGATCTTCTTGCCGGTCCGCGCCATCACCACCATCACCTCGGCCACTGGACCATTGGTGCACCAGAGTTTGTCGCCATTCAAAATCCAATGGCTGCCGTCGTCGGACAGTTCGGCATGGGTGGTCACGCCCGCGGGGTCACTTCCCACCTGCGTCTCGGTGAGGGCGAACGCGGAAATCGCGCCCTTGGCGATGCGCGGCAGATATTTCGCCTTCTGTGCCTCGGTGCCGAAGAGGGCGAGCGGCACCGCCACGCCAATCGACTGGCTCGCCGAGAGCCACGCGGTAAGCGAGCCATCTTGGGACGTCACCAGGCCGATGGCGTGTGTGTAGGCCAGTTGCGAGAGGCCGAGCCCACCATACTGCTCGTCGATCTTGATGCCGAAGGCGCCGAGTTGTTGCAGCCCCTCAATCACCCCGGGCGGCACGTCGCCGGCGCGATCGATCGCATCGCTATCCACCTCGTCATACATGAACCGTTCGAGCGCTTCGAGGAAGGGCTTCGCCTTGGCCGCGTCGGCGGGATCGACGGCGGGGAAGGGGTGGATCAATCCCATGCGCAGTCGTCCCTCGAACAGCTCCCGGACGAAGCTCAGGCTGGTCCACTCGGTTTCGCGCGCGGCCTCGGCCACCGCGCGTGCTTCGTCGGCGGAATGCAGCGGATTGTCTGCTGGGGGCGGAGCGGAGGAAGGCGCAGTGTTGGACGTCACGCGGAACTCGGCGTTGGAGTCGGGGAGCGACCCGTGCGCAGGCGGCGCTGATTGACCACCGTGGCAAGAACTTCGCGATCTGCTCCCAACTCGGTGAGCAACTCTCCTCGCAGTCTAGCAGCATCACTCAGAATCTGCGAGAAATCGCCAGGACATCCATCCTCGACAGGCAAGTCGATCAATCCGATCCCGATTGGCGTGCGGCCCGCTCTCAGGCAGGCGTTGGTGTCGGCGTGAGCCCGGCGGGACTCCCCCGCCGCGCGAGTCGCTTGCGGAGACTCGCATGCGCACCGAGCTCTTCAAGTAGTTCCGCCTCGAGGGAAGCAGCGCCCGTGAGCTGCTCCGTGAAGGCGCCTGCCGGGTGAGCCTCACCCGACAATTGCCCCAGTCGGAGGCGCAGCCGCTCGAGTGCCACGATCCCTGCGGTCTGGCGTTCCTCCAGCCGTTCGCGGAGGGCGCGTGCCTCGGCAGATTGGCGCACGTCGGGGGCATTCACCTGATCGAGCAGCGTGCGCAACTCTCCCACTCGGCAGCGGAGATCGCGCGCGACGCGCGGCACGTCAGTCAACCCTTCCCGGATTGTCGCAGGGAGCGCCGACCAGAGATCCTCGATGGCCAAGTCAAGCACCAATTCAGTTGGACGGTGCAGGGTCTGCTCGGCGCCGCTCTGCTTGCCGAGTCCGAACGATGCCAGTTGCAGCAGCCCCGATGCAATGCGCGAACGCCAGAAGCGATCCACCAAGCGATTGAAGACACCCTCGGGGCGGAAGTGGAACGCAGGCACCAAGAAGTTGAGGCCGAGGCCGGTCCAGAAGAGGATATAGGCCCAACGAGCGACGTCAAAGAAGAACTGCTGGACCGCCACCATGGTCCAGCCGTCGGTGATCAGGAAACGCAGTTCGCGCAGGAGCACGGCAACCAGCGTCACGTACGTCGCTCCTCCAAGCCAGGCCAGATCGTTGACGACCCGTCCCAGCAGTGAAGGCTTGGGTGGCACGATCGATCGTCGCTCGGCACGCTGCCTCGTCAGGGCGAGTTGCAGGTCGGCGACCCCGTAGCCACCGCGGAAGAGACGGCGCAGGAACGCCAGTTCGATGCCGAGTTGCACGACCCCAACGAAGGCGAACACCGTCGCGAAGGCCTTCACCATCGTCAGGACCAGTGCGAGCGCGCTCGCCAGCGCGGATCCCCGAACGGCTGGACCGTACCGAATCATCTCGATGCCGGACTGCAAGCCGATCATCGCGGTGATGCTCATTCCCAGCGCATAGAACGGTCGCACCACCTGCCACCGGTTGAGCCAGCGCGAGAGTGGTGTGGCCAGCACGATCGTCGACGCGGCGGTGTCG
>JBBRBZ010000211.1:0-3910 GCA_038205305.1 Gemmatimonadales bacterium
CGGAATCGGATTCGATTCGGCAAAGAGCGCATCGATGAACGGCAGCAACTCCAGGTTCTCGGCCAACGCTTCCTTCCACTCACCCCGAGCCGCCAACGACACCATCCGCGAGATGCGCCGCGGAATGGCATTGCTCGCCACGCTCACCAGTCCCATCGCCCCCGCCGCCATGGCAGGTACAAGAATGTCATCGTCGCCACAGAGCACCGTGAAATCGTTGGGCGTCAATCGTTTGAGATCGAGCATGCGGCGCACGTTGCCGCTTGCTTCCTTGATCCCGGCGATCCGTGGATGAGTGGCCAGGGAAGCGACTGTCTCCGGCTTGAGGTCGATCGACGTCCGCCCCGGTACGTTGTAAAGCAGCACCGGCAGGTCGATCGCGTCCGCAATGCTGCGGAAGTGCGCTTCGAGCCCAGCCTGTGTCGGCTTGTTGTAGTAGGGGGACGCTGTCATGATCCCGGCTACACCCAATGCCGCCATGGTGCGTGCCTCGACCACGGCGCGTCCCGTGTCATTGTCGGTGGCGCCAGCGAGGACGGGGATCTGACCATCGGCCGCGGCAACTACGGTGCGAGTCACCAGTACCCGTTCTTCGGGCGAGAGCGTCTGCGCCTCGCCGGTCGATCCGCAGGCGACGACGAAATCGATCCCCTCCGCCACCTGCCACTGCACCAGTCGAGTGAGGGCGGCCACATCCACGGTGCCTTCGGGGGTGAACGGCGTGACGAGCGCGGTACCAGCACCGTGGGGAAGCATTGGTCAATCTCCTTTGAGCATGTCATCAATGGTGAACAGCCCCTGACGCCCGCGCAGCCAACGCGCGGCGGCAAGTGCCCCCGAGGCAAACACCCGCCGATCCCGTGCCACATGTCGCAGGGTGATCGATTCAAACGGCGCGTCGAGCACTAGCTCGTGTTCACCAGGGATATTCCCGGCCCGCACGGAGGTCACCGGCCACGCGCGCGACGGATCAGCCGCCAGCAGGAGCTGATGCAGCGTCTTCGCCGTGCCCGACGGTGCGTCGAGCTTGGCCGCATGATGGCGTTCATGCACAAAGCCATCGAACTCAGGGCGCCCGGACACGGCCTGCGCCAGCGTGCAGGCCGCTGCAAAGAAGAGATGCACCCCGATCGCGAAATTGCTCGCCGCCAGCAGTGCGCCATCGCTGTCACGCCACTCGGCCTCAACTGTTGCGCGCTCGGCGTCCCACCCGGTCGTTCCGCACACTACCCGTGCGCCGATCGACCTGAGTGCCCGCAGGTTGGCGACCACCGCCGTGGGCGTGGTGAATTCGCAGACCACGTCGGCTTCGCCGAGCCACTCCGGGGTAATGCCGCTCGCGCCCGCGTTGTCGGAAAGCCCCAGCATGGCGACCACTTCATCCCCAGCTGCCCGCGCTTCCGCTGCAATAGCGTGCGCCATCCGGCCATCGCCGACAATCGCGAGCTTCACTTCCCCACTCCGAAGAAGACACGGTGCAGGTCACGAATGACGGCGTCACCTTCCTCTTCACGAATGACGAAAGTGAGATTTGAGGAAGAGGCACCCTGTGAGATCATCTCGATGCTCACGTCGGAGATGGCGGAATAGACGCGCGCTGCGATCCCGGACGTCTCGCGAATGGCGCTCCCCACCACCGCCACGACACCACGTCCCGGCCGCAGCTCGACTTCTCCGATTGAGGCGAGTGCCTTGGCGGCGGCGTCGAGTCGGGTCGGATCGTCGACCGTGAGCGACACGCTCACCTCGCTGGTCGCCAGCACGTCGACGACAATCTCGTAACGTTCGAAGATCTCGAAGATCTGCCGCAGGAAGCCGAACGCGCCGAGCATACGTGGCGCCTTGATCTGGACAACGGTCACGCCGCGCTTGAATGAGATGGACCGGACGGTGCCGTGATCCCCGGGAATCCCTTCGGCCGAGATCCAGGTGCCGTGGTTCTCAATGGCGAAGGTGTTGCGCACCTGGATCGGGATGCCGGCGTCGACCAGCGGGAGCTGCGTGGCGGGATGCAGCACCTTCGCGCCGAAGGCCGAGAGCTCTGCTGCTTCATCGTAGCTCGCGCGCGCCACCAAAATGGCCTCGGGCACGATGCGAGGATCGGCCGTCATCAGCCCATCGACGTCGGTCCAGATCTCCACTCGGTCGGCATGCAGGGCTGCACCGAGCAGTGCGGCGGTGAAGTCCGATCCGCCGCGACCAAGTGTGGTGGTATGTCCGTCGGCGTTGCAGCCGATGAAACCCTGGGTAACCACGATTGCGCCGCCATCCACCAGAGGCTGCAGCAGATCGCGGGCATTGGTGCGCAATTTCGGCATCAGCGGAATCGCCCCGCCATAGCGATCGTCGGTCCGAATCACCAGGCGTGCATCGAACCATTCTGCCGGCAGGCGTGCTGCAGCCAGCGCTGCGACCACGATGCGCGAGCTGAGCAGTTCTCCCATGGCGAGGAGTTGATCACGATCGGCGAGCGAGAAGGCACGGCCGAGTCGGGATACCAACCATTCGCGCATGACGCCGAACTGCGCGGTGAGTTCGATCTCCACCTGTGGCGCAACGTCGAGTTGACTGGCGAGCTCGAAGTGCCGGCGTTCCAGTGCCTGGATGCCAGTATCGACCCCCTCGG
The DNA here is from genome assembly GCA_038205305.1 of Gemmatimonadales bacterium. Lineage (GTDB taxonomy): Bacteria > Gemmatimonadota > Gemmatimonadetes > Gemmatimonadales > GWC2-71-9 > Palsa-1233. Next base: position 2,627 of record JBBRBZ010000211.1, read on the forward strand.
TATCTCGTGCGGTCGCCTTCGCCTCGAGTTCGAGCAGCGTGTCGGTGACTTTGGAGAGGGCCGACACCACCACAACCGGCGCCTCTGATCGGGCGTCGGAGACCGCCCGCACCAGCTGCCGGATGGCGGCGGCGGTCCCCACCGAGGTGCCTCCGAACTTCATGATGATCATGGCGCCACCCCGGCGAGAAGCGTGCGTGTCAGGCGCTCATACAGCACGGCCCCTTCGAGGAGGTCGGCCTTGGTGATATGCTCGCGATCGGTGTGCGCCACATGAATTGAGCCGGGTCCCATCTGATAGCCAACTCCCCACGCGCCGAAGAATGGTAGATCGGAGGAGAAGGCCACAGCCGTCTCGGCCCAGCCAGCGAGTGATGGGGCGCGGTGGGCCGGGATTTCGAGCGGAAAGTCCACGGTCACATCACTGCCCGCGGCAGCAATCAGAGCGTCACGTACCAGTGCGGCATCTCCGACCAGGCGAATGAGCAGGTCGGCGCGCGCCGAGGGAGCAACCACGTTGGGAGCCTCACCACCCGTGATGCGGCCGATGTTGAGCGTCGAAGGCCCGAAGAGTGGATCGACCGGCAACGCAATTCGCCGGATGCGATCAAGAGCGTCGAGCAGGTGGTCGATGGCTGAATCACCGAGTTCGGGATAGCCCGAGTGACACGCCCGACCGGTGGCGGTGAGCGTCACGCGCAGGGCCCCCTTCTGGGCCACCACCAGCTTGTTCTCGGTGGGCTCGCCGTTGATGAGGAAGCGCCCCTTCGGTTCAAGCATGCTGGCCGCGATGGCACCGTCCGAACCGTCCTCCTCGCCCACCACAAAGAGGAGTGCCACCCGATCCTCACCTGTCTCGTGCAGCCGTTCGGCGGCGGCAATCATCGCGGCAGCCAGCCCCTTGGCGTCGCAGGTGCCGCGACCGTGCAGGGAGGTCTCGTCCTCGCGAAAGAGGACGGCTGGGGGAACGGTGTCCAGATGGGTGGAGAGCACCACGACGGGAGCGGCACGTCGGGCGTAGATATTATCGCGACCGTCGGCCACAGGCTGTCGGGTCACGGAATAGCCCAACTCGTGCAGGTAGCCCGCGAGCCAGCTGCACACCGCCTGTTCCTGGCCGGTGGGCGAAGGGATTTCCACGAGCTGCCGGGTCAACGCGATCGGATCGATCATGGAAAACAACCGTAGCGGAGCCTTCCCCGCCAATCAAGGCGGCTGGCGCTGGCCTCCCCCCTTTCGGCGGTGGGTGGTCGGTCCGTAACTTGGGGGGTGGCGTGGTGGCAG
>JBBRBZ010000212.1:0-3878 GCA_038205305.1 Gemmatimonadales bacterium
GCGGACGATGGGCCGTTGTTCGCCCGCGCGAGCGCCTGCCCGACCTGTTCCGTGACGAAATCGCTGACCCCTTTGCCGACGAGCAGCCGTGAGCCACCCCGACGGAATTCTCATCATCGACTTCGGATCGCAGTTCACCCAGCTGATTGCGCGGCGGGTGCGCGAGCAGCACGTCTACTGCGAGATCCATCCCCCCTCTCGGGATGTGGCTTGGATCAAGGCGTGGCAACCGAAAGGGATCATCCTCTCCGGCGGCCCGAATTCAGTCTATGGCGAGGGTGTGCCGACGGCACAGCCGGAACTGCTCGGCATCGGCATTCCGGTGCTGGGGCTCTGCTACGGCATGCAGGTGCTGGCCCAGCTCAGCGGCGGGAATGTCATTGCCGCTGACCGCCGGGAGTACGGCCGGGCCGACGTGCGTGTGGAGGGTGGCAAGCTCTTCAAAGGTTTCAATGCCGGCGCCACAACACCGGTATGGATGAGCCATGGCGATCATGTCGAGGCGGTCCCGCCCAACTGGCACCTGACCGCATCGAGTGAGAACTCGCCCGTTGCTGCAATGGAGCACGACACGCTGCCGCTCCACGCGGTGCAGTTCCATCCCGAGGTGGCGCACACGCCGCGGGGCGGTGAGATCCTCGCGAACTTTCTGTTCGAGATCTGTCACTGCGTTCCCGACTGGACCTCCGAACATTTCGTGGAGTCGGAGGTGCAGAAGGTGCGCGACATGGTCGGGCCCGACGCCCGCGTCATCTGCGGCCTCTCCGGTGGCGTCGATTCGGCGGTGGCTGCTGCGTTGGTCCACCGGGCAGTGGGTGATCGGCTGACCTGCATCTTTGTCGACCACGGGCTGCTGCGTCTCGGCGAACGGGAGCAGGTCGAGCGCACCTTCCGGAGCGCGCTGGGGATTGACCTGCGCACGGTCGATGCATCGAAGGCATTCCTCGAGGATCTGGAGGGCATCACCGATCCGGAGGTCAAGCGCAAGCGGATTGGGCATCGCTTCATCGATGTCTTCGAGCAGGAAGCGAAGCTGGTGGGTAGCGATGTCGGCTTTCTGGTGCAGGGTACCCTCTACCCCGACGTGATTGAGTCGTTCTCGCCACGCGGTGGTCCCTCGGTGACCATCAAGACTCATCACAATGTCGGCGGCCTGCCCGAACGCCTTCCGTTCAAGCTGATCGAGCCGTTGCGCGAGCTGTTCAAGGACGAGGTTCGGCAGGTCGGGCGCGAACTGGGTCTTCCCGAGGAGATGGTTGGTCGCCATCCGTTCCCCGGACCGGGGTTGGCCATCCGGATTCTCGGCGAGGTGAGCCGGCCACAACTCGACCTGCTTCGTCAGACGGATGCGATTTTCATCGAGGAGATCCGAGCGGCGGGACTCTATGACCAGATCTGGCAGGCGTTCGCGGTACTGCTTCCCATCCGCTCCGTCGGCGTAATGGGTGACGGCCGGACCTATGACCAAGTGGTGGGACTCCGAGCGGTGACCTCGCGCGACGGGATGACTGCTGACTGGTTCCCGTTCCCCCCGGAGGTGCTGGCGCTGATCTCGAACCGGATCGCGAATGAAGTCGTGGGGGTCAATCGGGTGGTCTACGATGTCAGCAGCAAGCCTCCCGCCACCATCGAGTGGGAGTAGGACGGACTAAGCTTCCTTCTCCTCGAGCAGGGCAAAGAAGTCCTCCGGTTGCCGGAGGCCTGCCAGCCGGTCCGGAATGTCGGCGCCCTTGGCGAATTGAGCGAGCCGGCCCAGCACCGGGAGGTACTGGTTGGAGAGCTCGACCGGTGGCGCAACGATCAGGAAGATGTAATGGACCGGGCGCTGGTCGATGGCATCGTAGGAAATGCCCGCAGGGACCCGTCCGAAGGCGAGCCGGAGCCGGGGGACGATGGTCGCCCGGCAGTGCGGAATGGCGATCCCCCGGCCCACCCCTGTGGAGCCGAGCTGCTCCCGCCGATTGAGGATTCGCACCAAGGTGGCGGCCGAGTCCTCATCGACCCCCAGCAGCCCCACCATGGCAGGGAGGGCCTCCTCCCGGGAGGTCACCGGGAGGTCCAGGCCGATCGCGTTGGGGGCGAAATAGTCTCGGAGTCGCATGGCGGAAGGCTAACGGAGGCCGGGCCCGGGTTCAACGCATTATCTTTGCTGCCATGCAGTTCCCCTATCCGACCGGGAGTCCGGTCCCGCTGATTCTTGCCCCAATGGCCGGGGTGTCCGAGCCGCCGTTTCGGAGGATCTGTCGTACCCTGGGGGCGGATGTCGTCATCACCGAGTTCCTGAACTCGGAGGGGCTGCGCCGCCGGATCTCCCGGGTGCTCGAGGGGTGCGAATTCGACGAGATCGAGCGGCCGGTCGGCATCCAGATCTACGGGGCGGATGCTCAGTCCATGGCGGAGGCGACCGCCCTGGTCACCGAGCACTACAGCCCAGATTTTATCGACATCAATTTCGGTTGCCCGGTAAAGAAGGTGGTCCAGCGCAATGGCGGCTCTGGCTGCCTGCGCGACATGAATCTGGTGGACCAGATCATCCGTGCGTGCGTGGCGGCCACCCACCTGCCGGTGACGGTGAAGACGCGGAGTGGCTGGTCTGAGGATTCGCGCGACCCAGTTGGCATCGCGCTGCTTATGCAGGATGCCGGGGCGAAGGCGTTCACGCTGCATGCCCGAACGCGCACCCAGATGTTCAACGGCAAGGCCAACTGGGACGACATCGCCGTGGTGGTCGAGGCGCTTGATATCCCGGTCATCGGGAATGGCGACATCACCTGCGCCGAAGACGTCGTCAGGATGCGGGAGCACACCGGCTGCGCGGGGATCATGATCGGCCGGGGATCGTTCGGCAATCCGTGGCTTTTCCGTGATGCGCGCGCCCTCCTCAACGGCGAGCCACGCCCGGCGGCACCGGAGCCGGAGGAACGTTTCGCTGTGGCGCTGGAGCACGCCCACCTCGCCATTGAACTCCAGGGGGATACCCGTCACACGGTGGTGGAGTTCCGGAAGCATTTCGGCTGGTACACCCGCGGGCTTCACAGCGCCGGCTGGCTCCGCAAGCGCCTGATGCAGGTGGAGACCATGGCCGACGCGGAGCGAATCTTCGAGGAATACCTGTCGCGGGAGCAGATCGCCGAGGTCGCCTGACCCACCCGGGACTCCATCCATGTGGAAAAACCGCCCCCGACCAGCTATCTTGCTGGTACGGGGGCGACTGGCTTCGACGGGTTGGTAGAAGGCTTCGCCGCGTGCCCAGGTCCGAGATCCTGGATAATCTTTTCGGAAGAACCACAATTGCCAACACTGATCTGGCGATGGCTGCGTAAGCTGAGCTAACGCTCGCTTCACGCTCCTCCTGTGAACAGGGCCTGTCCGGGGCGCTGCCACGGGATCGAGAATCCGGACTAACCGACGGTGGTCCTCCACCACCCGAGGTGAGTTGTACAGGAGGTCAACGTCGGGAAGGCTGGCTCCACGCCGGCCCGACGCCAAGTTGAGAGGGGAGCCTACGCACGTAGACGCGGTCCCGGAAGGCAATTCGGACCAGGGTTCGATTCCCTGCGCCTCCATGTACTACCTCGATGAGGGAGAAGCGAGGAGCGAGAGAGTTCTCGCTTCTCGTTTCTTGCTTTCACCACAGACCTACTGACACGGGACCACATGTCGAGCCTCCCTCCGCACGCCGAGCCGCGACCCGTCGTTGCCCTGCACCACGGCGAAGCACTCAGCGATGAGTTCTCATGGTTCCGCGATCGTGAAGATCCCGCCGTCCTCGAGTATCTCCACGCTGAGAATCAGTACGCCGAGGCGATGCTGGCGCCGACGGCGGCGTTGCAGGAGCGACTCTACGTCGAGATGCTGGGGCGAATCAAGGAGACCGA
>JBBRBZ010000213.1:0-3811 GCA_038205305.1 Gemmatimonadales bacterium
CGGCAACGAGGCGCCGGGCCTCCGCCAGTGCTGCCTCATTCGTCTGTGCCGACAGGTCCACCACCGTGAAATCCACCGGGGTCGCAGGATGGATCACCTGCACCGCCCGGTCACCCTCGAATCCATAGGTCGTCCGGAGGATCTCGTGTCGCGCGGCCAGCGCATCGAACGCCCGACGCAGCGCGTCCAGATCGAGCGGCCCAACCAGCTTGCGGGTGCGGGGCACATTATACGAGCTGTCCCCCGGCGACACGCGAGCGGTCAGCCAGAGCAACTCCTGAGCGAAGGAAGGCGGGAGCATCACCGACCCGGGTTGTGTCATCAGTGCAAATCCCCGGCTGGATCATGGGTAGGAATGCGCGAGACCGGCTTGATGACGCTCGACGGCGCCGGGGCTGCGGGGTTGGCGCGTTCCTGATCGATGCGCTGAGCCAGTGCCTCGATGGTCGGCGTCTCGAAGAGCGTACGGAGCGCGAGCCGCACCCCGAATTCCCGGCTCACCTTCCCGAGCACACGAATGGCCAGGAGCGAGTGTCCGCCGAGATCGAAAAAGTTCTCGCGGATCCCCACTCCCTCACGCTTGAGCGTCTCCATCCAGATCGTGGCAAGAGCCATCTCGGTTGCCGTCGACGGCGCCACAGAAGCGACCGACGCCCCGCCGGTTTCGGATGGGAGCGGAAGCGCCCGGCGATCAAGCTTGCCGTTGGCATTCAGAGGCAGGGAATCCAGCAACAGGAAGTGCGCCGGCACCATGTGATCTGGCAGGCGACCGGCGAGCCAGTCATGCAACCGCTCGGCACTCGGTCGCTCCGAATGTGCCGTGGCATAACCTGGAACGGCAGCCACGACATAGGCGACAAGGGTGACCTCACCGGCAGCCCCCTCACCGGTAGGCTGCGGCAAGACCACCGCATCCGCCACACCGGGGAATTCCCGCAGGTGCATTTCAATCTCCCCGAGTTCCACCCGGAATCCACGCACCTTGATCTGCCCGTCGCCGCGGCCAAGAAACTCAAGCGCACCGTCAGGAAGACGGCGCGCCCGATCACCCGTCGCATAGACTCGCCCGAGGCCGGCGATCGTCAGAAAGCGTTGGTCAGTGAGCGCCTGTTGGCCCAGATAGCCGGTCGCCACACCAGCGCCACCAATATGGAGTTCGCCGGGAATGCCGATGGGAACGAGCTGGTGGGCCGCGTCGAGGACATGCAACTGAACATTCGGGAGCGGCCGCCCGATCGGCACGGTGGCGGAGAGCGGTTCCTGATCGCGCCGACCGGCGTGGAACACGCTCGCGCCAACGGTGGTTTCGGTCGGGCCATAGTGATTCAGCACCTGACAACTGCCGAGTCGGCGGACCTCGTCCACCAACTCCCATGGACACGCTTCGCCACCGACCACCAGCCACTTCCTTGGGAGCAGATGCGGTGCCGCGCTGCCCGCCGAACTCAACAAGGCGCGGAGGTGCGACGGCGTGATCTTCAAAACATCGATGGAATGCATCCGGCCGTACGCCGCGAATGCCGGACCATCCATGGTGGTCTCGCTGGTGAGTACATGGAGCGTGCCGCCACTGGTCAGTGCCGGGAAGATCGCGGTGTTGCCAAGGTCCGCGGCAAGCGTGGAAACCGTGGCGAAACTGTATGGCATGGCCTCATCGTCTCCCACCACCTGCCGGATGGCCATGGTGTAGTTAGCCAAGTTGCCGTGGGTCACGGCGACTCCCTTGGGTACGCCAGTCGAGCCGGAGGTGAAGAGGATGTAGGCAAGGTCGCCTAGTGACACGTTCACGTCAGGCGCCGTATCCGGTGCCCCATCGATCGCTCCAGACTCGGTATCGAGACTGAGGGCCTGTACCGTCGCAGGCAATTGATCGGCATACGCCTGCTGGGTAAGGACCAGCGAGGCGCCGCATTCGGCGAGTTGCTGGGCCAGTCGTGCGGTAGGCACATCCGGCGCGAGCGGCACATAACATCCGCCCGCCTTGAGCACCGCCAGGAGTGCAGTGATGGCATCCATGGAACGGTCTAGCAAGATGCCGACCGGCATGCCGGTCTTGACGCCTTCTCGCAAGAGCAGGTGCGCTAACTGATTCGCCCGCCGGTCGAGTGCCGCATAGCTGCATTGTTCCGAGCCGCAGACTACGGCGGTCGCATCCGGGGTACGGGCGGCCGCCATCGCAACGCGCCGATGGACCGCAACATTCCCGCCAATCTCGCGCGAGGCCGCGTTCCAGTCGGCGAGCTGCTGACGTTCCGCGTCTGTCAGGAGGCTGAGCCGGGACACCGGGGTTGCGGGATTGGCAACGGCGCTCTCAAGTACGCGCTGCAAGTGGCCGAGGAGGCGGCCGGCAGTGGCTGGCTCGTACAGATCGGAACGATATTGCAGGGTGAGCCACAACCCCTCCGCGCTCTCCGCCGGGAAGAGGGTGAGGTCGAACTTGGTGGACCCGCTTTCGACACCGAACGGCGAGACGACGATGTCGTCCAACGTGAAGTTCGCGTCAAGCGTGCCCTGCATGGTGAGCACCGCCTGGAAGAGCGGCAAGTCCTGCTGGCGCTGTTCCTTGTCGCGCAGCTCAAGGATCAATTTTTCGAGCGGGACCTCCTGGTGGTCATACGCCCCCAGCGCACTCTCCCTCACGGTGGCGAGCAGTGTGGCGAACGAAGGATCGCCGGCAAAGTCACCACGTTGCACGAGCGTGTTGTTCAGGTAGCCGATCAGGCTCTCCGTCTCGGGGTGCGTACGCCCGGCACTGCCCGAGCCCACCAGCACCTTCTCCGCACCACTGTAGCGATGCAGGACCGTCATGTAGACCGCGAGCAGGACCATGTAGAGCGTGGCATCATGGTCGCGCCCAAGTCGCTTCAGCGACGCCAGCAACTCCGGTCCGAGCAGTGCACGAGTCTTGGCCCCGACGAAACCCGGGGAGGCCGCCCGCGACCGGTCGGTTGGGAGGTCAGCGGGCTCGCTGATGTCGCCCAGCTGTTCCCTCCAGAATCCCAGCAGCCCCTCGAGACGCTCCCCCGAAAGGTGCTCCCGCTGCCACAGCGCGAAATCGGCGAACTGGATGGCAAGCGGCGGCAGGACCGGTTCCTCGTGCCGCCGAAACGCCCCGTAGCAGCTTGCGATCTCGCGGAAGAACAGGTCGCGGGACCAGCCGTCGAAGACCATATGGTGCGTCTCGATCAGCAGGACATGTTCCTTGTCGCCGATCCGGAGCAGGGTCGTCCGGAAGAGCGGCTCGTTGGTCATGTCGAAGGGCCGCTCTGCCAGTTCGCGCATGCGAACAGTCGCTTCGGCCGTTGAATCGCCACCGCCCCGAAGGTCGATCAGCTCAAGGCGGACGGTCGGCTCGGGGAGAATCTCTTGAACCGGTTCGGCATCAACCGCGGGGAAGCGGGTGCGCAGCGCTTCGTGGCGCTGTTGCACCTTGCGAAGCGCCCGCTCCAGCGCCGCTGCATCGAGCACGCCTTCGAGTCGACGTGCGATCAGCATCTTGTACGCCGTCATGCCCGGCGAGGCACGGTCGAGCAACCAGAGCAGCTCCTGCGCGAAGGCCAACGGCACGCGGGCCGGTCGCTTGCGCGCCACAATGGAGATGCCCTCGGCGGGAAGCTCCATGCCTTCGTCGGCGAGCAACGCCTGCAGCAGGGCGAGTTCGTCGTTCGCCGCGCCGCCGCGCATTCCCGGCCCCGGTGGCTCAGCCATTGTTCCCCTGCCCTGAAGAAGCTGATGAATTCGCCGACGCCCCGCGACGCGCTCGCTCCGCCGGGGACATGCCGCGAAGCTTGAGGACCGCACGGGCCATCGC
>JBBRBZ010000214.1:0-3802 GCA_038205305.1 Gemmatimonadales bacterium
GGGACTCGCTCGCCGCCGGTCGACGGTCGGAGTGGGTCGCGGCGTTCTGGTCGAAGCGGGACGTGGCCGATGGGCGGAAGGATGGCGCACGGCTGATCGAACACTATCGGCGGATCGAGTACGCGATGGCGCACTATCGCATCACGCTGCCGCAGACGGGGCGGCAGAAAGCATTGAGCGTCTCCGAAAGTGGCGAATACCACGACGAATACGAGGCACGCAAGGTTGCCATCGGAGGGCATTCGACCCCGCCTACCCCTGTGTATCGCAGCAGGGACATTCCCCTCGGTACTTTCAATCCGGAAATGTTGGCAGACCTTTCGAGGTATGTCGCCATGTCGCGCACCGAAGGCACTGATGCAGCCACTCGCTACTATCAACCGATTCAGGATCAGATCGACGATCGCGGAATTGCCTACATCAGACAGGGGCCGCCTGACAAGGTCGCGAAATCGACTGGTGGTGAGGCGATTGAGCTTTGGCGCTATGACCGTCCCGGTGGACCCATACTGCTCCATTTTCGCGAGACGGATTTTGACGGGAGTGCCAGCGCGACGGTGCTCGTCCCGACCTTTATCACCCTGCCGATTCCGATGCGCAACCAGGTCTGCTATCTCGAGCCCGCTGAGTGCCCGCTCTCGCAGCGATTTCAGCCATACCAAACCGCCCGAGGGATGACGATTGGCGACATCGTAAAAGCGCTCGCGATCGAGGTGCACATTGAGGGCGCGAAACTCGCCCCCGAGGGGATCGTCCGATCCGCTGCCCTCGGCAAGAAATCGATCGATCTCGCCACCACCACCGACGCCTTCCCGCGCAACTTCAGCCACAAGGTCGAGCCGTCGGTGCAGATCTTCGGGCTCGATCGCGCCAGCGGCGGCGCCCCGCGACTGGTGGTGGCCTTTGCGATTCCCGGCGACCAGCTGGCCTTCGCCACACAGGTAGGTGGTGATGGCCGAGCGATTTATCCGGTGCGACTGCAGCTGATGGCGACACGCGAGCGAGATGGGACGCGAATCGATCTCGACACCACCCGCCAGTTCGTCACCGCCAAGCCGCTCGGCCAAGGCCAGTACCTCACCGGGACGATGGAACTGCCGGCACAGCCCGGAGCATACGGCGTCTCGCTGGTGGTGACCGAGAACGACGGGCGTGGTGCGGTGGCGCACCTGGGCACCGTCGTCGTGCCAGGGAATGGCTCACGGCTGGCCACCAGCGATCTGGTCTTCGGCCGGGAGGGAAGCGGTACCCACTGGAACTCGGGCACCACGAATGTGGCGCTGAATCCGCTCAGCAGCTGGCCGGCGGGCAGCAACGCCGAGGTGTATTTCCAGCTGAGCGGGCTGACGGCGGGCACAGAGTACACCACCATCTACGAATTCTTCCGGAGCGGTGACGCGGCCACGCGAGCGCCAAGGCTGACCATCTCGGGGAAGCAACCGGCATCCGCCACGCGGATGGAGATCTCGCGAACTCTGGGACTCGGCAATCTGGAGCCGGGGCGCTACCGGATCCGGATGACCACGAGCGGCGCCGGCGGATTGACCTCGGCCACCGCTTACCTCACCATCGTGAAATAGCGGGCGGGACCCTCTACCTTTGGCCGTGCCCGAACTCCCCGAAGTCGAGACCCTGGTCCGCCAGCTGCAGCCCCGCCTGCAGGGGCGGCGCATCGTCACCGCCGAATTGCGGCACGACAATGTCCTCGAGGGCGTGACTAAAGCACAGCTGCTGAAGCAGCTGCTCGGCCGCACCATTCTGGAAGTCGCCAGGCGAGCCAAGCACGCCCTGCTCCACACCGACACCAACACGCTTGCCGTGCAGCCGGGGATGACCGGGTCGCTGCTGATTTACGATCGGCCACTCTCCGATGAAGAGCACCACTACGCCGTCCTGCTCTGTACCCTCGATGACGGCGCGATGCTGGTCTATCGCGACGTACGCCGCATTGGCACGCTGCGCTGGCTTGACGATGCGGGGTGGGCGAAATACGAATCCCGTCTCGGCCCCGAGCCGCTCGATCCGCGCTTTGCGCCGGCGATCTTCGCCGAGCGGATCGGGAAGTCACGCGCCGCGATCAAGAAGGTGGTGATGGACCAGAAGGTGGTGGTCGGCGTGGGAAACATCTACGCCACCGAGGCGCTCTTCGCTGCCGGCATCGATCCGTCGAAACCTGCCGACCGCGTGCCGGTGGAACAGCTCCACGCCCTGCACCGTCACATCGTTCGGATCCTCACGGCAGCGATCGAGAGCGAGGGAACCTCCTTCCGCGACTACGTCTCCTCCACCGGCCAGCCCGGCAACTTCCAGCTGGAGCTGTTCGTGTATGGCCGCGAAGGGGAGGCGTGCAAGGTGTGCGGGACGAAACTCGCGGCGACGCATGAGATCGATGCAAGAGGGACCGTCTTCTGCTACCGGTGCCAGCGGTAATAGAGAACGGAGAACAGAGAACGGAGAACCGAGGACGGGCTCCGCCCAGGATCGGGGTGCCGTGCCTAGGGGTGGTTCTCTGTTCTCTGTTCTCTGTTCTCTGTCCTCTGTTCTCCGTTCTCCCCTCTATCTTTGCCTGGTGAGCACCCTCTCACTCGTCCTCCCCAACGCCGATCTGGCGACCCTCAAGTTCCGCATCCAGCGCCTCGCCGAGGACCGGCCGGGGACCTACCGGATGCTGGATGCCACGGGGCGGATTCTCTACGTGGGAAAGGCCAAGGCGGTGCGGACCCGGCTGTTGAGCTACTTCCGGGCCTCCTACCCCTCCGACAAGCAGGCCCGGATCCTTCATGCGGCCAGCGATATCAAGTTCGACTACACGCCGAGCGAGTTCGCGGCGTCGCTGGCCGAACTGCGGCTGATCCGGAAGCACCGCCCGCCGTTCAACGTGGCGATGAACCGGTCGAAGAAGTACGCCTTCCTGGTGCTCACCGACGAACCGGCGCCGCGACTGCTCGCGACAGCCAACCCCGATCGCCACCGCGGTCGCAACTGGGGTCCGCTCCCCTCGCCGGCGCGCGCGCAGGATGCGGCACGCGTCCTCTCCGACCTGCTCGGCCTGCGCGACTGCCGGGCCGACATGCCGCTGCACTACACCGATCAGGCCGACCTCTTCGCCGAGCCGCGGCGGGCGGCCTGCCCGCGCTACGACTTCGGCACTTGCCTGGGGCCGTGTACCGGTGCGACCACCGAGCTGCTCTACCAGGAGCGGGCCGAGGCGGCGGCGGCCTTCTGCGACGGACGCAGCGTCCACCCGATCGACCGAATTGTCATTCAGATGACCGCCCGCGCCGAGGGCGGCGACTTCGAGGGGGCGCTGCGGTGGCGCGAGAAGTTCGAGTCGCTGGAATGGCTCCTCGCTGCCACCACCAGGGGACGCGCGTCACTCGATCTGCTCTCGTTCGTCTATCGCGACCCGGGAAGCCAGGGTGACGATCGGATCTACCTGATCCGCTCAGGAGAGGTGCGCGCCTGCTACCCCGATCCGGTGAGTCCGATCGAGCGCGAGGCCTTCGCCGGCGTGGTGCGAGAGGAGATGGCACGCCCCATCGAGGCGAGCGATCGGGTGGACGCCGGTCGGCTGCATGAACGGCTGCTGGTGATGTCCTGGTTCCGGAGCCACCCGGAGTCGTGGCGACGGACCGTGTCGCTGGCTGGGTGGGCGGCGGAAGCCGTGGCGTGACACCGCCGGGCTGCCCGCTGATCATGGTCCAGCATGAGGAGAATCCTGGGCTCGACCTCGACCAGCTGAGTCAGCGGCAAGCCAGCCGATTGGCTCGATTCCTCCCAAACCACAGAACCGCCGCCGGGA
>JBBRBZ010000215.1:0-3786 GCA_038205305.1 Gemmatimonadales bacterium
GTCGAGTAGGCGCTGCACCGAATCGAGTCGCGTCGTCAGCTGCTCCACGGGAGTCTTCTTCGCCACGTACTCCTGCCGGAGATGCAACTTCTCAGCACCCAGCATCATCTCATGTTGCACTCGCTCATTGTCGGCCTGCGCCTCCTTCACTGCGAGCTCATTGACCATACCGACCCGGTGTTGTCGCTCCATTTCCGACAGGTTCTGTTCGCGCGCGGAAGATTCCGATTGCACCCGAGTCATCTCGGCCTCAATCCGCTCCTTCACGAAATCGCGACCCTTCACCAGCGGGGCATTCAGGTCGTCGCGCGGCGGCATGGACGCGGCCTGGATCTCAGCGATGTTGAGCGCACTCCGCACCAGCTTCGCTTCGATCGCCATCAGTTCGGAACGGGTCGACGCCAGCTCCTCCTTGCTGATCACCCCGGCGCTCGCTTTCCGTGAGGCAGCGTCGTACTGCTTCTGTGCCACCTGCTCACGGAGTCGCAACAAGTCCAGCTGCGACCGGGCCGCATCGAGCAGTGAGTCGCGCCGTACACTGTCGCGCACCTGCGCGGTGGCGAAACTGCTCACCGTCCCGAGTGCGAGGCAGACGGCGACGGCGGTGGCGATCCGCATGCGACGCCTCCGCTTCTCGAAACGCCGGCTGCCGAGCGAGGCTTCGCGTCGGAAGGCACGGGTCACCTCCCATTCGAGGTGGGCACGGAATTCCGGGGTGGGGCTGTCCATCGGGTCGGTGGTCATGGGATCTCTCCTTCAGAGTCAGGATCAGATTCGATCTGTTGGCGTAGTTCGGTGCGGGCCCGGCGCAATCGCCCTTCCACCGCGCGTTGCGAGAGCCCGTGCTCGACGGCGATGTCGGCCACCGGCCGCCGATCGAAGTGGAAGGCGCGGAGTAGCACGGCTTGGGTCGCCGAGACGCGGGCCAAGGCCCGGGTGATCAGCGAGGCACGTGCCTCGGTCTGAGCACCAGTGGACTGGAGCACGGCGGGGAGGAGGTCGGCGTCGAGCGGTTCGAAGGCGGGACGCCTGAAATGATTGGAGAGAAGATTCCTGGCGACCGTGGTCAGCCAGGCCCCAGGATTGTCCGGGAGTCCGTCGGTGTGCCAGCTCCGCACAGCGCGGAGCCAGCTCTCCTGCACGATGTCCTCGGCCAGGTCCCGGTCGCCGTCACAGCGCCGCACCACGAAGCCGAACAGCGCATCGATGGTGCAGTCATATATCTGGCGGATGTCGGCTTCGGTGGCCATACGGGGCATCGCGTTCTCCTCTCCATGGAGAATGACACGCGAGGGGGTGAAAACCCACGGGGGGGGGGCACTCCGGGACAAACTTTTCGGGAGAGCCGGAACGGTTCACCAACCCATAAAGTATCTACCTCCAACCTCACCTCACTCAACGCGGAACACGAGGACCCACCGTTGAAAGGTCCAATCACCGCGATGAAAGGCATACAGGTAGTCACTACCAAATCGTGCGAAGCCATGCGGTCCAATATTTACGAGTATCATCCGGATGGCTCGCATGTCACCTTCTTGCGGTTGAGAGGCCGCAGCAGATCCAGTTCCTGACATTGGGCGTGACAGTCCAAACGCGATCAATTGACTAGCCGATGAAGGGCAATTGGTCCGCCTTGGAATATCTTCCTCGTGAATACTTCGCATCCGGGGGCAGTGACTTGGCTCCACGGCACTGTCTGTAGTCTCAAGTTCCATGCGAACCACCTCGGCACGCCGAGCGCTGACAACCCCTGCAGGCACGACGGCACGGAAGGCCGCAGACCCGGATGATACAGTGTCGTTTGAGATCATCGGGTGCGGATCGATCCTGATCGGACGCGTGATCAAGGGATCGGACGCGACGGCTCGGAGCGTGAGCGTGAAGAGAATACTATCGGTTGTTGTTGCCAAGATGGGTGCTTGTGCTTGCGCCCGCAGAGGTGCGCAAGCAGAGGTTGTCAAGCCACTTGCCCAACAAAGAAGTAGTAACCTCCCGAGAATCGTCCGGGGCATCGGCCTACGGCGCATCGGTGCACATTTGTGAGTGCATCGTGGTGTGGAGGAATGAATCGTTGTGCCCATATCCATCGAACGTGCCAGGATTGCCAAGGATGTGATCCATTTCATGAACCAGCTCCTGTTGGAGTGTCAGCTTGACGCCATCCTGAATGAGTGGATTGGCACCCGAATAAGAGTAGTATGCGTCGTCCATGGCGGTCCACCCCGTAACCCCAGACTTTCTGCTGGAGAAACCGCTTCCGGGATCTCCGGCTTGGTATGTGAACTCGTGAAATCCACCATTCGCCATCAGGCCCCGGAATGTATCTGCGATATCGTGACATGCTCCACCCAAAGCATCAAGTCGTGCAAGTGCAGCATTAATGAGAGCAAGGTGAGCTCCTTGTGGTGTACCACCCCGACACCATGCGCTCTCCTTTGCCCTGTCAACAGGATTGGTGTTCCCACTAGGACAAGTTGGGTGCCCTCCGGAATCCGCAACGTCCATTGGGAGCATGCGGTTTCCTTGACCACCGCCGCCTCCCCCCCCACCACCTCCTCCGCCCCCGCCGCCTGCGAGTACCACCCAAGCTCGGAACATCCCGCCCGATACGCACATATCAAAGTGGGGAACAACAACAGCCAATGTCCAAACCGGCATATTCGGATCACTGTAGTCCCAGACGCTGACTGTGTACGAAGGTCCATCGACGGGATCGCCACAAACATCTTCACTCTGTGCCCAAACCCAGTAGCCGTCACTACCATCCGGTGAAGGCTCTGACTGCATGGCCGCACCCCACCCATCGGATCGGAGTGCAGCGATGTACCGGCGGACGGCTGCCTGCACGGAATCACGAGGAACGCCAACACAGGTGAACCCTTTCGTTCCTTTGGTAGGCACGGGAACGGCAATTCCGATCGCCAAGAGTGAGTCCACCGGAGCGCAACCAACGCCTGCCATGATCTCGGAAGGATCGAGGACTTGGTGCTTCCCCGCCTCATACCCTGGCGCGAACTGCCACCCTTGGTCCTTCTGTGTGGTGGGCGATTCCGCACACGCCCAGACCATCACGCCGACCAGCAGGACCACCGACCACCGGCCCATCTGCTTCATAGACACTCTCCCTAGAGGGTGAAGGAGCCGGGTCCGTAAAACATCCGAAAGCTCCTGCCCCACGATAGCAATCCGGAATCAACGGATCATCAACTAGTTTTGAGGACTGGAGAGCCAGCCATCAGCCTGGCCCTGGAAAGCTGGGCATGGATAGAACTGGCCAGGTGTCCACCATCTGGTACGGTACAGCGATCGGGTCCCCCGATTCGCACTGAGATCTTCCGGCCATAGAAGCACACCGCCGCCGCACCCCGATCATCCGGAGCGCGGCGGCGTGGTCATGCCTGAAGACTGCGAGAGGTCTACTGCCCCATCGCCCGGCGCAGCGCGGCCGCGCCGCCGAGCACCGGGATCGTGATTGACGTGCCGTTCAGGTCCACCGAAAGCTCAGTACCCGGGCTCGGGTGAATCGTGAAGCCGAGATCGCTCGAGAGAATCATCAGCGCCAGCTGCTGGCCCGGCTTGATGATCTGGTCATCCGGCTGCAGCGGGAAGGTCATGGTGTAGAACTTCCCCGGCGCGAGCGGCACGCCCGGCTTCTTGGAGGTGTAGTCCCGCGCGTCCTTGAGTGACTTGTAGTTCTGCGGATCAGCCCAGCCGCGCGTCACCACACCCACCTGCCCCGCGCTCCCGATGTTCGCCGGATCAAACGGCAGCGTGACCAGGTAGACG
>JBBRBZ010000216.1:0-3776 GCA_038205305.1 Gemmatimonadales bacterium
CACGGCAGCATCACCATGGACAATGGCAAGCGGGTCGGCGGCAATCCGCGTGGCGAGCACCTCGCCAAACGCCGTGATCGCCGGATCAGCGGCGAGCAGCGCCAGCAAGCCACCCTTGAGGTTGCCGGGCACGAAGGGTCCGCCGAGCGACATCCAGACGAGGGCCATGGCGGTGGACTGCGGGGTGATGGTTCCGCTGGTTCCTGCCTGAAGAAAGCCGGCCATGATACCATTACCCGCGGCATCGGTCACCACGGCGAGTGACGGGGAGTTGGTCGAGACGCCGATGGCGAAACTTGCCGTGGCCAGTGGGATACGCTGCCCCATCCCCGTGATCGTCAGGGCATCAAGCTTGAGGCCTGAACCACTCGGCAGGGTCACTGTGCCACTGACCTGTGGGAGCGTCGTGTCGGTGTGGCCAAGCGTGCCGCCGCCCGGGCCGGTCGGCGCGCCGCTCCCGCAGGCATCGAGCGACAGCCCCGCGCTTGCGGCCATGAGGGTTGACAGCAGCTGCACGATTTCCCGTCGGGAGAAGTCCTTGGGCAGGAGCGGGTCACTGGAGGGCATGCAGGGCCTCATGGCGAGTAGCAGGGATGTCCTGTGCGGAAAGCGGGGAAGGAACCCCGGATGGCTCATCTGCGGAGCGGTGGGCGGGGCGGGTCGATCAGGGGCGGGTCGACCAGCTATTTTATCACTACCTGTGCGACAGACTCCACTTCCCCTGGTGCTGACGCGCCGCCTCAGCGGTCGCAGCACGTGTCATTGGGTCAGCACGCAATTGTTGTCCGTCAGGATTCGTGATGTCGGATCGATCTTCCAACTGCTGGTGCCCTCACTGGCATACGGGGCGCCGGACGAAGAGACGCAGCGATAGTATTCCCACTTGATGACGACGGTCCGATCGCCGCTCCCGGACAGCGTGCACGCTGCCACGGTGTTCGCCGAGTGCGCGGTGCTGCCAGCACAGGCGCCTCCCCAGCCGACAAACGAGAGCGGTCCCGGGCTCCCGAGCGGCTGGGGACTCTGCGAGTCATAGATATCAAAGGCGATGCTGGCGTTGTCTGGCGTCAGGATGTAAGCGCACCGTTCTCCTGGTGCCAGGCCAATGCACCGCGGATGGGTTACCCCGATCGTGAACACGCCATAGCTTCGGTACGTGGTCAACGTGCCAGCCGCCTGCTGGAAGGTCAGGCCAAGTGGATCGGGCTGTACCACGGTGAATTGCCAGACCCCCAGTCCGGAGAAATTCACTTTGGTCAGATTGAGCGGCTTGTACTGCACGGTCACGGTTTGATCACCGGTCGCCTTGAAGGTGCAGACGCCAGGTGCTGGCGTCGCGCACGGCCCGGTGAAGCCGACGAATTGGGATTGGATTGTGCGCGGGTCGTCCGGTACGTTGACGGTCGGATAGGCGCCGATATTTGCCTCAGCCAGCACATCAGACGCCACCAACGTGACGGTTTCGCCAACTTTCACATCAAAGTAGCAGAGGTTCGGTCCGGGCTGTGCCGAGCAGCGCTTGTCCTGTGGCGTGAAGTCGACTCGACTCAGGGCGGCGGGGCCGCTCTTGCCATAGATGTCGCCAGCGTAAATTGTCGGGGCGGTCGTGGTCTGCTGAATGGAAATGCGTGCCGTCGTGCCCGGGGGAGGATTCGTGCCGGGGCCGGTGCTCCCACTTCCGCCGCAGGCTACCACCAACGATGCGCAGAGGACGACCGGGAGGGCCATGCGGGTCGGGGTATTCACACGCGCCTCACTTTGGATCGCGGGCCGATGGATACTGGAGCAGGCAACTGGAGACGGAAAGGTAGCCGCTGGCGATCACCGTGCCCATCCTTCCGCTCCTCGATGTCTAGTACTGCAATCAGCGGCATTCGGCCTCCCAACTCTTGCGCGCCGCCGGGTCGGACGGCGGAGGTGCGGTACACGGGCTTGCTGGCGATGCCTTCGCCCCGGCGGTGGCTTGTGCAACCGGCCCACGGAGTCCTGGATAACGATTGAGGACCAGACTGGAGACTTGCCACACGGCACACACGGCGGCCAGTGAGGCAACCACGACCGCCGTGGTGGTGCCAGCACCAAGCCGACGCATCACACGTTCGACCAACCAGCCGGCGGACCCGCCCACCGCCATTCCGGCGAGCAGCCCCAGCACCGCAAACGCAACGAAAAAACCGGATGCGAGCAAAGACGCAAAACTGTCAGCATTTCGGGGAACGGCGAAGTACCCTCCAAACCCCACCCACGCACCCCATGCCCCGCCGATCCCGAGCCAGGACCAGCGGGCCACCCGCCACCAACTCGCCCGATCAGTCATGGGTTGCCACCATCGGATGTGTGAACTTCTCCATCTGACAACCCTCCATGAGGAACCTATTCGACCTCACCCAGAGCGCCTCGCCTGATTTTCGAAGCTGTCAATGGTAGCTTGCATCGCCTCGAACCAGGAATGGTTCAGCTGACGCGTTCACTCATGAGAGTCGCCGTTCTGCCCGTCGGGCGACCGGCGCGAATAGAGGGACAATCGACCGAGATGCCAACCAAACGTGCTATCCAACCGCCGGGCTACAAGCCAACCCCCTCGCCGCTGTCGCCAGCGATTCTGGTTGGCAACACGCTCTACCTCTCCGGGGCGACCGGTGGCGAGCCGAAGACCGGGCAGCTCGTGAGTGGCGGATTCGAAGCGGAGATGCGACAGCTCTTGTCGAATCTCCAGACCGTTCTCAAGGCGGCAGACATGGATCTGACGAGTGTCGTAGCCGTGACGGCATATCTGGTCGACATGTCCGACTACAACCGATTCAACGAAATCTACCGCGAGTATTTCACGGTCGAGCCGCTACCAACCCGTTCAGCGGTTGCAGTCAAAGAGTTGGCTCGCTCCGCCAGGATTGAGCTCACGATGACGGCGGTACGCACCGGAGAGTGAGTCCAGCCACCGGGTCTGCAGATCCATCAACCCGGACGACTGTTCGAGGTGGAGCTTGGGCGCCGACTCCTCCGCCGCAGTGAGCCCGTAGCCTTTTTTTCGGCATCCGGTAGCCCTTGCTGCGCTCGGGGCCGGGAGGAGGGATGCCTTACTTGAGCGGTTCGCTTCTCTCGTCTCTCTTCTATCTCAAGAGTTCTTCAAGTCTCACCGCCGCATCCGTCTTCTCATCCCGGTACTTGACTATCACCGGCGCATACAGCGCAATTCCCATCGCCGCACCGGTGCCGTGGCGGACCGGCCGGCTCCCCGGCACCACCACCGCGCCCGCCGGGATCTCGAGCGGTTGGTCCCCTTCCCTGCGCAGAATCCTGTCGTGCACTAGATCCACGACGGCCGTCCCGCCACTGAGAATGACGCCCGGCGCCAGCACCGCTCGAGTCCGGATGATTGTCCCCTCATACACACCACAGTTCCCGCCCACCAGGACATCGTCCTCGACGATCACCGGCATCGCTCCTGCCGGCTCAAGCACACCGCCGAGTTGAGCCGCGGCGGAGAGATGGACCCGCTTCCCCACCTGCGCACAGGAACCAACCAGTGCGTGCGAATCGATCATCGTCCCTTCATCGACATAGGCGCCAACGTTGACATAACAGGGTGGCATCGCGATGACGCCGCGTGCGAGGTAGGCGCCTTCCCGCACGGCAGTGCCGCCGGGCACGATGCGAATCCCTTCCTCAATGCGGGTGTCGCGAAGCAGCCAGGTGTCCTTGTCGAAGAAGTGCATCGGGCCCGCCTCGCCCGCATGCACCAGCTGCCCGAGTCGGAAGCCGAGCAGGATGCCCTG
>JBBRBZ010000217.1:0-3756 GCA_038205305.1 Gemmatimonadales bacterium
GCAAGCTGGTGCTCCCGGACGGTCGCAAGGAAGTGATCGGATTCGGGCGAGATGGCGTTCTTGTCCGTGTCGCTGACAGCGATGGCGCGGCGCGGAGTATGTTTTATCCAAGGACTGCGCCGAGCCACCACTCGCCCGGCAGCAGCAGCGCACGCCGTTGGGCAGATAGGGACGCGGGCCCAAGCCAGCTCGCGGCAATCCTCCCACAGAGTAGGCCTCGTGCAACACTCGATTGGATCGGTCCGCGGCATTCTGGTCCTCGCCTTCATGGCGGTCGGCAAGCTTCCCGCGCAATCAATGCCGGTGTTGCGCATTGAAAAGATTGCCTCCTATGGATGGTCGGACCTCTCAGATAGTACTGGCCCGCTATCCGTGAACGATCGACGACTTGGCGCAGGCATGTTGGGCGCGGCTGGTGGCGCGGTCGAAGGGCGCAACGGGTCGGTCTATGTGGTCGATCCCCTCAACAACAAGGTCGTGATCTTCGACAAGAACGGATCCTTCCGCCATGCGTTTGGCAGGGATGGTGAAGGGCCGGGCGAGTTTCGGAACGCCTCGCGTATCGTTGCCGGCTCCGATGGCTCGATCTACGTCTGGGACTTCCGGCTCAAACGGATTTCCCATTTTACAGCTGACGGTCAGAATCTGTCACAACTCGTGGTACCTTTGGCGCCACCAGGCGTCGATTTCGTCATCGGCAATGACCGCGTCTGGTTTGTGAAACTGTTGCTGAAGCGCGGCTTTGCGGTGCGCGCGTTCGACCTCGCGACCGGTGTCGTAGCAGATAGTTTTGCGCCGATCGGTGACGACGACGTCGCGATGCACAGCACCGGCAATCCCGGGGCAATCACTGGCACTTCGACCGGTGCGATTGTCTACGCAGGGCCCTATCCCGGTATCTTGCGCATTTGGGCGGGCGGCACGACGCGAACCGTCGGGACGAACCGCTTTCCGGCTGCCCGCGTCACGACGCAAGCCGGCGGCACGCATTGGGCGCCGGTGAGTGTGCGCGGAATCGCAGCGCGACCGGACGGTACATTCGCCCTGGTCTATACGACCGCGGCATTGTCGGGCGACGCCACGTCACCACACCACAATTGGTTGGAAATTCTCAGCCGCGACGGAAAGGGGCTTGCCGAGGCAGAGCTGCCGACCATGGAGGGGACTCCGCGGATTGCGGCAACGGCAAATGGTGACTTGTTGCTGAGTGTTACCGACGGATACCCACAGGTGTGGCGTGTGCGAGTTGCCTTTACCGCCAAGGCCAACAAATAGCCGGTTTGTGGGCAGCTACGCCGGAGACTGCCCACCACGCGCTTGCTGCTGTCGAGGCCAAGCGGTTCAGCCGCCGCGGTGTATTGTTATTCAAGGTTTGCCGCAGCCTCACCTGGCCCAGCACCAGGAGCGCAAGCCGTTAGCGAGACTTCCACGGAGTAGCGCATGCGAGCCATATGGTTTCTGGTAGCACTGATCGCGACTGGCACGGTACGGGAGGCTGGGGCCCAAGGCGTGACCCGCCTCGATTCAACCGGAGTCGCTGGCGTGGACACCATGGTCGATTGGGCCGCACGTGCAACGGGATTGGCGGCTCTCCGCGCCACAGCGCCACGGTCCGGCGCGAGAGAACTTCGCATCATGGCACTCCCAAGCGGGATGGTCTGGGAGCCATTTCGAATGCTGCGCCTGGTCGAGTCGAAGGGGCGGGTTTCTGGTGCATTGTACCTGTACTGGTTCATTCCTCGTGATTCCCTTGGGCGGCCAACGGTGCCGACCCACCTTGGACCAAAATGCGATGTCCCGTCAACGTCATCCGGTTGGGTGTCATGCGAACTTCCGAGTTGGCAGATCTCGTGGACCGCCATCGCCGATTCGCTTCAGCACCTCGGCGTCTGGTCCCTGCTGAGCCGCCACGGAGCCAGTCACAGTCCACGCCAACGGATGACGGACGGGGAGGGAGTTCTCGCCGAAGGCGTGGAGCTCGGACAGTACGGCAGCATCTACGCCTACGCACCCGAACGCGCGGGGGACTCGACCGGCGCCATTCTCAACGACGTGGCCAAGATGATCCGAGGCTTGGTGTCACCGAGGTGACCAGACCCCCCGAAGAGCAACACATTCCAACCACCGTGGAAGGATGATGTCACTCCTCTTTCGACTGATCGATTTCATAGCACTGGTCGGAGGAGCGGCCATTGCTGCGGCCGGAGTGATGAGCGCACGCGGAAGTGAGCATGGGCCGGTGAGGCGCTTCGGCTGGGGGGTGGCCCTACTGGGGATCGGTTTCGCCTTGTCAGCGGTCGGTCGAGTCTTCGGGCTTGCGAGCGGCACTGTGGCGAGCAGTGCGTTTACGTGGAGCGCTGCCGGCGCCCTCTTGTTAGGGTTCATCATCTGGTTTCGCAATCGGCATGCGCTGCGGGAGGCAGCAACAGATCAGTAGTTTTCCGGTACCGCACGATGTGGGAGCCGCGAGTCGCAGCGTTGTCGGTTTGAAAGTCTCAGCTTGGACTGTAGCGTTGACGGGTCATTGACGCGTCTACCCGCTATTGCCTGTTCGCGAGAAAGTCGATCATCGCTCGCAATGCCTGTTCCTCGTGGAAGAGCCCGTGTGACGCTCCCTCAACGACCATGACTCTCGCCTTCGGCATTCCCGCCGCCACCTGACGCGCGTTGGCGACGGGCGTCCGACCATCCAACGTGCCGACGATGAGCAGTGCCGCAACCCCAGAGTGGAGCGGTGCCCGGAATGCATCGGGCAGTCTCGGCAGGCCGGGCACATCGCAGAGGCTAGGCAACGGGAAGTTGATCGCATCGCCCAGAATGGCGTCTCCTTTGTTCAGGCGGATCGCTTCCAGGCGGCCGTGCGACGCGTACGAGGCACAGTCCATGGTCAGGTTCATGAGATTGAGCATTCGGGGAGCACGGAATCCCAATGCCCACCGGGCAAGGACCGAGTAGTTCTTTGCGAGCAGTGCCGGCACTGCAGCAACAACGGCGTCGATCTCCCGCACCTCGTCCACCGCTTCGGCGATCCATCGCTCTACTTCCCACTCCCCCAGTACGAGTGTGGCACCATCTGGAAGCGGCACCCGAGCAGGTTCAGCGGCCAATCGGGACCGAATGAGCCGAATGTCGGCTTCGAGTGTGGGACGTCGGGTACGGGCGATTTCCCGGATGACCTCGTCAACTCGCGCCGGGTCCTTGAAGGTGTCGTCGGGCCCTTCAACGCCGGCCAGCACCATCCGATCAATCAACCCGGGAAACTGACGCGCCGCCGCGAGTGCGAGGTGGGTACCATAGCTCCCTGCCAACAGGCTGATGGAAGGTGCGCCGATGGCACGGCGTAGATCGTCAAGGTCCGCCGCACTCTCGAAGGTCGTGAGGCCCTTGACCATATCAGCATCGCGAATCGTACTGTCGAGGCAGGAGCGCACCCGGGCACGGAGCGTGGCGAGCAGCGCAGCGGTATCGATCGCCTGCGCATACGGCAGCAGGGTGCCTGATGGACAGAGTGGGTTCAATGGCTCGGAAAGTCCCGTCCCTCGTTGGTCGAATGCGATGACGTCGGCAATCGCCCGCAGCTGGTTGAGAAAGGCGATCGGCATGCCACGAAACACTCGGGTTGCCGCGTCACCAGGGCCGCCGGCCAGGAAGACGATTGGCGTGCCCGGCCTTGCCGCAGTCGACCGAAAGCGGACATAGCGGAGCGTGAGTCGTTTCCCATCGGGTCGTTCGTGGAGGAGCGGTACCCGAACGCTT
>JBBRBZ010000218.1:0-3753 GCA_038205305.1 Gemmatimonadales bacterium
GGCGGCGATCTGCGGTCCCACCAAGGCGGCCCATTCTGCGACCACCTCGGCCATCTTGAGCCGACGCGCCAAGCCACTCTGTTCGACCCAGTGATCGAGCGCCGCACCGAGCGGCGTCGGCTTCGACAAGTCCGGCTCGGCACTCTTCCGCTTCCGCCGCCGCCGAATCGGCTCTCTCACGCCGTCACCGGTGCGCTCGGCAGGATCTGGCCCTCGACCACCGACCAGCGCGGCAGGTCGAGCGCGCGGGGCAACTCGTCCTCGCGCGGTGCCGTCACCACTCGCTGTCCCGGCAATGCCGCGAGCCGTGTGGCCAATCGTGACTGCCGCTCACGATCGAGCGCAGCGAAGACATCATCCACCAGCAGCGCCGGCCGTACCCCGCGCGCCCGGGCCAGCGTCTCTCGCTCCAGTAGTCGCAGCGCGATCGAGGCGGACCGCTGCTGCCCGGTGGAGCCATAGTCCCGCAGCGCGTGGCCACCGAGCCCGAGCACCACATCATCACGGTGTGGGCCCACATGCGTCTGCCCTCGCGCCGCATCACGGGTGCGGGAGGCTGCCAATCGTGCGGGCCAAGCTTCTGCGTCGGCGAGCGCTTCGTCGCCACGGTAGCGCAATGCCACTGGCGTCGATTCGCCGAGCGCGGCGAGTTCTTCCTGCCACGGCTCGTCTGCCGACGCGGCCCAGGCGAGGCGTCGTGCCGTCACCACTGCCCCCGCATTCGCCACCGTGCCATCGAATGCGGTGGCGGCGTCGACATGCCCCTGTCGCAGTGCCGCGTTCCGCTGGCTGAGCGCCGCCCGGTACCGCAGCAGCGCCTCAAGATAGGTCCGGTCGGCGAGTGAGAGCATCCGATCGAGCCAGCGCCGACGCTCCGAGGCGCCGCCCTGTACCAGCGCGAGATCGGTCGGCAGAAAAGTCACCGCGAGCCAGGCGCCGAGTGCCCCGGAAATGGTCGCCAATTCTTCGCCGCCAACGGTGATCCGCTTCTTCCGCGTGGGCGCATTCCACGTGGTCGCAATGGTGACGCCATCTTCCCGCGTCAGCCCGACGTGAAAGCCGGGCCCACCGAAACGCGCCAGTTCGCGATCGGCCGCACCGCGCACCGAGCGAAAGAGCACCGGGTAGGCGAGCGCCTCGAGAAAGTTGGTCTTGCCATGACCGTTGGGGCCCAGCAGCGCAAGCCCCTCCACCGGGACGTCGAGCACGGCATCGGCGAGGTTGCGGAAGCTCCGCACCACGATCGTCGCCGCGCGCACCCTGACTACTTGCCGGGGAAGAGGGCGGGGCGCTTGCCGAGAAACGCGGCGGTGCCTTCCTGCTTGTCTTCCGTGCCGCACTGCCAGCCGAACTGTTTCGCTTCCTCGGCCAGGGCCTCGTCCATCGTCAGGTTGAGCGCGCTGTCCACCGTCTCGATCACTGCGCGCACTGCGGTCGGACTCTGCTGCCCGATGGTGCGGAGCAGTGCCTTCGCTTCGTCGAGCAGCGACTCGGTTGGCACGACGCGATTGACCAGTCCGATCCGGTATGCCTCGTCGGCATCGATGATGTTGCCGGTGAGCAGCAATTCGAGCGCGCGACCCCGGCCAATCAGCCGCGGCAGCCGCACCGTGCCGCCGTAGCCAGGAATCAGCCCCAACTTCACCTCGGGCTGGCCGAAGCGAGCATTCGGCGCGGCGAGTCGGATGTGACACGCCATCGCGAGTTCGCAGCCGCCACCGAGGGCGAAGCCGTTGACCGCTGCGATGACCGGCTTGGGGAGTCGCTCGAAGGCAAGAAAGACTGCCGATCCACGGCGGGCGAGTTCTTCACCCTCCTTGGCATTGACGGCGGCGAGTTCGCTGATGTCCGCACCGGCCACGAACGCCTTCGGCCCCGCGCCGGTGATGATCACACCATGCACCGCATCGTCCTGGGCGACCTGCTTGGCGACCTCGGCCAGTTCGGTGAACACGGCGGCGTTGAGCGCGTTCATCTTGTCGGGACGATTGACCGTGACGACGGCGATGCCGTCGGCTTCGAGGCTGTAGAGGAGGGTCGAATAGGTCATCGTGGCGTACTTCCGCGCGAGGGTCCGGAGGGGTCGAAAAACCAACCCTGAAAGATAGCTTGGGAAGCGGCATAAAGGGCCCCAGATTGTGGCATGCCAACGATTCTTGCCCTCGACGAGGGGACCACCGGAGCGACCGCCCTCGTGCTCGGTCATGACGGTCGAATGCTGGGTCGCGGTTATCGCGAGATTCGCCAGCATTTCCCCCATCCGGGCGAGGTTGAGCACGACCCGGCGGACCTGCTCGCGGCCTCGGTCGAGGCCTGTCGGGAGGCACTCCGGGCCGCGAATGTTCGGGTCGACGCCATGGGGATCACCAACCAGCGTGAGACGGTGGTCCTCTGGGACCGGGCCTCGCTCGAGCCGATTGGCCCCGCGCTGGTCTGGCAAGACCGTCGCACGACCGCCCGCTGCGCGGAGTTGCGCGAGCAGGGGCTCGAGCCGATGCTGCGGGAGAAGACCGGGCTGCTGCTCGACCCATATTTCTCCGCCACCAAGCTCGAATGGCTGCTGCGTGACCCCGCGATTGGTGAGAAGGCCCGGCGGGGTGAGCTTTGTGCCGGGACGGTGGACAGCTGGCTGATCGCTCGACTCACCGGCGGGCTTCACGTGACCGACCCGACCAACTCCTCGCGAACCCTCTTGGCCAACCTCAAGGAGGGCAATTGGGACGACGAACTCCTGGCCCTCTTCGGGATTCCGCGGGCTATCCTCCCCGAGGTGGTGCCGAGCGTGGGGCTGCTGGGCTTGACCCTTCCTGAGTGGTTTGGCTGGTCGATACCTCTTTCAGGGGTCGCCGGTGACCAGCAGGCGGCGCTCTTCGGGCAGGGCTGCACCACGGCGGGGATGGCGAAGATCACCTACGGCACCGGGGCCTTCCTGCTTCGCTACACCGGCGACGAGGCGCCGCCGATGCCGGGGGATGGCGTGCTGGCCACGGTGGCGGTGAACGCTCGTGGGGGGATCGGCTGGGCGCTCGAGGGGAGCACCTTCATCGCCGGGGCCGCTGTCCAGTGGCTGCGAGACGGGCTGGGCATCCTCGCCGACGCCGGCGAGAGCGCCACCCTCGCGGCGAGCGTCACCGATAATGGCGGCGTAGTGGTCGTGCCGGCGTTCACCGGATTGGGAGCGCCCTATTGGAATGCGACTGCACGGGGCACCATCACTGGGCTCACGCGTGGCACCACCCGGGCGCACCTCGTGCGCGCGACGCTCGAGGCGATTGCGCACGGGACCGTGGACCTGGTCAAGGCGATGGGTGGAGTGACGGAGTTGCGCGTCGATGGTGGCGCGGCGATGAATGATTGGCTGATGCAGGTCCAAGCCGATCTGCTCGATGTGTCAGTCGAGCGCCCACCAAGCGTCGAATTGACGGCGTACGGTGCTGGCCGCCTCGCCGCGCTGGGGGTCGGTGGCAGCCTGCCCGCCGCTGCAGAGCTCGGCGGAGTCGCCCGTTTCACCCCTCGGGCGACGGAGGCGTGGCGCGCGGAACGGCGGGCAGAATGGCAGCGAGCGATCCGGGCCACGCTGGTCTGGGCCGATCATCAATCCTGACCCTTTCTGAGGGGGAAATCCCTACAGCATTGGTCCGGGTACCGGGGTAGATTTCCAGTCGCCAGGAGGTGGCCAAGATGAAGCCGAGCACCAAATTTGCGATCGGAGCCGTCGTGATCGTCGGCACGGTCTCGCTGATGATCGCCGAG
>JBBRBZ010000219.1:0-3730 GCA_038205305.1 Gemmatimonadales bacterium
GGTGAGGCCGACATCAGCGTTGACCCCGCTAGACAGCCCGGTGACATCAAGCGCGAGCGCGCCGGTGGCGAGTCGGTATTCCACGCTGATCTGCACCGGTCCACCCGCGGGATCGATCGTGATCATCTGATCGGCGGGGAAGGGGTCCCAGCGATGGCCGTCTCGTGTCGCCGGCGCGGCGTGGATGTGGTACGGCCCGGCGACGAGCCCCTCGAACGTACCGGCAGACGTCCGGCTCGCCACGAAGCCGTTTGGTCCGGTGAGCGTGAGCGGTGTCTCGAGGGCCTCACTCGTCCCGCTGGTCTCGATCTG
Organism: Gemmatimonadales bacterium; assembly: GCA_038205305.1. Lineage (GTDB taxonomy): Bacteria > Gemmatimonadota > Gemmatimonadetes > Gemmatimonadales > GWC2-71-9 > Palsa-1233. Next base: position 313 of record JBBRBZ010000219.1, read on the forward strand.
GAGCGTTGTGGTGGCAGGGACCGAGGGAGATGTCGGGTCTAGGTCGCCGGCATGGCACGCGACGGCCAGACTCCCGAAGAGGAGAGCTACGGCCAGCCTGGGGAACCTGCGCTGTCCAGTCGGTGTTGACATGGGTACCAGTGGCCGCGGTGGACGGACGCTTCCGGGTGGACGGTCCATACCGTCAGTATCGCCCCCCGAACTACCTCGCTTGAGGCCGAAGCCATGACATCGCGCCTCACCCCGGGCTAGACTCCGGATCAACCAACACCTGCACACCCAGAGAACGGAGAATCATTTGCAACGACATGCCGATGCACGCTGGACCGGCGACCTCAAGTCCGGGACCGGCGAGCTTGCCCTCGGAAGCGGGGCCTTCAAGGGTTCCTACTCCTTCGCATCCCGCTTCGAAGATGGCACGGGTACCAACCCCGAAGAGCTGCTCGGCGCCGCCCACGCCGGCTGCTATTCGATGGCCCTGGCGCTTGCCACGGCGACCGCGGGCCACATCGCCACTTCCGTCAAGACCAAGGCGACGGTCCATCTTGGCCAGGCCGACGGCCACCCCAGCATCACGCGGATCGACTTGGAATGCACTGCCGTGGTGCCCGGGTTGAGCGAGACGGAGTTCCAGACGCTCGCCGAGGCGACCAAGTCTGGTTGCATCGTGTCGCAGGCGCTCTCCGCCGTGCCGATGCACCTGACGGCCAAGCTCCTCTCGGCCTGAGCGAGGAATCCGTGCAGCCACCCAGGGCGTTCCCTCTGCATGACGCCCCGAGCCATTCGCGGTCCAGCCCTGCCTGATTCGAGTGCACGCCCGCGTCTCATGGCGACGTCGCGCGAGCGGGACTTGCGGCGGCGGATCGCCGCCCGCGACGAACGTGCCCTCGCGGAACTGATCGACGCGTGCGCACCTTGGTTGCTCGGCATTGCCCATGGCATGCTGCAGGACCAGGACGAGGCCGAGGAGATCGTGCTCGACACCTTCCGGCTGGCGTGGGAGAAGATTGAGCCACCGAGCGCCACGTCGCGAGGCATCATCGCGTGGCTCCTGCAAGTGACGCGCAACCGAGCGATCGATCGACTCCGCGCCCGGCGGCGCCGCTCGCGGTTACTCGATCGGGTTCGACCGGAACTCGAGCAGGTTGTCGCGGCGACGGAACCCAATGAGGCGGCCACACCCGGGTGGCACGTGCACCGCGAAGTGCACGCGGCCCTCAGCGAACTCGGCACTGACCAGCGCAACGTGGTCCAATTGGCGTACTTCGAAGGTCGCACGCATTCGGAGATCGCGCAGTTGCTCGATATCCCGCTCGGCACCGTCAAGACGCGACTCCGGCTCGGGCTGGGCAAGTTGCGGGTGGCACTGTCCTCCCTGAAGGAGTGGGTCTGATGAAGGCACACGACTGGTTTGTGGATCAACTCGAGGACTACGTGGCTCGGGCGCTCGATTCGGCAGACGAACAACTCATGCGTGACCACCTCGCGCGATGCGTGGAGTGCCGTACCGAAGTCGCCGTGATTGAGGATGAACTCGCGATGTTGGCCATGGCCGTGCCCCCGGTGCCCCCACGACCGGGGTTCACGAGTCGCGTCGTTCGCGAGTTGTCCGAGCAACGGGTCCCGACATGGCAGCGCTGGATCACGCCGATCGCCGCCGCGGCAACCGTCGTGCTCGCGGTGGGCCTCGCGTGGGCGGCCCACCGCCAGGTCGACCACCTCACGCTGGCGCTCGAGCACGCCGAATCGCACGCCGACGCCCTCGCCGATACCCTCTCGGTGCTTCGGCAGGCATCGACGGTCATGCAAGCGTCGTTTGTGAAGGGTAGGTACGACGGCGGGATCACGATTTTCGCCGACTCGGAGAGTCACCGCTGGAACGTGATCGTCCATGGTCTTCCGGAACCCGGCCCCGACCACCGTTACGTCTTCTGGTTCGTGACGGCCGACGGGATGGTGTGGGGAGCGGACGTGATCTGCGAAGGGGGGCGGCCGGCCATGCTCACCCTGCCGATGCCCCCAGGAGCCCGAGGCATCCGGGGGGGAGCCCTCACGGTGGAGGCCGCCTTGGCAGACCCGAGGGTCCCATCCGGTCTTGAGTTGGCCCACGTCGAGATTTGAAACGTCCCTCCTCGCGACGGTTGGCTCCGGCAGGTCATTCCGCCACAACCGCGTCATTGACGGCACCCGCAAAGCCGCATATCTTTTGTGACTGTATCCGAATTGACGTTCAGCCGCCAGTTGAGGCAGGAAGATCAGGAATGAAGACGTTCACCGCCACGCCGTCCGACATTTCCCACGAATGGCATGTGGTCGATGCGGCCGACATCCCGCTTGGCCGTTTGGCCACGGCCGTTGCCCAGCTGATCCGTGGCAAGCACAAGCCGACCTTCACGCCGCACATGGACGGCGGGGATTTCGTCGTCGTGCTGAATGCGTCGAAGGTCCGGCTGACCGGCAACAAACTGAAGCAGAAGACCTACTTCAAGCACACCGGCTACATGGGACATGAGTCGCACACGCCGGCCGAGAAGCTGCTGGCCGATCACCCCGACCGGGTGATCGAGAAGGCCGTGTTCGGGATGTTGCCGAAGAACTCCCTTGCGCGGCAGAAGCTGCGCCTCAAGCTCAAGGTGTACGGTGGTGCGGAACATCCGCACGAGGCGCAGCAGCCCAAGCCGTTCACGATCGCAACCGCGAAGGCCGAGGCATGAGCACGACTGAAGAACTCCGTTGGCAGGCCATTGGCCGTCGCAAGACGAGCGTGGCGCGTGTGTACCTGACGCCTGGCTCCGGCAAGTGGGAGGTCAACGGGCGGACACTCGGTGACTACTTCCCGCGTCCATCGCTCGTCCAGCATATCCAGCAGTCTTTCACCGCGACCGACACGCTCGGCGCGTTCGACGTGCGGGCGCATCTTGATGGCGGTGGTGTCTCGGGTCAGGCCGGTGCGCTGCGTCACGCGATAGCGCGTGCGCTCGTCAAGGTCGACGAACTGCATCGCACCAAGCTGCGCGGTGCCGGACTCCTGACCCGCGATCCGCGGGCCGTGGAGCGGAAGAAGCCGGGTCGCGCAGGCGCGCGGAAGCGGTTCCAGTTCAGCAAGCGGTAGGCCTGCAGGGGCGCAACATGTTGCGCCCAAACACGCAGTTGCACGACACCCTCCCGCCATGGTGGCGCGGAGGAGACGCACGCCTCCCGATGTCGGCGGCTGGTGCCCTCCGGGGTGCCGTCGGCAGATGACGGAGGCCGATGCCCAAACCGAATTTGAGGAGTACGCACCACGTGGCCACACCATCACTGCAGGACCTGCTGGAAGCCGGCACCCACTTCGGGCACCAGACCCGTCGTTGGAACCCCAAGATGCGCCGCTTCATTTTCGCCGAGCGCTCGGGGATCTACCTCATCGACCTGCAGA
>JBBRBZ010000220.1:0-3722 GCA_038205305.1 Gemmatimonadales bacterium
GGGCACTAGACGGAGAACGGAGAACGGAGAACGGAGAACGGAGAACGGAGAACGGAGAACGGAGAACGGAGAACGGAGAACGGAGAACGGGGGAAACACGATGATGGCCGGCATCCTCAGAGGGACGCCGGCCATCAGCTGATTTTCCAATCTCCGTTCTCCGTTCTCTGCTCAGTTCCTCTTGAGCTTCCCCGACAGCGCATCGAGGCTGTCCACCGGCAGATAGGCCGCGACGGCGACCATCCGCTCGGTCCGGATCGGATTGGCGTCGGACCCGACATAGTCGGGACGGGTACGCAGTGGCATGCTCATGGTGAGGCCGCTCGCCTGGAACATCTCGCTCAGCGAGGCGAGTTCATCAACCGGCCCTTCCACCACCCACACCGAATGTCCGTCGGACGTCTTCTGCCGAACCAGGATGGTCGGGCGTTCGCCGCTGGCGCTGCGGCGGATCTGCACCTTGGCGACCGGGAGCCCATCGAGGCGGGCAATCGCGCCGTGGCTGGCCTCGACTGCGCCGTCGAGGCCCATCGCCTCCCAATCGCCACCGCCGGCAGGATCGATGTCATCCACCGGCTTCGCATCCAGCGCCGCACGGGCGGCCGGGGCGATCGCCAAGGCCATCACGCGTGGAGCCACGCGAGTGTGGGCCACCATCGTGAGGCGCAATGTGGTGGCATCAGGGGCCGCCGGCGCGCGCATCGAGCGCAGGTCGGCGAAGAGTCCTGGTGTCGTGAACGCGGTGGCCAGTTGGGGCGTGTGCTTGGGCGCCGGCTGGAAGGTCAACCACGTGGCCCCGCCCACCAGCGCGACCAGTCCGGCCGCGATCGGGCCGCGCCAAGTAGCCACGACGCGTCGGCGAGTCGCAGGGCGGTGTACCGTCCGGGGAATCGCCCGATTCAGGAGCGCCGTGGCGCGCGAGCGGACCTCCTGCACCTCGCCATCGAGGGCGCGACAGAGCAGGCACCCGAGCAGGTGTTCCGCGATTTCCGCCCGTTGCGCCGACGAGAGCTCCCCGTCGTGAAAGGCGTGCAGCTCCTCTTCAGGAACGTGCGGCCGAACGCTGCTCATGCACTCCCTCCTCCAGCTGATCGTGCGCGGCCACCAAGCGCTTGCGTGCCCGGGCCAACGTGGTGCCAACCGCACCCACGGCCAGACCGGTCTGCGACGCAATTTCCGGATACGACAGGCCGGCATCCCAGAGCAGCAGGACCTCGCGATCGCGCGGGCTCAAGGTCGCCAGGGCCCGACGGACCTCCTCTTCCTGCTCGGCATGCTCCAAGTCCTCGGCCGCGTCGTCATTGGCGGATGGCGACGCGATTGGCTCATGGGTAAGAAGGACCAAGTGCTTGCGGCGACGAATCGCGGAACGTGCCTCGTCGCGCGCAATGTTGGCGGCAACGGCAAACACCCAAGACCGGGGCTTCTCCGGCTCATGGGCCAAGGCCCGCATAAAGACTTCCTGGGCAAGATCCTCGGCGCGATCGGCGTCCCAGACCTTTCGGTACAGAAACCGGACAACCGACGCATACGTGGTACGGTAGAGCCCGTCGAGATCGAATGCCATGCGGTCCGCCTCTTGTGGGGGTGTTCAGTCAGGAGACGATCCCCGACCGGGCTTGCCACACACTGTGAGCCAAGGCCAATCCCCCCAATAACTTACACCTTGAGGCGGCGGTTCCGGAAGGCGCATCCTGGGTGGAGGCCTGTCCGCCGCTCGGGCCAGGTCGAGCAGAGCACCGGCTTGGCCGGGCGCCCGTCCGGCCGCTTGCGGCCGTGCAGGTCGCAGTGGAGACCATCCTCCTTGAGATAAGAGCAAGCCGATATCATTTCGACGAGGACGGTGTGATCGTCCTCACGCTCAAACTTGCAGAGATAGGGCGCCTTCCGGTTCCGCAGGAGGGCCTCGAGCAAGGTCTGCTTTCGGGTACAGACCACTTCCACCTGCAGGTCACGGCAGCAGGCCGCCTTCCGCTGATTATCGCTGGTATGGCACTTGGCGGTGGCACAGGGGTTCGAGTCTGGTGCCAGCGGCAACGCCCGCCGGACGGCCGGGGCATGCTCCAGTCGCCGCGAAACCGGCTTGCCGTGCTGCATGATCGTGAACCACTCGTTGCCCAGTCGCCGGGGCTGTTCGGCCCGTCGGGGCTCCGGGACCGTCCCCCGATAGCCATGGGCACCGCAACGGGCCGATCGGCCGTCCTCTCCAAGCTTCAGGTGCTTGCAGGGGACGTGGAGCGCTGCCTCCGCCCAGAGCTCGCCATCATGCTCGAAGGTCCCACCGAAATCGATCCGTTCGGTGTGCCCGAAGAGCCAGGTGGCGTCGTGATCCTCCTCGCCCTCCAGTGCTGCCACGCGGAGGGTGACGTCGAGGGCGCGGCAATGGCGACCGAGTCTCTGGCAGGGCGGTGGAGCCATGGAATCCCGTCTGGAAAGGAGTCGGCAAAGGCTGGCGCGCCGGAAAGTAGCGGCCCCTGGAACTTCCCGCACTACCCAGACTCGGTCCGGACCCCTATTTTGCGGGGTTCCCGAGATCCTGGTGGCTGGGAGACGGTATTGTCGAGGGGCAATCCCGACAGACATCACCAGAGGTGAGGCAGACAGAGAATGCGTTTTACAGCGATGATGGCTGGGGCAGCGGTGGTTCTTGCGGCATGCGGCGGCGCCAAGACGGATGCCGGCGCGAACCCGGATTCGACCGGTGGCAACATGGCGGCCACGCCGGCGCCGGCGACAACGGCGGGCACCACCCACGTGGTGGAGATGATCATGGAAGGGACGAGCTACAAGTTCGTGCCCGCGAACATCACCATCAAGCAGGGTGATGCGATTGAGTTCAAGGGGATTTCCGGCGCTGCCCACAATATCGTCTTCTGGGCCGATAGCATTCCCGCTGGTTCCGCGGCCCTCCTGACCGCCGCGATGCCTGATGGCACCGCGCCGCTCTCGAGCAAGATGGTCGTCGATGGTGATTCCACCATCGTCTCGTTCGCTGGCCTCCCGGTTGGCCGCTATCCGATGTACTGCCTGCCGCACCTCGCGATGGGTATGACGGGCTCGATCACGGTCACGCCGTAGTCAGTCCAAAGTCGATCGCCTGAAACACGGAGGGGCGCCGCTCGGCGCCCCTCCGTCGTTTCCGGCAGCAGGTGAATCCCGACTCAGAGCAGGCCCGCCGATCGGTACCAGTTCGCCGCGTCAGCCAGGCCTGCGCGCATGTCGAAGGTCGCGCGCCATCCGGTGGCCTGCTCGAACGCGGCGGGGTCAGCGGTCCACGCGTCCTGGTAGAACTCGTTCGCTTTGTCGGCGCGAAGGATCGTCTTCAGTCGCAGCAGCGACGCCGTTGTGCCGCTCACCGTGAGCAGGCCGCGCGCGACCCACTCGGGCACCGGCAGCAATCGGACACGGGCCTGGCCGATCGCCTCCCCAATGGCCCGGACCAAACCGGCTGACGTCACGATCTCCGGATGGTTCACGTAGAAGTGACGTCCGCCAAGCCCGGCCGTCGTGCCCGCAGCAATGATTGCGCTGGCGAGGTCGCCGACGTGGATCAGGGAGAGCTCCATCGAGCCATCGCCGAACACGGGGGCGATCCCCACTCGCGCCGCCCGGAACACGGCGAGCAGGTTCTCGCGGTCGCGGGGGCCGTAGACCGTCGGCGGACGCAGGATCGTCCAGTCGAGCGGGAGTTCCCGCAGCACCTGTTCCGACGCGAGTTTGCT
>JBBRBZ010000221.1:0-3653 GCA_038205305.1 Gemmatimonadales bacterium
CTCACGGGCACCGATCATTCCATCCAGTTCAAGCTCGGCAAGATGGCGACGCTGCTCGGAGTTGAAGTTGGGGAGGACGTGCTCAATCCCAACCTTGATGTTGGTTCGCAGGACATCTTGCTCGAGCCGTTCACCGAGACCGGCGTCGAGCTTGGTACCAAGCTGGGTATGCACGCCGACGTCGAGTTGCGTGTCAGCAACGGCTGGGATCAGGTCATCGACCTCAACACCGGCAAAAGCTTCACCGCCCGACTGGGACTTACTCCCGACAGCCGCACCTTGCTGGCCTTCACCGGGTATACCGGGCCCGAACAAGCCGACAACAATCATTCCATGCGATCGGGACTGAATGTCGTCGGCACCCGGAAGCTTTCCGATGTGACATGGGCTGCGGTGCAGTTCGACGCCGGTCGGGAGCAGGATATTGGCCCATCGGGCGGCAATGCGGCCTGGTCAGCGGCTGGGCTGTGGCTCACGCAGGACCTTTCGTCGCAGGCCACACTGGCGCTCCGAGCGGATTACCTGAACGACCGCGATGGCGTGCGCACGTCGGGGGTGCTCGACTATCCCGTCAACGCCGGCCAGAAGATCAGCAGTTTCACCGCCACCCTGAACATCAAGCATTGGGAACACGCTTTGGTGCGTCCGGAGGTTCGCTATGATCACTCGTCGCTCGCAGCCTACGGCGGACATCAACAACAGCTGTCGCTGGGACTGGGACTTTCCTATCTCTTCTGACAGCGTTCGGCGCGGCCGTTCGCGGTGGCCTGCCGGGACGTGGTCCCTGCTGGCGGTCATCCTGCTGCTCACCAGCTGTCGCCCCGACATGGCGGCATGGCGCCAGCGCATGGCCGATCCTGCGGTGTCTCGACTGGCAGGGACCTGGACCGTCGAGCTCAGGGTGGTCAGTGGTGTCGGCCTGACGACGCATGCGCTGCGCGCAGTGGGGACCGTCGCGCTGGTGCTCAACCAGGAGCGAGTCACCACGGCACTGCTGGGGCAGCCACCGCTCGCCTTCGGCACCTACGACATCCCCCTCGATTCGATGGGCGTCAGCAGTGGCGATCCCTTGGGTACGCCCGATGTCTGGGCGAGGGTGGGGGCCGATTCCGTCACGCTGATCCTCTCGCCCAAGGCCAAGTCGCCGATCTCGCTGGTGGGGACGTGGCAAGGCGATTCCCTGATGGGGCACTGGTCCACCGAACAGCGCGCCGGGCCGAACGCGTTTGGCGATTTCATCCTGCGACGGCGCTAGCTTCCGGCCATGACCGAGTCCTCGTTTGCTGATCTGCTGCAGGCGCGCGAGCGTGGCAAGCTGAAGATCTACATCGGGTCGGCGGCGGGGACCGGCAAGACTTTTCGGATGCTCACCGAGGCGCACCAACTCCGTGCTCGCGGCGTGGACGTGGTGATCGCCTTCGTCGAGACACACGAACGGGCCGAGACCGTCGCGCAGGTCGGCGACCTGGAGTTGATCCCGCGCCAGCAGATCAGGTACCGCGGGGTGACACTCGAGGAGATGGATCTTGCCGCAGTGCTGGCGCGCCGGCCGCAGGTTGCCCTCGTCGATGAATTGGCGCACACCAATGTCCCCAGCACCGGCCATTCCAAGCGGTGGGAAGATGTCGTGGCCCTGCTCGATGAGGGGATCAGCGTCATCTCTGCCCTCAATGTCCAGCATCTCGAGTCGCTCAATGACGTCATCCAGAAGACGCTCGGGGTGACGGTGCGTGAAACCATCCCGGACTGGGTGGTGACCCTCGCTGACCAGGTGGTCAACCTCGACATCTCCGCCGAGGATCTCCGCCAGCGGTTGAGTGAAGGGAAGATCTACACGCCCGACAAGGTGCCGGGCGCGCTCAACAACTTCTTCAGCCAGGAAAACCTCACCACCCTGCGCGAACTCGCCCTGCGCGAGGTGGCTTCGTCGGTCGATCGTTCGCGCGAAGAAATGGTCGCGCGGGTGGATCCCCTGTCCAGTGGGAAGCGGCCGGCCGAACGACGCACGGTCGACCGGGTCCTCGTCGCCATGTCGAGCCATCCCGAGTACACCGCCGTGCTGCTACGCAAGGCGAGCCGCATCGCCGGTCGACTCAATCCGGATTGGTATGGTGTCTATGTGCAGACGCCCGAGGAAAGCGCCACGCGCATTGACGCCACGGTGCAACGCAAGCTGGTCGAGAATATCCAGAGGGCGCAGGCGATGGGCGCCGAGGTCGTCAAGTTGCAGGCCGAAGACGTGGCGGGCGCCCTGCTCACCTTTGCCCAGGAGAAGGGCGTCACCGTCATCATCGTCGGACAATCGCGTCACTCATGGTGGCATCGCATGATGCGGGGCTCAGTGGTGGAACAACTGCTCAACAACGCCCTCGGGATCGATGTCCTCATCGTGGCGGCCGATCATGACGGAACGGCCGCGGCATCGTGAAGATCTCCCATCGGCTCTTTCTGGCGGTGCTTCCGGCGATCGTCGGGCTCTTCACGGTGGCGGCACTGGCGTACTGGGGGCACCTCTATCGCGCGGCGCCCGAGTGGGTGGTACTCGGCACCGCGATCGCCGCCGTGGCCTCACTGGTCATCGCCTGGCAGAACACCCGGTTCGTGGCGCGCCGGATCGAGCGGCTCGCCGGACATCACAACGCGCGGGGCCAGACGGGACGCTCGCCGCTCGACATGGTGCGCAGTGCCGCGGTCCCTCGCGCCGGTGCCTCGCCGGATGAAATCGATTCGATCGAGGAAGTGGTCGATCGCCTCAGCGGGGCCGTCTCGGTAGCCAAGGCCGACGTGCAGCGGCGTGAAGCGCTCGCGAGCGAGCGCATGCAGGAATACTCACTCCTGCTCGCCGAAGCGACGGCCACGATGATGCGTCAGCTGGATGAAGTGCGGATCCCGCTCCACATTCTGGTCGAGAGTCCCTTCGGTACCCTCAACGACAACCAGCTCGAGATGCTCGAAGCGGCACGAGCGGCGGCCGAGGCCGCGGAGGTGGAACTGCGCCGACTGCAGGAAGTGGCCCAGCTCGACCAGGGGGCTCTCGCCCTTCGACGCGACCGGGTTCGCATTGCCGAGGTGCTGCAGAGCCTCCGGCCTCAGCTCCAGGCCGACGGCGACCGCCAGGGCGTTCGCGTCACCTTCGATATCCTCCCCGGGCTCCCGCATCTGGCCGGCGACCGCGTCCGGCTGCAGGAGGCGCTGGAACTGCTCCTCCGGCACCTGGTGCGCCACGCATCCCCCGGATCGGTGGTCTCGATCGCCGCGCGGGGCGCCGACGGACAGATCCTGGTCGAGGTCCTTGGCGCTCCTGCGGCAACCCTCGATGCCGACATTGCGCTCGCCCGCCGGGTGATTCTGGCGCATGGCGGATCGATCGAGGAACGGGCAGGCGAGACCACGATCCGCTTCCCCGCCTTTCCCACCTCCCCCCGTCCGCGATAGCTTTCCCGTCAGACAGGAGTTGCCGGATCACCCAGTGAGGAGTCCTACATGGCCGACGAAGCACTCGCCCCCATTCAGCCCGCTCGTGCCGCCCAGGAACTGACCAAGCTCTCCGCCATGCGGAAGAGCGGGGAACTTGCCCAGGACGAGTATGAGCACAAGTTCTCGCGGATGATCGGCGAGCTGCGCGATCGTCGCATCGCGGGGACACGCCCCGA
>JBBRBZ010000222.1:0-3652 GCA_038205305.1 Gemmatimonadales bacterium
CACCGGGCCCCCCCCCCCCCGGCAGCCCCACACACCCACCCCCCCCCCAAAATTACTGCCGGGGGGCTGGGGCCTCGGCCTTATGAGGGTTGGGGGGGGTTGGGGGCCACCCTTCCGCCCCCCCTACCCCGATGCGCGGCCCGAAATGTGGGTAAATCGCCGCGAACGAAATTTCTATCTCGTGGGTGGGTGGGTTTCAACGTGGGGGGCCAGACTCACCGCGCACACCGGCGCTGGAGATCCCCCGCTGCGCGGGGGATGACGGGGAGCATGGATCCCGTCGCTTCCGCGACATCAGACGAGCCGCGGCGCCTGCCCTGAGCCTGTCGAAGGGTCAGCCGCGGCTCGTCCGCTACCGCTATGGCGTCACGATCAGCGTGGCCGCGGAGCTGATGTTCGGTGCACCGGTCCCGGTCAGGAAGGCACGGATCGTGGTCGTACCGGCGCGGAAAGCACTCAGCAGGCCCGTGGTTGGCACGACACTGCCGATATTCGAATCATCGACGGCGAAACCGATCGCCAATCCCGCAGGCATGGACGTGGGATTGCCGTATGAATCGAGTAGCGTCGCCGAGAACTGCTTGGTGCCTCCCGCCTGCATCGTCCACGAGTTCGGCGTGATCTGCATGCTCGCGGGCGGATTGTTGTTCGGCGAAGTCACCACGACGACCTGGGTCACGGTGGTGTTCGGATTGCTGCTGCTGCGCGCTGTGATCGTCGCGACGCCGCCGCTCACACCGGTCACCACGCCAGACGCCAGGTCGACACTTGCCACGGCCGGGGTGCCCGAGGTCCATGTCGTCGCTTCGGTGAACGTCACGCTGTCGATATCCCTGAACAGCGCCTGCAGCGCCAGGGTACTTCCCTGCTGCACCACTTCGCCGGTTATCGCCGCCGCGCGTTGTGTTCCGCCCAGCACCACGTTCATGATGCCGCCAGTCGCCACCGGCGTGAACACCACCGTCAGTCCCGAGATGGATTCGAGGAAGCCATAGTGGGTTGGGTCATCGGACGGTGCGGCAAGTGCCTCGATCACATAGTTGCTGGTACCGACTGGCACCAGTGTCTGCCCGTTGGTGGAAACCACATTGGCTCCGGCGGCGTCCCAGGTCGTGGTCGGCTGCCGTGTTGCCACGTCGGTGGCCGATGGGTAGTGGACGGGACAGTTGGTGCAGAAAATCGAGGGAAAGAGGAGGTGCCGGTGGGTGTTGATCACCCCGCCGTTCGGGATCGGCTGGTACGCGCCGGCATCAAAGTTGTAGAACATCCACGATGTGTTCGTGGGATACCGATCGTGACCGGACGTCCCCGCCACGAAGTCGGTCCAGCGCGAGTCGATCTGATAGAGCGGCACTTCCGCCGTGACGCCGAGCGGATATGCCTCGGTGAAGTTGTCGGCGCTGGCGGTGGTGTTGGTGGCGAGCGGAATTGGCGTGAGTACTCCCGATTCGAACGTCATGCTGCGCGCCGTCGTGGGATAATTCGGGTCCTGAAACGAGATGACGGTGTGGCTGCCATCCGACGTGCCGGCGTATGCCACCAGTGCATGGCCGCCGATGGCACCGCGCACGGCGAGGAGGATCGGCTTGCCGGTGAGCTTGAGCGTCATCATCATCGAATTGGACATCAACGCCTGAAGATTGGCGTGTGCCGCCGCGGCGGTCTTGACCAGGGTCTGCAGCGAGGTGACCCCGGCGTTCCAACGCGTCGCGTAGTCGCCCTGCACCGATCCGGCGAAGCGGATCCCCTGGATGTTGTCCCACTGATTGGTGACGCTTTGATCGTACTTGTGGTACAGTGAGCCGAGCGTGCTCTTCTTGAAATAGTGATAGTAAATGGCGGTCAGTCCCATCCCCTCACAGTCGCCTTCCGGTGCGATGAAGTCGCCGTAGTTGCTGAACTCCCAGTCGTCGACGCCGGGGGCGTAACTGGTGGTGAAGGTTCCCTTGAGATCGTCGGTCGAGGCCTTGACCCACACAATGGTCACGCTGCCGAAGGTCCGCAGCGACGGCGCGTCGCGGAGGCCGGCGCCGGCAGTCCGCCATGAGGCGAAATCACCGCTGAAGTGCAGCGCGCCGAGGGTGGCGGAAGTGGCGGTGACGTCGACCAGTGGAATCATTTCCAGTGCGTTTGTCGACGGGTTGAAGTAGAATGGCGCCACGGCGGTGTTGGCTCCCACGACCATCGGCACCGTAAGCGTGATGGGCGTGGTGGCATAGCCTTGATCGGTCGTGATGACGATCGGGACTGCCGCAAGTGAAAAGCCCGCCGGCAGGGTCGGCAGTTTGGTGGAATCGGTGGTGATGGTCCACTGACTCGCGCCGACATACGCCCCGCTGGGGACGGTGAGGGTGAGCCCGTCGAGCGGATCGCCCGGCTTGGAATAGCGGAAGACCCCGCCGCCTGTACTCACCGCGAGATTGGTGAGGAGCGGGCGCACTGCCACGCTGGTGCCCTGGGCGTGGAAGAGCGCGGGCGTGAGCCCCGATACGGTGGCGGAGACACTATTGCTGCCGGCAGCCACGCCCAGCGTCCAGACGCTGATCGTCGCGATGCCGCTGGGGTTGGTCTGGGATGACATGCTGGCGAGCGAGCCACCGCCAGTCGTGACCGCCCATTGCACCGTGACCCCAGGAACCGGTACCCCTGCGGCGTCCTTGACCACCACCGACAGCGCCACCGGCAGTACCGCTCCCGTCGCAGCGGACTGGGCGTCACCACTGACGATGGTGACGGAGGCCGGTGCGCCCGGCGTAGTCGTGCCGGTACTGGCGGTGCTGCAGCTGGCGATGAGCAATGCCAGCACAGGTGCGATCAATCCTGTCGCAATTGATTTCCGAAACGTGGCCATGGCAGTGCGGTACCGAAGGCGCGTCATCTGGGCGGGACCTCTAGGCTGGAGGTATTCGATGCAAGCAAGATGTTGGTGGGCTAGTCGCTATGAATCTCGCTCCTGCAGCAACTTCTGGATAGGATGGTGGCCTGATCAGCCGCGCGCTCCTCTCACTCCCACCACCACGACTCCTCGTCCCAGTCTCTCTGCGACGGTCCGCCGTCCCAATCCATCTTGGGCGGCTCCTCCTCACTCTCCAGCTTCTCGATCAGATCGTCGAAATTGCGCTCGGGGGTGTTCAATGCCTCGAAGTCATACTCGTTGTCGCTCATCTGAACGAAGGTGCAGTAGCTCATCTCCGCCACCGCAATGCCGGCCGAGCGTTCGGTCTCGCGCATGTCGTATTCCAGATGGTCAAGAATGCCGTGCGCAATCTCGAGCGAAACCCTGCGCCATTCCTCGCTGCCCTCGAGACGGAACTGAACGTCGCCGTGCTCCTGCTCGAACGGCGTGATGGGCAGCTCGTCAATCGCCAGCGCGAAATACACCTTGGTTCCAAACCGATTAAAGAGCCGATGACTCACCCGGGCACGCTGCCACTGCGCCCGGAGTGCCGGCAACGGATCGACGTCACCTGCGAGCAGCATATCGACAACGCGCTGTTCGAACGCGCTGGGACGCTCGTCGTGATCGGTGGAAGAGGTCATCCGCGGCTGTCACAATGCAAGGGTGGATAGGGCATCGCCTCTCCGGCTGAGACGACGGCAGATGTGACGATAGTGCCCTCGTCGCTTCCGCGACAGAGCCGAGTCGCTCGCC
>JBBRBZ010000223.1:0-3624 GCA_038205305.1 Gemmatimonadales bacterium
TCGGAAAAGTGAGCAGGAAGAATAATTGAGAAGAGAGAAGAGAGAAGAGAGAAGAGCGACTCTCTTCTCTCAGTCTTTCCTGCTCGGGCAGTACTCCGCAATCACGCATTCGTGGCACTTGGGTCGATTCGCGATGCAAACGCGCCGACCGTGCCAGATCAGCAGGTGGCTCACCATCGCCCACTCCTCGCGCGGGATGATCCGCATCAGGTCGCGCTCGAGCTTCTCGGCGTCCTGTTCCTTGCTGAACCCGAGCAGGCGGGAGAGCCGCAACACGTGGGTGTCGACGGTAATGCCCTCGCTCAGGCCGTAGGCGTTGCCGAGCACGCAATTGGCCGTCTTGCGGCCGATCCCCGGCAAGGGACGGAGCTCCGCCATGGTACGGGGCACCTCGCCGTCGTGATCGGCCACCAGCGCCCGAGCCAGCCCCAGCAGGCTCTTCGCCTTGTTGCGGAAGAAGCCGGTGGAGTGGATCACTGTTTCCAACTCTTCCTGAGTGGCACCGGTCATCGCATACGCGTCGGGCCAGCGCCGGAAGAGCTCGGGTGTGACCATGTTCACCCTGACGTCGGTGCACTGCGCCGAGAGGATGGTGGCGGCGGTGAGCTGGAACGGGGTCTCGAAGTCGAGTTCGCAGTGGGCGTCGGGATATGCGCGCCTGAGCGTGGCGAGAATTTTCACCACTCGCGCGCGCAAGGCGGTCTTGCTCTCCCGGGGCACTACGGTCGTCGCGCCTGGGCGAAGGCGAGGAAGCCGTCGACGTCACGGCAATTGAGGAGGTCCTCAGGTCCGAGGCCGCCCTTGCGGGCGACACCCACGCCGTAGGGGACGTTTGCCAGCCCGGCCGGATTGTGCGCGTCGGCGCCGATCGAAATCATCACTCCCATCGACCGCGCCTTCGCCAGCATGCGCCAGTCGAGATCGAGCCGGTGCGGGTCGGCGTTGATCTCGATTGCCACTCGGTGTTTGGCCGCCGCGGCAAAGACCCGATCAAGGTCGAGCGGGTACGCGTCGCGCGACAGCAGCAATCGCCCAGTGGGATGACCGAGGATCGCCAGGTAGGGGGATTCCATTGCGCGGCAGACGCGCTCGGTCATCTCCGCTTCGCTCAGATTGAAGCGTGAATGTATCGAGCCGATGATGAAGTCGAAGCCGGCGAGCACGTCGTCGGGGTAGTCGAGCGAACCGTCAACCAGAATGTCGCTCTCGATTCCCTTGAGCACGCGGATGCCGTGAAGGGTGCGATTGACCTCGTCGATTTCCGCCCATTGCCGCCGGGCATCGTCGGGCGAGAGGCCGCCGGCATACGCGGCGGCACGCGAATGGTCGGTGATGCCCACGTACTCGTAGCCCTCCGCCAAGCACGCCTCGGCCATGGCAGCCACCGAAGTCGTGCCATCGGAGTAGGTGGTGTGGCAATGGAGGAAGCCGCGCAGGTCGCGTCCCTCGAGCAGGCGGGGGATCGGCCGGCCCACCTCATCACCGCTCTCGCGCAGTTCGGGTGGAATCCACGGCAACTCGAGCGCCTGATACAGCGCCGACTCGGTTGGCGTCGGGACAAAGCGCGAACCCACCCAGAGCGCGGTGCCGGCGAGGTTGTACCCCATGGCAGTGGCCCGCCGGGCCAGCGCCGCCAGATGGAGCCGGTTACCGGTGGCCTGCACCAGCACGGCACCAAGATTCTGCGGCGGCGTGACCGTCACCTGGACAGTGTCGCCGTCGGCGAATCGGAGGGTAACGCGCCGCTCGTCTTCACCGGCGATTTCCTTGACGCCCGGGATGCTGTCGAGCTGCCGAAAGATGTCGGCCGGGGGCACATCGGCCACCAGGACGATGAGGACGTCGCGCACCACTTCACAGCGACGGCGCACATCGCCCGCCACATGCGCGGCAAGGACGTGCGGCAGGCGACGGAACGCCTCACAGAGTGCCTCTGCCTCGTCGCGAGCGTGATGGGAGAGCCGCCACTGGCTCGCCTGCCGGAGAAAGGCGATACCCTTGAGGATGTTCTCCGCGGTGCGCGCCCCGAAGCGGGGCAGCGCAGCCAGGCGACCGTCGCGTGCAGCGGCTTCCAGGTCGGGCAGTGTCTCGATGCCGAGCGCGTCGCGTATCTGGCGGATCTTGGCGACACCGAGGCCGGAGATGGCGAGCATCTCGACCAGACCGGGCGGAACTTCCTCGCGCAGTTGTTCGAGGCCTTCGCATCGACCGGTGGTCACCAGTTCGGTGATGACCTGCAGGATCGCCGGGCCGATGCCCTTCGCTTCGGCGAGTGAGCCGTCGGCGAGAGCCGCCGAGAGATCGCCGGGCACGCCTTGCACCGTCTTGGCGGCGGCAGTGAAGGCACGCACGCGGAACGCGTTCTCGCCCTTCAGCTCCATGTACGACGCGATCTGTTCCAGCGCCCGCGCGACGCCGGTGCGATCCATGGCACTCATGCTCCCTCCTCCAGCTCGGCGCGCCACGCCAGGAGCAGCAACTCCTCCGGCGCGGCGATGGCGTGCAGACCGGCAATATCGCCGCCCGGCATCATCGGGGAGAAGAGCGGTGAGCCATCCTCGCGCACGATCGCCTCGGGCATTCGTCCTTCCGCGACCACCACGGAGAGTCCCGGTCGCGCCGCGTGGAGGCCAAAGCATGCCACGACGCGCAGGGTCTTGCCGCTCCGCGTCGCGAACCAGCCGTCGAGTGGCTCGTAGGTCTCGTCACTCGCGAGGCGACCCCAGACCAGGCGGGGATGGAGCTGGGTGTATCGGGTGATGTCGGGAACCGAAACCGGCGGGGTGTGCACTTCGGCGCCCGCAGGGACGCAGAGCCTGCGGGTTGCCACCTCGTCGTAGTTGGCCACCTGCTTGCCGTCGAGCCAGAAGCGCCATGCCGCGTGCACGAACGCGACGAAGTCGTCCACCGCATCACCCAGTCCGTCCTCTGGCCGCAGTTGTCCCATCAGCTCCAGTGCGGGCTCCGACAGCAGGAAGGCATCGAGACTGCGATCGTCGAGGAGCGCATCGCGGATGCGCGGAAATGCCGTCTCCGCGAGGTCGCCAAAAACCAGGGTGAACGGATCAAGCGGTGCGTCGCTCATGCGTGCGCCAGGAAGGGGGTGAGAGCGGCGACGAACTGCTCCGGCGCCTCGACGTAGGGAACGTGCCCGCAGGCCGGCAACACCACCAGTTTCGCGCGCAATGCCTCCGCCGTGGCTTGGGCAGTGTCGAGCGGGATGGGATCGTCATCGCCGTGCACCACGATGGCGGGAACGTCGAGCCGTTCGAGCGCGGGGCGAAGATCGAAATCTTCACCCAGTGACTGCCACACTTCCTGTTGCGTGCGCCCGGTGATCCGGAACGGTGTCAGCTCGCGGCTACGCGCCGGGTCGTGAAAGTATCCGGCCACCGCCAATGCGAAGAGACGCGCGTTGTAGGCAGGAATGTCGCGACTGCGCAGCCCGCTGGCCTGCAGCTCGGCCCGAGCCGCCAACAGGGCCGGCGTACTGCTCCGGCGTGCCAAATTGGCCTCGTAGACCTCGCGTTCCCGGCGGGCGGCCGGAGCCGGCGACACCAAGGCGAGTGATTTGACGCGGGATGGGTAGGTCACGGCGTAGAGCATGGCCAGCAGCGCGCCCCA
>JBBRBZ010000224.1:0-3601 GCA_038205305.1 Gemmatimonadales bacterium
CTTCAGGGAGATCGACGTACTCATCGGGGATGTGCGACCGGCGTGACGTGCCGGGCCCGACCTTGATGGCATCGAGGTGGCGCAGGAAGCACCAGTCGGAGCAGGTGGGCGATCCGTACGTCGTGGCCGACGGTGCCACGCCCATGGCGACCTGCAGCAACCGGGACCCAGCCGGCGTCTCGCAGGGCACCAGCCGCTTGGACGTGACGATGACTTCACAGGGGAGCCGATCGATCAACGCCGCCTCGAGTTCGTCGTGCGGCCAGAGCGGCGTGGAGCGCACATCGAGAACTGCTCTGGCGGTCGGGGGCGTGACATTGCGCGAGACGCCGGCGTCCAGCATCGTCGGCGTGACGGTGGTGACGCCAAGCACCGGGTGGACGCGCTCGGCGACCACGCCCTCGAGCTGGGTCAGCGCACGCGCCAGTTCCGCGATGGCATTGGCGTGCTGACCATCGGCGGCGTATCCGGCGTGATGCTGGTCGCCATGCGCCACCAGATCGACCATCATCAGGCCGCGCTGGGCCACCGCGAACTGGAGATTGGTCGGTTCGCCCACCAGGGCCGCATCGAGCCTGCCCGCGCGCTCGACCGCGGCCGGCATCGTCGCATTCCGCGTTTCCTCACCGTAGGAAAAGATCCCGAGTGCTCGCCCCTTGAGTCCGTCGGCGTGCGCCGCGAGGTCGATCAGCGCATGCACCATCGCGCTCACCGACGCCTTGGCATCTCCCGATCCCCGGCCGTACAGACGGTCCTGTTCGATGACTGGATCGAACGGATCGCGCGTCCATCCCTCGCCCGGCGGCACCACGTCGAGATGCGAGGCGAGCACGAGAGTGGGGCCCGCCGCCTCATCCCCTACCGCGATGCGCACGCTCGTCTCGTCGCGGACGACGTCGAGGCCCGCCCGCCGGGCATACGCCTCGACGAACTCCGCGGCCCCGGTTTCGTTCCCGCTGATTGACGGGATCGCGACCAGGTCGCGGAGAAGCGAGACCTCAGTCGGCGAGATCGACGCCAAGGTAGGTCGCCTTCTCCTTTCGTCCCACGATCATGGTGCCGCAGCCGGATCCGGTGAACACTTCCAGCAGCAGCGCATCGGGCACGCGGCCGTCGATGATGTGCGTCCGTTCCACGCCGCCGGTCGCCGCGCGAATGCACGCTTCGACCTTGGGTCGCATCCCCCCGGCGAGCGCACCGCTCGCCATCAGCTCGGCGAGGTCGTCGGGGTCGGCAAAGGCCACCAGCGTCGCCGGATCGTTCCGGTCACGAAGCACGCCGGGCGCCCCGGTGAGGAAGATCAGCTTCTGTGCCTTGAGCGCGATCGCCAGCGACTCCGCCGTCGTGTCGGCGTTGACGTTGAAGACATTGCCGTCCCCATCACCAGCAAGGGAGGAGACCACTGGGACGAATCGCGCGTCGAGCAGAGTGGTGAGCACGCGCGGGTCGACCCGGTCGATATCGCCCACGTGCCCGTAGTCCACCAGCCGCTCCACACCGGCATCATCCACCACCTTCACCGGTGGGCGGCGATGCGCGGTGAGCAGGTCGCCGTCCACACCAGAGATGCCCGCCGCCTGGACGCCGTGGCGGTGCAGCGCCGACACCAGCTCGGTATTGAGCAGCCCGCGGTAGACCATCTTCACCACCGCGAGCGTCTCGTCGTCGGTCACCCGTCGACCGGCAACCATTTCCGGTGTGAGCCCGAGCCGCTCCGAGAGCGCCGTCGCCTGCGGGCCACCGCCGTGCACCACCACCAGTCTGATCGACAGCGAGGAGAGCAGCGCGAGCTGACCCGCCACCTGGTCGAGTTGGTGGCGGTCGGCGAGCACCTCGCCGCCGAGCTTCACCACAAAGACATGATCCCGATATTCGCGGACGTAGCGCAGCGCGCCCTTCAGTCCGGCAATGCCCTTCGACGTATCAATGGCCACGAAATCCACTCCCTCGGTCTGAAAATGTCCTCTCTCGCTCCTCGCTCCTCGCCCCTCGCTCATCCCGTCCCGATCAACTCCAGCATCAACGCGCGCTGCACATGCAGCCGATTCTCCGCCTCGTCGATCACCGCGCTGTTCGGTCCGTCCAGCACCTCGCCGTCGATCTCGACATTGCGGCGCACCGGCAGGCAGTGCATGGCGATGCCTCGTGCATCGGCAGTCGTCTGCATCCGCGCCTGCGTCAGCCGCCAGTCGCGCTTCCCCTCGCGCAGCGTCCGCTCCGCCTCGGGTTGACCGAAATGGAGCAACGACCCCCACGACTTGGGATAGACCACATGCGCCCCGGCCACCGCGGCATCGACATCGTCGGTAACCCGCAGGGAGCCGCCACGGTTGCTCGCCAGCATCTCGATCGCGAGGTAGTCCTCGGGGTCGAGATCGTATCCGGCGGGCCGCACGATGGTGACCTCCATGCCGAGGTGCGCCGCCGCGATGGCGGCACTGGCGGGAACCGCCGTCGGCAGGGCCTTGGGATGCCACGCCCACATCAGCACAAAGCGCTTCCCGGCGGTCTCGCCCAGGTGCTCGCGCATGGTGAGGGCGTCGGCGAGTCCTTGACACGGGTGACGGCGCGACGACTCCAGGTTGATCACCGGCTTGTCGCAGTAGCGCGCGAAGTTCCGGATGGTCCGATCCTCCCGCTCGACCGCCCAATCGTTCCCCTTCGGAAAGCTCCGGACCGCGAGCGCATCGGCGTAGCGGCCCAGCACGCGGGCCATCTCGATGATGTGCTCGACCGTCGTGCCGTCCATGACCACGTCGAGCTCGGTCTCGAGCGCCCAGCTCCCCTTCCCCGGCTCGAGCGAGAGCGCATGCCCACCGTGAAGGAACATCGCCGTCTCCATCGAGGCCCTGGTACGCAACGACGGATCCATGAACACCATGGCCAGTACCTTCTTCACCATGCCGCCCTCGATCTCGCCACGCTTGCAGCGCACCGCCAGCTCGAGGAGATGGTCGATCATTTCCGGCGGCCACTCTTCCATCGCGAGGAAGTCGCGCTTGATCATGTCAGCACGCGGTGCAGCGCGTCGAGGAGGAGGTCAGCCTCGTCGCGCGCGAAGGTGAGCGGCGGCAGCAACCGCAGCGTCATCGCATCGGTGGCAGTGCCGGTGAGAACGCGGTGCTCCCAGAGCGCGCGCTGAACGCCCGCCGCCGGAATGTCGAGCTCCAGCCCGAGCAGGAAGCCACGGCCATGCACCGCACGCACATGCGGCAGCGTGGCGGCGGCCGCCACGATCTGCGCGCTCACTTCGCGGACGTTGGCGAGCAGCCCCTCGCGTTCCATCACCCCGATGTTCGCCAGCGCAGCGGCACAGGGCACCGGTCCACCGCCGAAGGTGGAACCGAGGTCGCCTACCTTGATGTCGTCGACCAACGAGGGCACGCAGAGGACCGCACCGATCGGGAGCCCCGCCGCCAGCCCCTTCGCCATCGCAATCGCATCGGGCACCACGCCGAATGACTCTGCCGCGGTGAAGGTCCCGAGTCGCCCGACCCCGCACTGCACTTCGTCGAAGAGGAGCTTGGCGCCGGTGCGATCACAGATCTCGCGGGCGGCCTGCAGGAACTCGGGCGTCGCGCTCCGAGCCCCGCTGAAGCCC
>JBBRBZ010000225.1:0-3553 GCA_038205305.1 Gemmatimonadales bacterium
GGTGTGGTAGATGAAGGTGCCGGGCCGCTTGAGCGTGAGGTGCGCGAGAAAGGAATCGCCCGGCTGGATCGCAGGTGCCGCATGCTTCCCAATACCACTCCACCCAGGGACTCCATCGGAGTAGCTCTCGATTTCCAGCCCATGCCAATGCACTGATGTCGGTTCGTGCAGGTGGTTGACGATCATCACATTCGTGGGCTCGTCTTGGGTGGTGATGAGCACTGTGCCGGGAACCACCACCGAATCGGCCGCAGGTAGCTTCGCGCCTTGCTGCAGCACGTAGCCCATCCCCACTTTCGAGAGGCCGCGGCTCTTCCCCTCATCAACGAAGAGGTGCAGCGTCCGCGCCGCGGCAGTGGAGGTGGCAACATCGGACGATCGCGGGTGCACACGGATGCCCACCACCAGTCCTGCCATGTGCTTCTCGGGGTCGTCCGACATCCGCATCGGCTCCTCTGAGATCGGCGGCGGTTCCAGCGTGGCATCGGCGGTGACGTGCCAGCCGATGTGACAGTGGAAGAGCCAGTTTCCCTCGCGGTCCGGTGACCAGACCATGGCGTTGGTGGTGAAGGGGAACATCGTTTCCGTCACGGCGAGGCGGCGACCCTCGGGCGCATAGATCGAGTCGGCATCGGCGTCGCCGTGCGAATCCACCCGGAAGAAGAAGCCGTGCATGTGCATGGGGTGTACGCGCCCGGTGGCATTCACCCAGCGCCAGCGAACGGTATCGCCCACCGTCGCATCGATCCGTTCGTCGTAGGGCCACGATCGCCCGTTGACGGTGAGGGCGTTCCGGTAGGTCGCCGAGTCCGCGAGGTGCCCCCAGATGTTCATCACGAAGATCCGGTCCGGCGGTGATCCACCCACCGGATCCACCACGAACGCGCCGCCGGTGGTCTCCCGCTCATTGAGCGTGTCCACATAGACACCGGTGCTGGCACGGTAGAGATAGGTGCCCGGCGCGCCCGCCGCGAAGGTGAGCGTAGTCGAGTCACCAGGCGCGAGCCGGGTGGTGTCGTCGCCCTTGGCCGGGTGCCCGGCGAGGCCGTAGAGCGTGATGGTGGAGTCGGGGAGGGTGTTGCGGATTGTGGCACGAAGGACGGTGCCCACCGGCACCCGGATCAGTGGCGCCGGGATCTCGGGCGCCTTGCCGTCCTCCGCGAAGGCGGCCACCTCGATCGCCGCACCGCTGTCGGCCTCCGGTCGCCATGTGGCATTGAGCAGCGTCAGCCGCAGCTGCAGGGTGTCGTGCTGGAGTGAACCAGCGGCAATGCGATTGTCGTTGGCCACGACGGTGGTGCGGCCGACCGGCGCCGGTGGCTTGGCGCAGGCCAAGACGAACAGGCACGACACGGTCCACGAGATGGGGCCACGCATGGGGTATCCGGCGTCGAGAGATGACAGACAGGGAAGTCCGACCAATATCGTCGCAAAATCCATTTCCCGCCATCTCGACCCACCCGGCCCGGCGTGGCGATCACTGCCGGATCTGCTCTCCCTTCTCGAAGTCGAACAGCGTCAGCTTCCGCAGCTGGTAGTACGCGGTCCAGTAGGCCCGCAGCGCCTGCGCGTACGCCACCACCGCCTGATCCTTCTCGCTCTGGGCCAGGTAGAGATTGTCGATGGTGATCTTGCCAATCACGTAACGATTGTATGCCACGTCGAAACGCTTGTTGGCGACAGTATCGGCCTTGGCGGCGATGACCAGCCCAGTACGAGCCTGGGTGAGCTGCAGCGCCGCGAAGTGGGCGCCGAGGTCGACCTGCGCCCGGCTCAGCTCGGCGTTCGCCAGGGCGGCGTCGCGGTCCGCCTTGGCGGCGTCGACATTGCTGCCCTGGGCGCCCCATTGCCAGAGCGGCAACTGCACCGAGAGGCTCAGGCGCTGCGAGTTGAGCAGGTCCTTGTAGGCATCACTGGCGTTGGGTCCGGTGGAGCGACCATTGAAGCCATAGCTCGCATTCAGCGTTCCCCCCGCGCCGCCATTCCAGCGTGCCTCGCTCACCGATCGGTCGGCGTGCACCTCGGAAGCCACCACGTCATTGATGGTCGACGAGTTGGCCCGTGCCCATTTCACCGCGTCGGCGGTATCCGCGTCGAAGGCAGGAACATCCGACGTGACATCGAGCGCGACCGGCGCGGCCGGCGCCAGGTGGAGCGTGATGCGAAACTGCGATAGCGCCTTGTCCGCAGCGAGCTTGCTATCGGCCAATGAGGCCCGCGACCGGAGCAGTGCGAGCTCGCTCTGCAACAGGTCGTTCTCGCCGATCTTGCCGATCTCGTAACGCCCCTTGTTGA
Source organism: Gemmatimonadales bacterium (assembly GCA_038205305.1). GTDB lineage: Bacteria > Gemmatimonadota > Gemmatimonadetes > Gemmatimonadales > GWC2-71-9 > Palsa-1233. Next base: position 2,296 of record JBBRBZ010000225.1, read on the forward strand.
GGGTGTAGAGCGTGTCATTCACGAAGGCGTTGGCCTGCGAGTTCTTCAGGTTGGCGTTCGCGGCGTAGAGATCGAAGAAGGCATTGGTGGCGGAAATGGCCGCATCCTCGCGACTCTCGAGATACTTCCGCTCGGCGCTCTCCATGCGCAGGTCCTGCTCCTTGAGGTCCCAGCGCTGGCTGTTGGAACGAAAAATCGGCTGGCTGATTCCCACCGAGAACGGCGTCGAGGACCAACTCTGGAAGCCGTTCAGGCCGGTCACCTTGGTTTGGTTGAGCCCCGAGGTGAAGGAGAGGGTGGTGTTGGTCCACGGCACCTTCTGCGATATGACTGCAGTCAGGCCGGCGTCGGTCTGCTGGAGAGGTAGGTAGCGGGTGGTGCCGTCGGGTTGGGTGACGCCGACAATCGAGCGGGTGTAGTTCGGCGTGGTACCGGAGAGCTGCAGCGACGGCAGGAAGCCGGCGGAGAAGGCGTGCTCGCGATCGCGGGCACTTTCACGGGTACTCGCGGCAACGCGCGCCTGGGCCCCCTGGCGCTGTGCCAGCTCGATCGCCTGCTTGAGCGTCAGCGGTTGCTGGGCGTGAAGCGACCTCGCGGGGAGGACGAGGAACAGCATCAGGCCGAGCCCGGGGAGGGCGCGTCGAAGCAGGGGAAGGGCCAGTGATCTACTCATAGCGGAGACACTCCACCGGATCCTTGAGGGCGGCACGATAGGCCGGGACGATGCCGAAGCCGAGGCCGACGGCGAAGGAGACGCCGAAGGCGACGATGATGGAGATGGCGGACACGATGGTTTTGATCCCCGCGAAGCGCTCGATGCCGTAGCTGAGCGAGGCGCCGACGAGGATGCCCGCCACACCACCGGCGACGCTGATCAGCACCGCTTCGATCAGGAACTGCGAGAGGATATCGCGCCGGGTCGCCCCGACCGCGCGGCGGACGCCGATTTCACGGATCCGCTCCAGCACCGAGGCGAGCATGATGTTCATGATGCCGATGCCGCCGACAATCAGTGAGATCGACGCGATGGCACCCAGCACGACGTTGAAGATCGTCCGAGTCCGCTGCTCCTGCTTGAGCAGCAGCTCCGGGACCGTGATCTCAAAATCCACCACGGCATTGTGGCGGCGCGAGAGCATGCGTTGCACGACCTCGGCGACCGGCGGCACAAAGCGCGCCTCCGTCACACGGACGACGATGCGGTCCAGCTGGTGGTAGTTGAGCTTCTCGAGCCGGGTATCCTCGTCCTCATTCGCAC
>JBBRBZ010000226.1:0-3552 GCA_038205305.1 Gemmatimonadales bacterium
GGTACGCATAGCCGGAACCGTAGCCACGCAGCCGGGGACCGGCAAGCGCTCCGCCGCGTTGCCGCACCCCTCACCCTCGGCTATTCTCCCGGCTTGAACCGCCGGGAGACGACGATGGCTGGTCACAGCAAATGGAAGACGACAAAGCGCAAGAAAGCGGTCACCGATTCTCGACGGGCCCAGGTCTGGACCAAGCTGATCCGGGAAATCACCGTCGCGGCGAAGGCCGGTGGCGGTGATCCCGGGGGGAACGCCCGGCTCCGCAAGGCGATCGACGATGGCCGTGCCGCCAACATGCCCAACGAGAACATCGAACGGGCCGTCAAGAAGGGGACCGGTGAACTCGAGGGGGCCAGCTACGAAGAGGTCACCTACGAGGGATATGGCCCCGGCGGCGCCGCCATGCTCATCGAGGGCTCGACCGACAACGCCAACCGCACGGTGGCCGAAATCCGCCACGCCTTCTCGCGCAATCTCGGCAACCTCGGGGCCACCAACTCGGTGGCGTGGATGTTCGAGCGGAAGGGGCAGATCCTCCTTCCCCTCAGCAGCGCGCTCGAAGACAAGGCGATGGAAGATGCCCTCGACGCGGGCGCCAGCGATTTCACGGTGGACGGTGACTACTACATCGTGAGCACTGAGCCCACCACCTTCCATGCCGTGCTTGATGCGCTCGGCAGCAAGGGCTACACGCCCGAGTCGTCCGAGATGGAGATGGTGGCGAAGAATCTCGTGAAGCTCGAGTCGGCCGACGCCCAGAACCTGCTGAAGCTCGTCGATGCCCTCGAGGAACTCGAGGACGTGTCGAAGGTCTTCACCAATCTCGATCTCGACGCCGTCGAGCTCGAGGAGGCTGACGCCTGATCAACGCAGGGACCGTCACCGTGCTTGGAGTCGACCCGGGCACGGCGATCCTCGGCTATGGCGTGGTGACCGCCGCAGGCACCGGGCCGGCGCGACTGCTGGAATGCGGGGTGGTGCGCACCAAGGCGACCGAGCCGCTCCCCGAGCGACTGGCCGCGATCTTCGACGGGCTCAGCGAACTGCTTGAGCGGCATCGCCCCGACGCCGTGGCCGTCGAGGGGCTCTTTCATGGACGCAATGCCCGGAGCGCCCTGATTCTCGGCCATGCTCGCGGCGTGGTGCTGCTCGCCGCTCAGCGTGCCGGACTCTCGGTCGCGGAGATTTCGCCGGCCGAGGTGAAGCGCGCCGTCACCGGCACCGGGGCGGCCACCAAGCATCAGGTGGCGGCGATGGTGATGCGGCTGCTGCGATTGGCGACACCTCCAGCTCCGGCCGATGCCGCCGACGGCGTGGCGATCGGGCTCACCCAGCTGTTGCGCATGCAGCAGCAATTCCGACTGGCGGGAGTGCGCCGATGATCGCCTCCATCACTGGCACGCTGGCCCAGCGCGACCCTACCGGAATCGTCATCGATACGGCAGGCGGAACAGGCTATCTGGTCGAGGTGCCGCTCGGGGTCTTCGAGCGGCTGCCAGCGGAAGGGGCGAAGGTGCATCTGGTGACGGAGCTGGTGGTCCGCGAGGATGGCTGGTTCCTCTTCGGCTTCGACAGCCTGAAGGAGCGGATGGTCTTCCGTCGGTTGACCGGAGCGAGCGGCGTCGGGCCGCGGCTGGCACTCGCGATTCTTTCGACGCTCGGACCGGATCGCGCCGTGCGCGCCGTGCGCGATCGCGACCTCGCGGCACTCGCCTCGGTGTCGGGGATCGGCAAGAAGAAGGCGGAGCGCATCGTCCTCGAGTTGACCGACCGGCTCGACGATCTCCCCGCCGCCGAGTCGGTGCCGCAACCGTCGGCCGATGCGGTGCGTGCGCTGGTTGGCCTTGGCTACCCGGCCATCGCCGCCGAAACCGCCGTTCGCACCGTCATGCAAGGCGGCGCGCCGGATGACACCGCCGTGCTGCTGCGGCGCGCGCTCGCAGAACTCGGAAAGAGGTGACCCTCATGTGGCAGACATCGCGATTCACCGTGACCGCCGAATGGCAGTGCACCCGCTGCGGCTCGACCAACCGGAAGCTGGTGCCGCGGGGCGCCAGCGAGGCGGCCGATCGCTGTGTCACCTGCCGCGCCAAGCACGTGGTCCGACCGGGCGCGACGCCGGTGCGCTGGGAAGCGGCGGCGGCCTGATCCCGTGACCGATCGTCCACTCGATCCCCCGGGTGCGCGGCGCGTGGAAGTCACCACGCCCGCCGCCCTTCCCGACGAGGGCAGCGTCGAGACGGCGCTGCGTCCGTCGCGACTGGACGAGTTTGTCGGACAGCCGCAGGTGCGCGCCTCGCTGCAAATTGCCATCGACGCGGCGCGGCAGCGCGGTGAGGCGCTCGACCACGTGCTCTTCTTCGGCCCACCGGGGCTCGGCAAGACCACCTTGGCCATGCTGATGGCGCGCGAGATGGGCGTGCAGTGCCGCACCACCTCGGGTCCCGTGCTCGAGAAGGCCGGCGACCTGGTCGGACTCCTCACCCAGCTCGGCCCCGGCGACATCCTCTTCATCGACGAGATTCACCGCCTCCGCCCGCAGCTGGAGGAGTTTCTCTACTCCGCGATGGAAGATTTCCGCATCGACATTCGCGTGGGCGACGGGCCGCACAGCCAGACGCTCCCCATGAATGTCGAGCACTTCACGCTGGTCGGTGCGACCACGCGCTTCGGGCTGCTCACCCCACCCATGCGCGCCCGCTTCGGTCTGGTCGAGCGACTGGCGTTTTATCCGCCGGAAGACCTCGCCGCCATCGTGCGCCGCTCCGCCGGCGTGTTGCATGCGGCCATCGAAGGCGACGGCGCCGACGAGATCGCGCGCCGCTCGCGTGGCACGCCGCGCGTGGCCAATCGCCTGCTGCGTCGGGTGCGCGACTACGCCGAAGTGCGCGCCGATGGCACCATCACCGCCGAGGTGGCCCGGGCTGCGCTCGCGCGACTGAACGTCGACGAGTTCGGGCTCGACGACATGGACACGCGCATCATCGCGACGATCATCGAGAAATTCGGCGGCGGACCGGTCGGCCTCACCACCATCGCCGCCGCGGTGAGCGAAGATGCGGCGACACTCGAGGAAGTGTACGAGCCGTATCTCATGCAACAGGGCTATCTCGAACGCACCGCCCGCGGACGCGTGGCGACGCCCCACGCCTATCAACGGCTCGGCCTCACGCCCCCCAAGCGCGACACGCAGGCCTCCCTCCTCGATGACTGAGGCGCACGACACCGCGCGACCCTGGACCGCGTCGGACTTCCACTACCCGCTCCCCGATTCGCTCATCGCTCAGACGCCGAGCAGCGTGCGCGGCGCATCGCGGCTCTTGATCGTCGATCGGGCGGGGCACGTGGGGGCGACGCACGCTCGGGCGACGCACGTGGGGGCGACGCACGTGGGGGCGACGCATGTGGGGGCGACGCACGTGGGGGCGACGCACGTGGGGGCGACGCATCGCGTTGGGGCGACGCATGCGTCGCCCCATCTGCGCGATGCGTAATTACCGGAAATCATCGACCAGATCCCCCCCGGCGACCTGCTGGTCGTGAACTCCACGC
>JBBRBZ010000227.1:0-3549 GCA_038205305.1 Gemmatimonadales bacterium
GCCCAGCACCTGAACCGGCTGGACGAGGCGAAGAAGCGCGATCACCGCGTGATCGGGAAGCAGATGGATCTCTTCTTCTTCCACCACTTCGCCCCGGGTGCGGCCTTCTGGACCGATCGTGGCACGGCGGTGGTGAATGAACTGCAGCGGTACATGCAGGAGCTGCAGCGCGACGGTTACAACGAGGTCCGCACGCCGCTGATCTTCAACAAGGGGCTCTGGGAGATCTCGGGGCACTGGGGCAAGTACAAGGAGAACATGTTCCTCGTTCTTGACAACGAGAGCGGCGAACACGATTTCTCGCTCAAGCCGATGAACTGCCCGTCGCACTACCTGATGTTCCAGCAGAAGAAACACTCATACCGTGAGCTGCCGCTTCGCTACGCCACCTATGACGTGCTGCATCGCAACGAGGTGAGCGGCGCACTGTCCGGCCTGACGCGCGTGCGCCAGTTCCAGCAGGACGACTGCCACATCTTCCTGATGGACCGGCAGATCCAGGCCGAGGTGCATCGCCTGGTGCAGTTCATCCTGAAGTACTACGAAACGTTTGGGCTGAAGGCGACGCTCAAATTCGCGACCCGGCCGGAGCAGCGAATCGGTTCCGACGCCATGTGGGACGAGGCCGAACGGTCGCTGCGGCACGCCCTCGAGGCCACTGGCCTCGCCTATGAGTTGAAGCCGGGGGATGGCGCCTTCTACGGCCCGAAGATCGACTTCGACGTCGAGGACGCCATCGGCCGCAAGTGGCAGCTCGGCACCATTCAGCTCGACTACGCCGCGCCGGAGCGGTTCGACCTGAGCTATGTCGGTGATGACAACGCCAGTCATCGACCGGTGGTCATCCACCGTGCCGTCAATGGCTCGTTCGAGCGCTTCGTGGCGATCCTCATCGAACATTTCGCCGGGGCGTTTCCGCTCTGACTCGCGCCGGAACAGGTACGGATCATCCCGATCAGCGATGCCCAGACCGAGGCGGCGCGGGCGATCACGTCACGGCTTCGCAATGCCGGACTTCGGGCCCATCTCGATGATCGTCACGAGACGCTCAACTATCGCATTCGCGAAGGCGAGCTGATGAAGGTCCCGTACATGGCGGTGATCGGTCAGCGCGAAGCAGAGAGCGATGCCCTCGCGTTGCGGGTGCGCGGGGCGGGGAGCAAGCAGGAAATCATCAGTGTGGAGGAATTCACCGCGCGCGTCCTGGACCAGGTCCGCACGCGGGCGCTGGTCCCGTGACGGCGCCCGCGAGGACGCTTGGCACCCGCACCATCGCCCTGACGATGGCCGGGGTGGTCATCGGTTCAGGCATCTTTGGGTTGCCGGGGCTAGCTGCCCAGGCGATGGGTGCCGCAGCGTTGATCGGCTACCTCATCTGTGTCGTGATTCTGGCGTTGGTCGGGCTCTGCCTGGCCGAGACGGCGAGCAGGGTGGACTCGGTTGGCGGCATGATCGGCTACGCTGAAGCAGCGTACGGTCCCCGGACGTCCACTGTCGTCGGGGTGTTGCTGGTCGTCGCCGACGGGTTGGTGCCCAACTCTGCCGTGGCCGTGCTGATGATGAGCACCCTCGCGTTGGCCTTCCCGGTGCTCGCGGAGCCGTTGCCGCGCGCCGGCTTTCTGCTCCTCTTCTACGGCCTGCTGGTGTGGTCGAACGTCCGCGGCGTCCGGTACGGTGCCACGCTCTCCGAAGGGCTCACCGCCATCAAGCTCCTGCCACTGGTGGCGCTGGTGGTGTTGGGGCTGCCGCACATCCACCTCGCCAACCTGGTGTGGCACAGTATGCCGCCGCTTCGTGTGGTCGGCCAGACGACCGTGCTCCTGTTCTTTGCGTTCATGGGTTTCGAGGCGAGTCTCCCGATCAGTGCCGAGGCGCGGGATCCATCGCGCACGGTGCCGCGGGCGATCTTCGCGGCCATTGCTCTGGTGGCGACACTCTACATTGGCCTGCAGGTCGTGGCGCAGGGTGTCCTCGGAGATGCGCTCGCAACCTCGGGCGCGGCACCCCTCGGGGAGACGGCACGCGCGATCTTCGGCTCGTTCGGTGGCCAGCTGATCGTCTGGGCCACCATTCTCTCCACGGCTGGCCTGCTCGCGTCGGACGCGATCGGGAGTCCACGCGCGGTGCAGGCACTTGGTCTCTCCGGTGTGCTTCCCCGGGCGATCGGGGAGCGGCATCCGGTGTATCACACTCCCGCCAACGCGATCTACGCCTACCACGCTGTGAGTCTCGCGGTCGCCCTCTTCCTGCCGTTCCGATTCCTGGTGACGTTCGGCGCGGCCGGCACGTTGGCGATGTACCTGATTGCCAGTATCGGAGTATTGCGCCTGCGTGCGCGCAAGGTGCGACTCGAGCGGGCACCGTTCACGGTGCCGGGTGGCATGACGGTGCCGGTGCTCGCGGCGGGGATCATCCTGACCGTGCTGCTGACCCTGGCCCGCGCCGAATTGCTGACCCTGCTGGCCCTGATCACCGCGGGATTGCTGCTGCGGCTCGTGCGCCCGGCGAGGTCGTTATCTTTGGACGGCTCCAACACGTGAGGCGGTGATCCAAGTGTCCGACGAAAATACTCCCGTCATTCTGAGCGCCTGTCGCACCCCGATCGGCCGCTTCCTCGGTGCCCTCGGCACCACTCCCGCCACCCGACTCGGTGCCGTCGCGATCAGGGAAGCGGTGCGCCGCGCCGGGATCGATCCGGCGACCATCGATGACGTGATCATGGGGCATGTCGTGCAGGGTGGCGCAGGCCAGGCTCCGGCGCGCCAGGCGATGATCCACGCCGGCCTTCCGGCGGTGATTCCCGCGATGACCATCAACAAGGTGTGCGGCTCCGGCCTCAAGGCGGTGATGCTCGCTGCGCAAGCCATCAAGGCTGGCGATGCCCAATGCGTCGTGGCTGGCGGGATGGAGTCGATGTCGATGGCGCCGCACTACCTGTTCGGCTTGCGCAACGGCATCAAGGCGGGCAACCAGACCATGCTCGACGGGATGATCCACGACGGCCTGTGGGACTCGTTCGGCAACAATCACATGGGTGAATACGCCGAGTACACCGCCGAGAAGGCGGGCATCTCGCGCGAGGACCAGGACGCGTTCGCGCTCGCGTCCCATCAGAAGGCCGTTGCCGCACAGCAGGCGGAGAAATTCAACAACGAGATGGCACCTGTCGAGGTTGCCGACCGCAAGGGGACCATCACAGTGAGCGCCGACGAGTCGCCGCGGGCCGACAGCTCGCTTGAGTCGCTGGCCAAACTGAAACCGGCCTTCCGCAAGGTGGGCACGGTCACCGCCGGCAATGCCCCGGGGCTCAATGACGGCGGCGCGGCGCTGGTGGTCGCGTCGCTGGCCTACGCCAAGGCGCACAACCTCACCCCGATGGCCACGATCACTGGATATGCCACCGGCGGTGGCGAGCCGAAGGAACTCTTCTTCGCACCGATTCTCGCCGTGCAGAACCTGATGCGGAAGAACGGTACCACCATCAACGACTACGATCTCATCGAGGCCAACGAGGCCTTCGCCGTGCAGGCAATCGCCAATGGCCGCGGT
>JBBRBZ010000228.1:0-3537 GCA_038205305.1 Gemmatimonadales bacterium
AGCGGCAGGCCGGCGGCGACCAGCGATCCGAACGTGACGATCAGCACGAGGGCAGCGAACAGCACGCCGAAGCCTTCAACAATCGAGACCCCGAACGACACGTGCTGAAAGACCTGCCCGCCGAACTCGACCACGAGGCCCGTGTCGGTCAGCGGCGCGGTCGCCGCCTTCACCCCGTCGACCATCGCGGGCGTCACATCAGAGCTGGGCTCGCTGAACTGCACCTGCACGATCACCGTCGAGCCGTCGCCGCTGACGGCCGCGTTCGCATACTTCGAGTACGGGTCGCTCACACTTTCGACGCCCGGAACATCGCCGAGGTCGGTGACCAGCCGGGTGATGTCGGCGGCGTGATTCGAAGCGAGGGAGGCTCCCGCCGCATCCTGAACCACGATCTGCGCGCTGGCACCCGCGGTCTGGGGGAACACGGCCGCGAGCAGGTCGAGCGCCTGCTGCGACTCGGTTCCGGGAATGTCGAACGAATCCTTCATGGTGCCGCCGAGGGCAGCCCCGCCGGCGAGCACGCCCGCAGCGATCAGGATCCAGGCGAAAACGACCCGGATGCCGCCGCGATACGCCGCGCGCCCGAGGCGAAACAGAAAGGTTGCCATGGTTAGTGCCCCCGCGAGCTGGTGGTGACGAGTTCGCCGATGATGGCGATGAGCAGGGGACGCAGCACGGCGTCGTCGGGAAAGTCGTCGACGTTGGCGGATTGCGCGAGCAGGTAGGCGGTGCCGCCGAGGGCAATACCGAAGCGCATCTTCTCTTCTGGTGAATCGACGTTCGCCTGAAAGAAGACGGCAATGCGCTGGATGAAGGCGTTGGCCCGTTCCACGATCGGTACGTCCTGCAGGGCGGCGGATTGGGTCACGAAGATGCCGACCGCGAGCCGGTGTTCGAGCAGCACGTCGACCATCTGCTCGAGGAAGCGGACGCGGTCATCCCCGGCGAGGCCGGTTGCATCATCGAGGATGCCGCCGAGCCGGTCGATCGCCGGGGAGAGAGCCGCTTCGAGCAGCAACTCTTTCGAGCTGAAGTGGTACAGGACGCTGGCTTTGGAGACCCCGGCGACGTCGGCGATGTTCTGCAGCGAGGTCGCGTGGTATCCGGAGGAGGCAAAGAGCTCGAGCGCCACACGCCGGAGCTCGTCGGCGGTGGCGGGCATGCTTCGAAGCTAACTGACCGAGCGGTCAGAACTTGACCGATCGGTCAGATTCGGAGGGGATGCCCAGGTTCCGACGAGGCTGCGCGGGGTTCGGGGTAGCGTGGGGGAATGCGGAAGTACATCTTCAACATCCCTGTGTGGAGCGCCGCGTTCGCGTTCATCGGACTGGCGAAGACCACCGCCAGCGGCCCGCGGGACTGGCGCCTCATCCTGATGTGGGTGGGCGCACTGGCGGCGCTCGGCATTGCCGTCGGCACTGTCATCGAGAAGAACAACGAGGCGGAGGACTACTGATGTTTGGCGGAATGCACTGGAATTACTTCGAGCTCATGGCGCGACTGGGGTCGGTGCTCGTGGGCTCGATCCTGTTCCTCATCTGGCTCGCACTCATCGTTCTCGTCGTGCGGTTCCTGCTCATCGGGACGCGCGCCGCGAAGGTTTATCTGCGCAACAACGGGCACCACGATGGTGTGCTGCCGATGCGTGGTGCGGCGCCGGCGGCGCCGGCCGCTGCTGCGCCGACGACCAAACCCGCTCCGCGGCCGCGCAAGACGAGCTGACCACGCGCTCCGGAACTTTCCCGCGGCGAGTCATGGCTCGGTCGGCCGCACCCCAACCCGATCTAGATATTGCATCAATCACCCGGCTTGAAATGCCGAATCCGAGCGCATGCCGCGTCGAACTCGTGGCCACGTGGGACATTTAGCATCATTGGAGTCGGGTTGCTTAGCTGGACGACGACCCGCGCATCGTTCTCGGCCCCCGCGAGCAGGGCACCCTCATATGCGATTCCCGATTCAACGAACTCGACGGGGCTTACGCTTCGAACTTGCGACCACGGAATGTCCGCCAACACAAGCGGGTCCGCGTGCTGCACCGAGAAGAGAGTGAGACCTGACTCGGTTACGCGCATCACCGTCTCCTGAGGGAGCAATCTCCCATCCAAAATGGCGGGCCAGGTCTGCGAAACAGTGTCGGGGGGCACTGAAGGAAGACGAGCACCGAAAACAACCGAGTCGGGATAACGGCCGCGAATCTCCTCGTACGCGATTCTTAGCGGCCGCGAACGCCGGATCCACCACACCACGAACGCGATAGTCACACCAAGGCCGACGCACATGCCGACCACGCCGCCGATTATGTGCGGGGCGTCACCAGTGCGGATCCACTTGGTCATGGTGATGATGGCAAGCGCGACCACAAGGCCGAGTAGCACAATCATCGTCGGCCACATTGCCCGACCAAACCTGATCCGAGGTGCTGAGGCATCGCCCATTCGGGGCCACCTGGTTGCAGTCAACTCACTAGACCAATCGTCGTCACAGCGTCAGCGTAGTTCCGGGACCGGGCCGCGATATTGCTCCGCCCATAGCCAGACCCCTGAAAACAGCACACCTGGGATACCTCCCATTGGGCCTGGCGCTTCTGTAGTTACGGTCGCGAAAATCGGAGCGAGGTTACCCATACCGACTGCTTCGCCGATACATATCCCATCGAACCGATAGGCGACGCAGCCGTCGATGACAGCTGCGACACCTAGGCCAATCGAAAGCAACCCTGCACCCTTACTGATTGCCTGCGTGACCGGGGATGGAAAGAATCCAACCACGACCGAGCCGAATCCAAGAACCAGACCAGACCAGCCTTCAACGGCGGCTTTGCTCGCGAGGAACTCGCGGCTGAACTTATCGAGGGCCCTCAGTGCAGCGAAGAACGGCGAATAGCGAACGTTTCCCTAACGCGGGAGATGCGCTCCCGAAACTGAGCCGTTCTTGCCAATCTTCAGGCCATTGCACTCGCTACCCACGCACGCACGCGCGCCCGAAAGGTCGGACCTGTTGATCGGATCCGCGGGGTAGTCGTACGCGTTCGTGACCCCGCCCTCGACCGGGTCGGTTTCGAGGAACCTGCCCAGCGCTGCCACATATTGCCGTGCCCCCATCTCGATGGTGGCGATGGTGCCGGCGTGTTCGTAGAGTTTGCGGCTGCCACCCACCCAGACATAGTCCGCATCGGAGCCGGCGATGGTATCCGGTACAGCAGCGTTCGCCGCCTCTGTGCCGATCTCTCCGGTGGTGGACTTGATGGGTTGCCCGAACGGGTCATACGAGGCCCGCACCCCGGTACGTGCCCCGTCCTGATCGGTGGTGACAATCACATCCCCATGCAGGTTCGGGTACGACCACACGGTGTCAGAACCCAGACCGCCCGGCCCGAGGATCACCGACGCACCACCGGGCTGGCCTATGGTCTGCTGCTTCTCGGCACCGGTGGCATCCAACGTCAAGGCGGCACAATCGCCGGCGGCGGAGAACGACACCCGACACGACTCGACCACACCAACCGGCGGGGTCATGGTGCGTTGCACTATC
>JBBRBZ010000229.1:0-3527 GCA_038205305.1 Gemmatimonadales bacterium
GCCAACAGCACTACGAAGAGCAGCAACGTCAGCGCAGCATCGCCGCCCTCAAGCGCCGTGCCGCCGACCTTGGCTTCCAACTCAGCCCGACGGCGGTCACCGCATAAAAACCCCTCATCATGAGATTTGTTTCTCAGGAGATAGGCACGCACGCTCTGCAGATTGAAGCGCAGCAGCTCGCGCAGCTTGATGCGTTGCATGTCGGTGAGGTTGGCCGGGCGCTTGAGCAGGCACCAGCGCGATTTCTTGAGCACCGGCTCGTAGCCGGCTTGGGTCATCCGCCGCGCTTCAACCGCGCGTACGTCGTCGAGGGCCAGGTTCATCTTGGCGACGATATGGAAGCGGTCGAGGATGTTCAGGGCGCGGGTGCAGTGGGTCTTGATCAGTTCGAGGTAGGGTCGCCACATGTCCGAGCACACGAATTCGATCCGCCGGCAGCGCTCATTGCCGAACGCTGCAAAGAACTTCGCGAAACTCTCCCGCGTGCGCTCCTGGCCGACCCAGAGCAGGCGCTGGCAACCGGTGTCGATCTGGTAGACCAGCGTCAGGTATTTGTGGCCTCGGCCATAGGCGATCTCGTCGACGCCGATGGCGCGAACGGCCTCCAGATCGCGCTGCTGCAGGCCCCACTGCACCACGTACTCGATGGCATCGAAGACCTTCTCCCAGGAGGTATGGAATGCTTGGGCTGTCTCCTTCCAGGACAGCCGCCGCGCCCAGTGGGCGAGAAACAGCATGTAGCTCCGACACAGGGTGTGCTTGCCCATCGCCCACGGCACCTGCTCGACCTTCACCCCGCAGCGCGGACAGTCGACCCGGCGCATGGCGTAGCGCAGCATCACGGCGAATCCCCAGACCGGGATAAACTCGAAGCCGCGCACCGGCAGCTGGTCATAGCCGGGGGCCGAGCGGCCGCAACCCGAGCACTGGCTCTTCGACCCGCGCCGTGGTCGCACCTCGACCTCGATCGTATTGGTCCGCTGGCACAGGCGGGCGCGCTCGTAGACGAAACCGGGAAAGTGGTGACACGCGTTGAGCAACCGGGTCAGGAGCATGGTGGCAGCGAAACGAGGCGAGAGGATGGCAACGATAATCCCCGCGGCCGACCCGGGGGAAGAGTTGGCCGATCTGTGCCAGGACCTCGACCACTGGCCACACAGCTGGCGCTACGACGACAGCGACCTGACCTTCGGCCGGCAGCTCGTCGAATGCTTCACCCCGTTCCTTCTTCATCTGCTCGCCCGACGCCTCGCACGAAAAACACTCCTGCGCCACCGCGATCACCTCTGGATGCTCGGTGGCGAGATCGTCCGCCGCAGTCGCGAAGACCCCAAACTGCGGTGCCAATCGATCCACCAAACTCTGTTCCAGTTTATCGACGACGATTGTGGACCGCTCCTCTGGCCCAGCGTTTCCGAGCCGCAGCAAAACGCCTTTGACGCTACCTGCCGCAAGCTCCACAAATTCCTGACGACCGGTCACAAGACCGCGCGCCGGTCTCAGTAACTACCCACAAATTCCGCTAACGAACCTGTAAATAAAGGGCGGGGCGCTCATTTCGGGCACCCTTTTGACAAGGAAATCGAAAATGAATGAGCTGCGCAAGCATGGTCTAATCGAACAAATCCTCGCCGATCTGGCGGACGTGAATGTCGGTCCCGGGCATTACGTCCCCGTATTGATGCTGCAACGACGAGCAATGAAACGCGTTGTTGGCGGGGAAGAGTTTGGCGAAGCATTGAATGCAATGTTGACGACCGAGCCCGCGTTGTTGAAGCACCAATCGGGGGGCACCCCTGGGGGCCGCGTTGCGCTGACGGACGAGGGCTATAGACGCTCGCGCGAACTCTAGCCGCGGACGGCCCCGGGGAAGATTTCGGGGCCGTTTTCGTCATGGCCGCCGTCAAAGGGCCCGCCGGCCACGAGCCAAGAGGCCTTACGGCTGGGGTGACAAGCTGCACCACCGCTCCGACGACACTGCCCAAGGCCGAAAGCAGCATCTCGGGGCCTCGCCGGAGGTGCCCAGTGTAGTCGCGAATTTGGATTCGGACCGACCGCATGTTCGCCCAGCCCTTCTCGATGTAGGTCACCCGGACCTTTCCCCCTTGAACGTCGATTTCTTCGTAGCGTTGCCCGCCGCTATCAGTGGCTTGCACGGCGCTTCTCCTTTTGGACTGCCGACGTTGGCGCCCTAGAACGTTTGAGCTGCCTGGGGTTCGCGATGGATCTCGTGACCGAGGATGATCGCATCACGGGCCCGATCTGGCGGCCCAGATCCTGGACCGCCGCGAGCGCGTCGACACATGCAGGGGCGATCGAGGAAGAGGCATGATCGCAACGACCAAGAGTTGTCTTTCTTTTCGCACAACTCATCTCGGTTTGAACAGTGTGCCGCCACCCGGGTGCACCATGCAATCCTAGGAACCGGAGAGAGATCGGTATGCGCAGCCGCCATCTGAAGCACGAGAAGCAGTTGAAGTCCATCGACGGCGCAGCGCCGGCCGAGGTGATTCGAAGAATCTGGATAGCCGATCACGACGCAGCCGACTTCCTCGATTCGGAGGTCCTCGCCTCGATCATCCGAAACCGGCTCCGAGAGTCCGCTGGCGTCGTCAACGAGGCAACGGTCGTGCTGAACCGACGCATCCACATACTCGTCGGTAAGCGTCTTCGAGGTGCAATTTGGGGGGGAATGCCAAGCCGCGGCAGCACGGTCATCGAGGACACAATCGACTACGTGTGGGATGCGCTCCTCCTCGACGACGAGGGACTGTCAAACTGTGAGGTCTATTTTGCCGTTTTTGTCCGCGACCGTGTCGACGATTACATGCGCCATCTGCTGACGCAAAAGAACAGTGTCGAGTCCCTCGACGCAATGGCGGTGACGGCCGAGGACGGCAGTCAGGCTCCCTTCATCGACACGGTCGCCGATGACGAGGCCGAGACGCCCGAGGAGGAGTTGATGCGGACGCAACTCACCGCGGCGGTGCGCAGCACGTTGATCGCGCTGCCTCCAATTGAGCGTGATGCATTCTACCTCCGCATCGAGTGCCAGTACGACTGGAAAATGGTCGCGTCATTCCTCGGCTGTTCGATCCCCACGGCCCGACTACACCTGAAACGAAGCTTGGAGAAGCTGAAAGGAGCGATGGAATGATCAACACGAACCGCGCGGAAGCCGAACGCATTATCGTCGACTTCCTGAACCAACACCAAAGCCCGACGACGAGGGACTGGAAGCAGCTTCTCGAGCGCTTTCCACACCACGCCAGCGCTATCGCAGACGCCGCCATGGTTCGCGCCGCAGGTGATGCGGCGGATGCGTCCGCCGAGCCTTACGAACTGGACGTGGAGCTGGCTAACCGTACCGTTAGCAGTGCCTTGAGCAAGGTTCATCAGACGCCCAGCTGGAACCTCGAGGCGGCCACGCGGAAGGTCGCTTCGATTCAAGGGCCGGCTGCGCGCAGGGAAACGGCAATTGAAGTAGGCATCGGTCCCTACCCGGCGCTTCTCAATGGCGTTCTGTC
>JBBRBZ010000230.1:0-3526 GCA_038205305.1 Gemmatimonadales bacterium
CGCTGGCCAAGCCGGTGCTCGGCGGCTTGGTGAGCACGTTGACCGCGTCGCGCAACACGGCGGATGCTGATGATCGGGATCGGGACCTTCCGATCGCCTGGATTCTCGTGCTGACCGTTGTCTGCTTGGTGATCGCCGGCACGCTCGCCTATGCGTTCGCGCGGTCGACGGTGCTGGCGCCCAACGCGGTGCAATTGACGTTGATCGCGGTGCCGTTCGTCTTCCTGGTGGGCTTTCTGATCGCCGGCATCTGCGGCTACATGGCGGGGTTGATCGGCGCCTCGAACAGTCCAATCTCGGGCATTGGCATTCTTTCCATTGTGATCTGCGCCTCGCTCTTGGTGATGGCGGTGCGGCCCACCGAGGAGACTCGACCGGCACTGGTCGCCTTCGCGCTCTTCATCACGGCCATCGTCTTTGCCTGTGCCACCATCTCCAACGACAACTTGCAGGACTTGAAGACGGGGCAGTTGGTTGGCGCCTCGCCGAGGCGGCAACAGATCGCGTTGATCGTGGGTGTCATTGCCGGTGCGGCGGTGATTCCGCCGGTGCTGAACCTCCTCGCCAAGGCCTATGGTTTCGCTGGGGCGGCGAATATCGGAGTGGTGGCGCCCAATCCGCTTCCGGCACCGCAGGCCACGCTCATCTCGGCGCTGGCGCAGGGTGTGATTGGTGGTCACCTTGATTGGCTGATGATCGGGATTGGTGGCTTGGTTGGTGTGGCACTGATCGTGTTGGATGCGTCGCTCGGCGCGATGAAGAAGCTGCGCATTCCGCCGCTCGCGGTGGGGATCGGCATCTACCTGCCGATGTCGGCGACATTTGCTGTGGTGATCGGCGCGGTGGTCTCGCACTGGTTCGCGGGGCGCGCTCGACGCACTCCCAACCCTGTGCGCACCGAACGGCTCGGCACCCTGCTCGCCTCGGGGCTGATTGTGGGCGAGAGCCTCTGGGGGGTGATGAACGCGGGGTTGATTGTCGGGATGAACACCGATGCGCCGATCGGATTGGTGTCGGAGACGTTCCGGGCGGCGCCATGGCTCGGGGCGTTGGGTTTTGTCGGGTGCGTGGTGGGGCTGTACGGCTGGATGCTGCGGCGGGGCGCCGCGGCAGCGCCGAGTGGAGCGGGGTGACCGAACGCAGCGAGGGGGGGGAGGCCGAACGGGGGCGACTCGCGGATTCACCGCAGTTGGCTCCGCAGGTGCCATCGCGACATATTTCGGACATGCACCGAACCGATCTGACATGGCGCGTGGTCCGACAGGACAGCGCCGAGGCGCGTGACGCGCGCCTCGGGACCACTGGGGCGGAGCGACTACTGATGGTGGCCCAGTTGTCGCGGCTGGCTTGGATCGCAAGCGGTCGACCGTTTCCCCGCTACGATCGGGCAACTATGCCTGTCCGCATCAGCACCTTGCACGATCAGGGTACGACGGCGGATCGGTGAGCCAGGATTTCACGGACATCCTGGTGGAACTGAGCGCTGCAGAAGTGCAGTTCATCGTGGTCGAGTTCGAGGATGCTTGGGCTGACCATCTCTCCAGCGAAATCGCTGGTGTCAATGTTCCGGTACTCAGTCGACGGGCATTCATCATTAACAAGCGTTCGAGCGGCCGCCTGAAGGATCGGGCCGATCTGGAGTCACTGGGAGGGGTGTAGCCCGCGCGAGCACCTGAGGCTGCAACTTCAACCCCGCGCCAATCCGTCCGGATTGCGGTGGCTTCTAGGCTGCTCCCTTCCGTTGTCTCAGGTGATACTGCCCCGCGGATACGCGGGTCAGGGACTCCATCGGCGAGCACCAATCCTGACTGACTTCGCAGCGTCCGCGACTGTCCCCTCGACCCACCCCGCTCGGGATGGCGAGGCATGAGCCTCGACTCGCTCAGGGCAAGCCTCGCCGACCGCTATACCATCGAACGGGAACTGGGCCAGGGTGGCATGGCCACGGTCTACCTCGCCGAAGATCTCAAGCATCATCGCAGGGTCGCCATCAAGGTGCTGCGGCCCGAGCTGTCGGCCGTCATCGGCGCCGAGCGATTCGTCCGTGAGATCACCACCATCGCCTCGCTGCAACATCCACATATTCTTGGACTGATCGATTCCGGTGAGGTCGAGGGCACCGCGTACTACGTGATGCCGTTCGTCGAGGGAGAGTCGCTGCGCGATCGACTGGTGCGCGAGAAGCAGCTGCCGATCGGCGACGCGGTGCGGATTGCGGGTGAAGTCGCCGGTGCCCTCGACTACGCCCACCGCCACGGTGTGATTCATCGCGACATCAAGCCCGAGAACATCCTGCTGCACGATGGCTCTGCGTTGGTCGCCGACTTCGGTATCGCGTTGGCGGCACGCAGCGCCGGCACCCGGATGACCGAGACCGGCATGTCCCTCGGCACGCCGCACTACATGAGTCCCGAGCAGGCGATGGGCGAGCGGGAAATTACCGCGCGCAGCGATGTCTATGCGCTGGGGTGCGTCACCTACGAAATGCTGGTCGGCGAGCCGCCGTTCACCGGCCCCACCGCGCAGGCGATTATCGCCAAGGTGATGACGGGCGAGCCACTGGCGCTCACCGTGCAGCGGAAGACCGTGCCGGCGCATGTCGAGGCCGCCGTCATGACGGCGCTCCAGAAGCTGCCTGCCGATCGCTTCGAGAGCGCGAAGGCGTTCGCCGATGCGCTCGGCAACCCCGGATTCACCGCGAGCATGGCTGGTACGGTGGGAGCTGGCGGCATCGCATCGATGCGCAAGAACCGACTCTTCGGTGCGACTGCCGTGGTCGCAGTATTGGCGCTGCTCGCCGCAGGGTGGGGTTGGCTCCGCCCTCAGTCTCACCAGACTCCCGCGGTGATCCGCTACCGGATCGCGCTGGACGCCGTGCCCTCGATCCGGGACTGGAGCGGCGAACTCGCCATCTCTCCCGACGGCAACGTGCTCGTGCACACGGGCGGCCCGAACGGGGCGCTGCTGGTGCGCCGGCGGGACGAGCTTGGGTTCACCCCGATGCCCGCCACCGAGCACGCCCAAGGTCCGTTCTTTTCGCCGGACGGCGCGAGTGTCGGCTACTTCTCCTCCGGGCGCCTCATGGTGGCCTCCCTTGCGGGCGGATGATCGCGGCAGCCCGCATTCCCGATGGCCGGATCTCCTTGCTCGTGGAGGGCACCAGGGCCCGATATGCCGGGAACGGCCAGCTCCTCTACACCACCGCGGACGGGAAGCTCTGGTCGGCGCCCTTCGACCAGGATGCACTCACGCTGGGCAGTACGCCGGCACTGGTGAGTGAGGCGATCCCCAACACGATGGTGGGCCCGGTGGACTTCGCCGTGTCAACATCCGGCACCCTGGTCTATGCCGTGGACGACGCGACCGAGCGCCGCGAGTTGGTCTGGGTCGCGAGAAGCGGCCAATCCGAACCAATCGACACCAGCTGGAATGCGGCCTTCGGCAGTCCTGTCCTGTCGCCCGATGGGGCGACTCTGGCCGTTGCCCTGCACCATGAGAGCACGTCCGACGTCTGGATCAAGCGGGT
>JBBRBZ010000231.1:0-3520 GCA_038205305.1 Gemmatimonadales bacterium
AAGCTTGGCGAGATTGTTCCGGTTGGCTTGCAGCTTCTGCATGTTGGCTTCGGATGAAATCCACACCACCACCAGATCGCGCCCTTCATCCGACTTGCCGATCAGCTCGACCTTCACCCGCGGCGTCGCGGCGGCGAGGGCGCGGTAGAACTTCAACTGGTCGGCGTAGTAGGTGAGCTTGCGCGGTGCACCGACGTAGTAGCCGATCACATCCTTGGGTGTCGGAATGCCCTTCACCAGCGGGAGGTGGTCCACCAGCGGCGAGCCGTACTTCGGCAGTGGCGTCCACTCCGTGTAGAGCTTCGCGAACTCCGGATCCTGCGCCTGCTTCGGGTCGCGGTATTCGGTGGTCATCTGTTGCGCGGCGAGCGGGCCGAGCAGGCAGGCGAACAGCGCGGCACTGCACCAGGCGGTGCGACGGAGCCGGGGGGTGGACACAGCAGCCCTCATGAGACGTACTCCATGAACGGATGTCGGATGATCGCGCGGGGTCGGACGGTCCCCGTCAGGTGACCGGGGAAGGACGAAAGAAGGGGGCGGGGCGGGGGAAACGCAAAGGGGGGTGGTGCGGCCCTTCAGCGCTGATTCCAGTCGCGGAAGGGCCGCTGTGCCAACGCCGAGTTGAAGTAGCGCGGATCGTCCGAAACCTCCTGGCCGAGCCACGGCGGGCGATTGAACGGCGTGTCGGCCGTGGGCAGTTCCAACTCGGCGACGATCAGGCCGGCGTTCTCTCCCTCAAACTGATCGACTTCCCAGGTGAACCCGTGCCACGGTTCGCGGTAACGCACTTTCTCGATGAGTGGGTGCTGGCAGAGCACATCGAGCAGCTGGTTGGCGTCGGGAAGCGGAATCGGGTATTCGAATTCGAGCCGGGTGATGCCGGTGGTGGGTCCCTTGATGGTCAGGTAGCCTTGGCCGCCAGCCACCCGGACACGAACCGTCCTCCCGGGCTCACTCGACAGGTATCCCTGACGATAGTGCACGCCTTTGCTCGGATCGGGTCGCCAGAGGGAGCCGTTGACCAGGAACTTCCGTTCGATCTCGGTGGCCATTCACGGAACGTAACCGGCGCCCGGCCGCGAGGCATTTCTTTTGCCTCTCTGGGCTTCCCATGGCCTCTCGACTGCAGTCCCTGACCGCTTCGGCTCGCGCCCTGCTCCGCCCGCAAGGGGGGGTGGTAGCGCCGTTGCGGAGCGGTCCGGCGTGGTTGTGGCCCGGTTCGGCGGGTCGCCAGCAGGCGAATCTGGAGCGGCTCGCGGTGGCGCAGGTCCCCAAGGGCGATCCCGCCTATGCCGGAATTCGCCTGACTGATGTGATCGGGGCACTGTCGTACGCACTCGACATGTCAGAAGGTCAGCCAGTGGGGCATTCAGTCCGCACTGCCATGATTGGCATGCGGATTGGGCGGGAGCTGGGGCTCTCCGACGAGTCCCGGAGCGCGCTCTTTTACGCCCTGCTGCTCAAGGACCTTGGCAGCTCAAGCAACGCGGCCCAATTGAGCAGCCGGTTCGGTGCTGACGATCGCGCGCTCAAGGCGGCCAGGAAACTGATCGACTGGACTGATCGCGGCGATATCGCGCGCCACGCGTTTCGGCACGCCCTGCGCGGGAAGTCGCGTCTCGCCCGCGGTTGGCACGCGCTCACCCAGATCGGCCGACCCGAGGCCGCGGAACGCGAGATGGCGGCGGTGCGGGCTGAGCGCGGGGCGGACATCGCCGCCCAGCTCGCGATGCCGCCCGAGACCTGCGAGGCGATTCGTGGGGCCGAGGAGCACTGGGACGGGAGGGGTATGCCGGCGGGTCGTGCTGGTCATGACATTCCACTGCTGGCGCGCATCGTGGGATTGGCACAGACCGTCGAGGTCTTCGAACGGGCATTCAGTGTCCACACCGCCTTCGAGGTGGTGCATGGGCGGTGCGGCCGCTGGTTCGATCCCGCGCTGGTGGCCTGCCTCGATTCTTTCGCTGACGAAACGAATTTCTGGGCGGAGCTCCGACGCGCCGATTCGCTGCTCGCCCTCCGGAACTGCGAACCACCGGACCGGATCGTTTACGCCGACGAGCTGCGCATGGACACCATCGCCGAAGCTTTCTCACGGGTCATCGACGCGAAGAGTCCCTACACCGCACGACACTCGCAGAATGTCTCCTTCCTCGCGACCCGGACGGCGATGGAGCTCGACATGACCTCGCGCGAGGTCCGTGCCCTCCGGCGCGCCGCCCTCCTGCACGACATGGGCAAGCTCGGCGTCGGCAACCGGATCCTCGACAAGGCCACCGCACTCACCCCCGATGAGATGAGGGAGATGCAGCGTCACACCGTGTACACCCTCGAGATCCTGCAGGGGGTTCCCCGATTTGAACGGTTCGCCGTGCTCGCCGCGTCGCACCATGAGCGACTCGATGGCAGTGGCTACCACGTGGGGCTCGCGGGCGATGAGTTGAGTCTCTCGGTGCGTGTGCTGGCGGCGGCGGATGTCTGCGAGGCGCTCTCTGCCAACCGGCCCTACCGCGCGGCCTTGCCGCTTGAAGGGGTGCTGCGGCAACTCCAGAGAATGGCGGACGGGGGCGTCCTCTGCCCGGTGGCCGTCGAGGCGCTTAGTGGCTGGTTCCGCGGGTTGCCGACCGGGAGGGTACACCTGGGAGCCGGCGGGGACTCGACCTCGCTGTTCGGGATCTGACGGGGAACCCCGCCGCGCATGCGCCACCGCTGTCCTCGTCCCGCGTGGAAGGTAATTGTCCCTTGAGTCCACGCTTTGGTGGGAGGAATGCACCCGAGTTGGGCTGCGCCATGCGAACGCCGGGACTCGAACCCGGACGGGTTTCCCCACGAGATCCTAAGTCTCGCGCGTATACCAATTCCGCCACGTTCGCTTTCCCGGAAAGTAATGGCAGCCCCGAGCCGAGCGAGGGGGAGGTGCTCCCCCGGTGACGGCCGGACGGGCTATCTTTGGCGCTGGTCCGCCCGAGTCGGCGGACGAACCGACACTACCCGAGGATGCCAGCGTGACCATGCGCCCCACCATGACCAGAGCCCTCTCCGCCGCCGCCCTGATTGCCCTTGCCGCCTGTGGCGACGGCCGCCTCGACAAGCTCGCCATCGGCATGCCGACGGACTCTGTCGCCACGGTGATGGCCAGCGCGCCGCACCGCACCGTGAGCTACTTCCTCAACGGCAAGACGTGGGAGTTCTCTGTCTTCCGGGTCGGCAACAAGGCCCCCGTACCGGTGGCCATCAAAACCATGGACGGCCGGGACTCCACCATCACCGATTCCATCCCCTGGCGGGAGATGAGCCCGGTGGTCAGCATCGATGGCAAGGTGGTTGGCTGGGGTTGGGGCTGGTGGGACAAGAAGTCGGCCGCGCTCGGCCTGCCGATGACCGTTCCGCCCGCCAAGTAGCTCACAAAACCACAGCGCCCGCCGGAGAGCTCTCCGGCGGGCGCTGCGTGCTTCCAGGAAGCGGTGCGGATTGGGCGGTCAGTTGCCGCCGGTCCGCAGCCGCTCGATGCGCGTGGTGA
>JBBRBZ010000232.1:0-3483 GCA_038205305.1 Gemmatimonadales bacterium
GCGGCATCTTGTAGCGCTCAATCCTTTCAACGATGCCCCGCACAAAATCCCGGTCAAGGTCCCGAACGTCCCGACCGTCCTTTGCCTTCCAGTAGTCACGCCACTCATAGAACCAGTTGCGACTGTCAAACACCTGGTTCAATGGAAAGAGGTCATGATCGAACTCTGCCTCTCTGGTGGAGACATCGAGGTCGATCGTTTTGCCGAAATTGCTACGAAGCTTCCTGTCCGCTGGGAGCCCTAGGATGACGTCTTCGAATTGGACCCCGCTCACGAGCGCTGCCTTGATGTCCAGGTAGTAGAAGCGCTTGACCTCTTTGCCATTGGCATTTTTCGTCACAACAGGATCCTTGCCGTACGTCGCCTGGTAGAGCGAAGTCATCCGCTGCTGCCCGTCGAGGAGAAGTTCCGTTGCTGACGCACCCTCCGCCTTTACACCTGCGAGCAGCCTCGGCTTGAACGAAACGGTACCTCCGGTCTCCAGCGTGAGCAGGGCACCGACAGGGAACCCTTTGGCGACGGATGCGATGAGGCTGCGGACATCCTCGTCACCCCACACATAGTCTCGCTGAAAGTCGGGTAGCTGCAGCGTTCCGGCAGCGACCTTCTTGAGGAGGTCCTTTAGGTCTTCTTTGGTTGTGTCAAACATCGACGCACGCTCCAAGCACAGTTTGCGAACTAGCCATTGTCATCCACGGCGGCGGGGCCTAGTGCATCGGGGTTCTTGAGGGAGGCCTTCTCGTCGGAGGTGATCCGGCGCTCGACCTTCTTGACGTCTTCCGCTGGCGAGAGCTCCTCGGGCCGAATGCCACGTGAAAGGAGCGTGTGGCGCACGGCATCGTTGTTGGTGATGTGTTCGTAAGAAATCGCGCCTTCCGTCTGCATCTGATGCTCGCGTGCGTTGTGGATGGTGATCTCAGTTGCGAAGTCCTTCGCCTTGAGCACGATGGTTGGCGCGAAGTCGGCCAGGGCACGACTGTCCGGCACCTTCCAACGCGCCTTCATGGCCTGGGTGTTACGGCCGAAGAGGGCTGCGTCGCCCTTGCTGCGGATGGTGGCAAAGTCCTGCATGCCTCCGGTCTGCTCGAAGATGACTGAAGAGAGTTCTTTCTCAGTTGCGGTCAGCTTGCGGCGTGCGGAAACCCGCTCCACTTCCAATAACCGTTGCTCAATCAGCTCTGCTCGACGGGTCTGGACCGCGAAGTAGGTCTGGGCAAAGGCAATCTCGTCCTTTTTGGGGTCGCCGTTCTGAGCGATGAGGTAACAGGCGAAGCGGGTGACCATCATGTCGTCGACTTCGCGCCGGCCACCGGAGCCGAGGTCAACGATTTTGTTGACCTCAACAAAATGGTCGGAAACAGGATAGCCACTGACTTCGCAGGCGGTCCTGGCCTTGGAGAGGACCACGCCAAAGTTCCGCCACTCGGTGTACCCCAGAAGGTGCTGCAGGTCCCGGGCGAGCCAATACTCGATCCCCTCGTCGGTCTGCTGGGCGTGCCCCTCAAAGGTGTCGGTCAAGGTACGAATCAACGCGGGCTTCATGTTGCCGAAACTCCTGCCACCGCATCCGCCGGCGTCAGGGCCTCTTCAATCAGCGCACTGACTCGACTCTCAATCTCCGCCGCGAATTCGGCCTCGATGGCATAGGCGTCGGTGAATTCCGCCACCGCCCACCTACCATAGCCACCATGGTGGTTGACTGCGGGCACCCAATAATGCCGAATCGTGGTAGCCTTTTCCTTGGCGTCCTCGCCGCGACGTCCCTTGATCTCGACCACGAGGTTCAGCAGGTCATCATCGCCATGGCCATCATCGATCCTGACGATGAAATCGGGTCGATACCGGCGCGCGGTGCCACCCATCCGGTAGGGCACCTCGAGTCCGAGGTTGTGATTCTTGACGTACGACCGGACGCGCGGGTGTCCCTCGACTGCTCGGCAGAACTCCTGTTCCCAGCTGCTGTCGCAGATCACCCAGTTGATGTGGCACTTCCGTGAATCGGTCTGCCACCGTAGCAATCTTGAGGTGGTAAAGTTCACGTGCCTCGTCGAACCGACCGGATTGTAGGCATCGAGGAGTGCCACGATCGGACGCTCCTTGGCGAAGCGTGCAACGATGCCATTGGTAATCCGGTCACAGGCCATGTCGGCGATTGCCTGGTAGATGAGCTGCGCTGGATAGGTGTCGCCTTTGCAGACGAGATGCTTCTCCATCCACTGCCGCGCAATCGCCTTGAGCTGTCCGAACAAGTGCAGCTTGGGCTCACCATTCGGGTCACGCCACTTGGTGAGCAGCAGATGCCGAGTCAGATGGAAGAGGATGGTGGACTGGCGCTCATCCTTCAGTCGTTCGAGCGACAGATTCGCCCCTTCGCCGAT
Organism: Gemmatimonadales bacterium; assembly: GCA_038205305.1. Classification (GTDB taxonomy): domain Bacteria; phylum Gemmatimonadota; class Gemmatimonadetes; order Gemmatimonadales; family GWC2-71-9; genus Palsa-1233. The sequence goes on from JBBRBZ010000232.1 coordinate 2,379, forward strand.
GATGCCCTGGTTCAGGGTGATGGTCGGTCCCACCAGATCGGGTGAGAGAACCAAGGTGCTGTCGTCGGTGAAGGTTGCTTCGAGCCGCTCGTTGGGGAGATCAACACGATAGCCCTCGACTCGCGGGAAGACGATCTCCAGCGTGGCGCGGTCGGGCATCGCCCGGACCTGCACCGTCTCGCGCGGCGGCTGAGGCGGGGCGACGACCGGATTGGCGGTGAAGTCGAAGGGAATGCCGAACACGTCGGCGTACTCAACATCGAACAGGCCGGTGTCGGGATTGATGTCGTAGGCCTGCCGGCGGAGCGCACGCCCAATGACCTGCTCGCAGAGCAGCTGGGTGCCGAAGGCGCGTACACCGAGCACGTGTGTCACGGTGTTGGCGTCCCAGCCCTCGGTCAGCATTGAGACCGATACCACACAGCGAATGTCGGCACCCAACCCGTCTTTCTTGCCGACGGTATTCATGACCTCGCGGAGAATCTCCTGGTCGGTCGGGTCGGCGACAGCACTCCCCTGCCGTTGCTTCCGTTCGGACTTGAAGCGCTCGATTTCCGATGCGGCCATCTTCCGGAAATTGTCATCGAGGGCCTCGCCCGATTCGAGCTGTTCCGAGTCGATCAACAGGGACCGCGGGCGGGCGAGCGCATTACCGTATTCATTGTGATTTTGAAATAGCTTCAGGTGACCCTGGACGTGGAGTGTCGAGCCATCCTCGAGGGTCCGCTCGAAGCCGGAGATGAAGTCGTAGACCAACTTCGAGGTCGCGGTATTGTTGCAAACAACAATGAAACAGGGCGGCACTTCGATTCCGGCTTTCAGCCAGAGGTCGAAGGTCTGGGCGTAGTGGTCGTAGAGTACATCGAGCGCCGTCTGAAGCGGGAGCGGCAGCTTGCGAGGATCGAGTTCTTCGCTTTTCCTGCGACCCTTCTTCGGCATCAGCTTGCCGATATGCTTCCAGAGCTCGCGGAAGATCGGCGTCTGCGCTTCAGGGATATTGTCGGCCACCGGGACGCGTGGCAGCTTGACGATGCCGCACTCGATGGCGTCCATCAGGGAGAAGTCGCTCATCGTCCAGGGAAACAGTGTCCCTTCTGCGTATCCC
>JBBRBZ010000233.1:0-3476 GCA_038205305.1 Gemmatimonadales bacterium
CCAACTCGGCTTGCGGAAAGACTTCGCCCTCACGCTCCGAGCGCACCAGTGAAATCGCGCCGTCCACCAGTTCGCGGATCATCGACTCGACGTCACGGCCGACATAGCCCACCTCGGTGAACTTCGACGCCTCGACCTTCAAGAACGGCGCCCCCGCCAGCCGGGCGATTCGCCGCGCGATTTCGGTCTTCCCCACGCCGGTCGGACCGATCAGGATGATGTTGCTGGGGGTGATCTCGTCGCGGATCGCCTCCGGCGCCTGCCCCCGCCGCCACCGATTCCGGATGGCAATGGCAATCGCCTTCTTCGCCGCCGCCTGGCCGATGATGTACCGGTCGAGCGCCGCCACGATTTCGCGGGGAGGAAGCTCTTCGAGCCAGGGGAGCGGCGGCGGGACTTCGGGGGTGTCGGGAGAGGTCATGGGGGAATCTACACGAGGAGCGAGGAGCGAGGTGGGAGGAGCGAGACTGCATCCACTCGATTCTCCCTCCTCCCTCCTCAATCCTCGTTGTTACGCCGGCAACTCCAGCACCGTCGCATGCCCATTCGTGAAGACGCAGATCTCGCTGGCGATCGCAAGACTCCGCTCCACGATCGCGCGCGCCTCCAGCCGCTCATCGGGATAGAGGGCCCGCGCGGCGGCGAGCGCGTAGCTGCCGCCAGAGCCGACGGCCATGATGCCATCATCAGGCTCAATCAACTCACCGGTCCCACTGAGCAGGAAGACATGCTCCTGGTCGGCGACCACCAGCAGCGCCTCGAGTCGGCGCAGGTAGCGATCGCTGCGCCAATCCTTGGCGAGTTCGGTCGCGGCACGCGTGAGGTTGCCAGGGTAGCGATCGAACTTCTCCTCGAAGCGCTCGAACAACGTCAGCGCATCGGCCACCGAGCCAGCAAAGCCGGCGAGAATGCGCCCGCCCTTGAGCGTGCGAACCTTGGTCGCCTGCGCCTTGACGATGGTGTCGCCAATGGAAATCTGGCCGTCACCGCCGAGGGCAACGCGGCCGTTCTTGCGCACTGCGACGATGGTGGTGCCGTGGAATATGGTCATGCACTGCTCCGATGCCGGATTTGGAAGGGCGACGCATGCGTCGCCCCTGCGCTCTGTCCACTGCCGTCTTTCACTTCGCCCGCGGATGCGCGTCTCGGTACACCTGCTTCAATCGCTCCACGCTCGTGTGCGTGTAAATCTGCGTCGTGGTCAGGCTCGCGTGGCCCAACAACTCCTGCACCGCGCGCAGGTCGGCCCCGGCATCGAGCAGGTGCGTCGCGAAGGTGTGGCGCATGGAGTGGGTCCGCATCCCGTCGGCACCAATGGCATCATACATCCTATGCATCCGCCGTTGAATGGTGACCGCACTGAGTCGCTTTCCCCGCTTGCCAATGAAGACCGCCTGCCGATCAGCACCGGGCAACTTCGCGACCTCCTCCCGCGCCTGAAGGTAGCGCCGCAGCGCGAGACTCGCCCGGCTTCCCACCGGCACGATCCGCTCCTTCCGCCCCTTGCCCAGCACCTTGACCTGATCACTCACCAGGTCGAGTGATTTCTCATCAAGCATCCGCAGCTCCGAGAGCCGGAGTCCGGAGGAGTAGAACAGCTCCAACATTGCCAAGTCGCGCACCGCATCGAATTCCCCTTCCGCCGCCACCGACTCGGCGTACGCAAAAATCGCCGTGACTTGTTCGGTAAGGAGGTAGGTCGGCAGTCGCTTCTCGAGCCGGGGAATTTTCGCGGCCCTGATGGCGGCGACGTCAATGTCGTGATAGACATGTAGCCACTTGTAGAGGGAACGGATCGCCGAGAGGGTGCGCGCGGCCGAACGTCGGGCGAGGCCACGCCGCTCGAGTTCGCCCAGGAAGCTGCGCAGTGCCAATCGGTCGACACCCTCGAAGCGCCAGCTCTCGGTGCCGTGCCGCCGGGTGAGAAAGCCGGTGAATTCCTCGAGGTCGCGGCGGTAGGCCTTGAGCGTGTGAGGAGAGTGATCGCGCGCCTTGTCGAGGTGCATCAGAAAATCTTCGACGAGGGCCGGGAGGATGACTGGCCTTGAGGTCCCTCCGCCCTCCCCTTCGCTCCGCTCAGGGTCGGGGTCGGGATGAGGAGGCGAAGCTTCCCGCGACTCGTCGGGATGAGGGGTCAGAGCGTGGCGAGCCATGATCCGAAGTCCTGCCGCGCCCGCGCCACCAGCGCCGGCTTCCGTTCCGCCTTTTTCATCTTGCCATCGAGCGGGTCGAGCAGACCGAAGTTGGCGTTCATCGGCTGGAAGTGTTTGGGATCTGCCTCGCGCAGGTAGCGCAGCAGACCACCGAGCATGGTGGTCGGCGGCGGCGTGACCAGCGGCTTGCTGTCGAGCAGGCGCGCGAGATTGATACCGGTGAGCAGTCCGGTGCCGAGCGATTCAGTGTAGCCCTCAACCCCGGTGAGCTGTCCGGCGAAGAAGAGCGGCGCGCCGTCCTTGGCCTGCAGCGCCGGACCGAGTGCCGCCGGGGCGTTGAGGTAGCTGTTCCGATGGATCGAGCCGTAGCGCAGGAACTCCGCCTGCTCCAGCCCCGGAATCGTCCGGAAGACGCGCTGTTGCTCCGGAATCCGGAGCCTGGTCTGGAAACCGACCAGGTTCCACATCTGCCCGGCTTTGTCTTCGCGACGGAGTTGCACCACGGCGTGTGCGTCGCGGCCGGTCTTCGGATTGGGGAGCCCGATCGGCTTCATCGGGCCGAAGCGTGGCGTCTCGCGACCGCGCTTCGCCATCTCCTCCACCGGCAGGCAGCCCTCGAAGTACGGCACGGCATCGAACTCATGCCCATGAAATTGATCGGCCGCGGTGAGGGCATCGATGAACGCCTCGTACTGCGGCATGGTCATCGGGCAGTTGAGATAATCATCGCCATCGCCCTTGCCCCAGCGCGACATCGCAAAGATCTGCTCCTGATCGAGCGACTCGACACTGACGATCGGTGCGATGGCGTCGTAGAAGGCGAGCGATCCCGTGCCGAGTCGAGTGGAGACCGCCTGCGCGAGCGCGTCGGAGGTCAGCGGACCGGTGGCGATGATGCCGGGCGTGGGGAGATCAGACACTTCACCGCGCTCCACCCGAATGCGTGGATGCGAGAGAATCTTCTCCTGCACGCCAGCGGCGAACACTTCGCGATCCACCGCGAGTGCCGTCCCGCCGGGGACGCGTGCGATATCGGCAACGGGGAGAAGCACCGAACCCAGGTCACGCAGTTCGGCCTTGAGCAGGCCGTGCGCGTTCTCGATATCGACGGACTTGAAGGTGTTGCTGCAGACGAGTTCGGCGAGACGGTCAGTCTGGTGCGCCGCGGTGCGGACCACCGGTCGCATCTCGCAGAGCGTCACATCGAGACCCCGTTCGGCGAGCGCCCACGCGGCCTCGCACCCCGCGAGACCACCGCCCACGACGGTGACGTTCACGACTTGCTGGCGCGTCCGCGAGGGCGCGCGCCACCACGCTTGGCCT
>JBBRBZ010000234.1:0-3466 GCA_038205305.1 Gemmatimonadales bacterium
CCCGGCGGCAGGATCGGCGAGAGGTGCTGCTCGATGAACGACCACGCCCCCATGTTCTTCGGCTCTTCCTGCGTCCACACCACTTCGGTGAGTGACGGATAGTGCTGGAACAACTCGCGTAGGTCGCGCTCGGGCAGCGGATAGAGCTGCTCCAGGCGCGCGATGGGCGGCCGCTCCTCGCCGCGCTTCTCTGCCGCCTCGATCAGGTCGTAGTAGACCTTGCCGCTGCAGAGCACCAGTGACCGGGCCGACGCGGCCTGGCCAGTGGTTGATGGATCGTTGAGCACGGGATGGAAGGCGCCCCCGGCAAGATCCTCAAGTGAGGATCCGGCCGCGGGAAGCCGCAGCAGCTTCTTTGGTGTCATGATGATCAGCGGGCGCTCGACAGCCCACTTGGCCTGGCGCCGCAGCAGGTGGAAGTACTGCGCCGGCGTGGTGCAGTTGGCCACGCGAATGTTGTTCTCCGCGGCCATCTGCAGGTGACGCTCCAGGCGGCCGCTGGAGTGTTCCGGTCCGCTCCCCTCGTAGCCATGCGGCAGCATCAGCGTCAGCCGTGAGGTGACGCCCCACTTGCTCAGCCCTGCTCCAATAAACTGGTCGAGGAACACCTGTGCGCCGTTGACGAAATCGCCGTACTGTGCCTCCCAGATCACCAGCGCCTCGGGAGCCGCAGTGGCATAACCGTACTCGAAGCCAACCGTGGCAAGTTCGGAGAGTGGCGAATTGAACAGCTCCATCGAGGCGCGCGATTCCTTCAGCGCCTGCACCGGAGCGAAGGCCGTCCCTGTCTTCGAGTCGTGGAGGAGCAGATAACGGTTGGAGAAGGTCCCGCGACCCACATCCTGACCCGTGAAACGGATCGGCGTGCCCTCAGAGAGCAGTGAGGCGAACGCCAGCACCTCGGCGTGGGCCCATTCAATGCCGCCCGGCGTGGTGAGCCCGGTGCGCCGCCGTCCAAACTGACGGACGAGCTTCGGGTGCAGCGTGAACCCTTCGGGCCAGGTGAGCAGTTCTTCGTTGAGCGAGGTGAGCAGCTCGGCCGACACCTTGGTCTCGATACTCGAACCATCGTCGATCACCAAGTCGGCTGTTGGCAGTGGCGTGCTCGACGCCCGCGATACCTTGAAGCGGGTCTGAATGTCGAGCAGCTTGTCATACTCCGCTTGCACCATTGCCGCGGGCTCCTCCGGCGTCACAACGCCTTCGGCCACTAGCGCATCGGCATACAGTTGCCGCACCGTCGGGTGCGCCCTGATTTCGGCGTACATCAGCGGCTGGGTGTAGGCTGGCTCGTCGGTCTCGTTATGGCCAAAGCGACGATAGCCCACCAGGTCGATCAGCGCGTCTGCCTGGAACTTGAGGCGATACGTCATCGCCAACCGGGCCGCCGAGAGACATGCCTCGGGATCGTCGGCATTGACATGGATGATCGGGATGTCGAATCCCTTCGCCAGATCCGACGAGTGCCGCGTCGAGCGGGCATCGGTGGGGTCGGTGGTGAAGCCGACTTGGTTGTTGGCAATGAGGTGCAGCGTGCCGCCCACGCGATAGCCAGCGAGGTTGCAGAGATTCATCGTCTCCGGCACCACCCCTTGGCCGGGGAAGGCAGCATCGCCGTGAATCGTCACCGGCAGCGCGGCGAGCGGATCGAGTCGTGCGTCGGGGCTGGTGCGATCGGTCTGCTCGGCCCGCGCCACGCCCACCACCACCGGATCGACGAACTCCAGGTGACTCGGGTTGGGGAGGAGCGACACCGTGATCGCTCTGCCACTCGGCGTGAGCACGGCACCCACGGCGCCATGGTGATACTTCACATCGCCAGAGCCACCTTCGGCAAGGGCATCGCCACCCTCGAACTCGGCAAGGATCGCCTCGTACTTCCGGGTGACGGTGTGGGCCAACACGTTGAGCCGGCCACGATGGGCCATGCCGAGCACCATGTTGCGCACGCCGGCTTCGGCGGCGGTCTCGATGGCGAGATCGAGCATGGGGACCATGCTGTCCACGCCTTCGATCGAGAAACGCTTGGCGCCGAGATAGGCATTGTTGAGGAAGTGCTCCATCCCCTCGACTTCGGTGAGCCGGAGCAGCAGGGCGCGCTTCTGCTCCGCGCTCAGCGGCGTCCGATGCGCCCCCGATTCGATCTGCTGCCGCAACCAGACGCGCCGTTCATGCGAGGCGAGATGCTCCACCTCATAGGCGATGGTGCCGCAGTAGGTCCGTTCGAGGTTGGGGAGCGCCTCGGCCAGCGTCGCGCCGGGGACATCGACCCGCAGGACCGTCGCCGGGATCGACGCCATCACTTCCGGCGTAAGCCCGAGCGGGCCCGGGTCGAGCGCCGGATCGCCCGCCGGCGTGCTGCCGAGCGGGTCGAGGTGGGCCGCCATGTGACCGTAGGTGCGAATTGCCTTCACCAGCGACATCGCCGCGGCGACCTGCTGCAGCTGGTCGATGGTGGCGAGACGGCGTTCCAGGTGCTGCACCGAACTCGGACCCACTGCCGCCGGGTGCTCCGCCGTGGAGCCGAGGGTGAGCCCGAGGGCCTGATAGACGCCGTCGTAGAATCCCTGCTCACCGGCGAGCAACTGGTCCACCAGTCGGAGGAAGCTCCCCGACTCGGCCCCCTGAATCACCCGATGATCGTAGGTGCTCGTCATCGTCATCACCTTGCTGATGCCGAGCTGCTGTAGGGTACCCTTCTCGACGGAGGCAAATTGCACCGGGTAGGCGATCGAGCCGGTCGCGATGATGGTGCCCTGACCTGGCATGAGTCGCGGGACCGAGGCGACCGTCCCCAATCCACCGGGATTGGTGAGGGTCATGGTCGCGCCGGCGAAGTCGTCAGGCATCAGCTTGTTGGTGCGCGCCTTTTCCACCACGGTCTCGTAGGCGGCCAGGAACTCGGCAAATCCAAGGGTATCGGCTGATTTGAGCACCGGGACCACCAGTCCACGGCTGCCGTCCTTCCGCTCCACATCCACGGCGAGGCCCAGGTGGACATGCTCTGGCACCACCTTGTAGGTGTCGGCCCCGCTCTTGAGCAGGCTGGTCCCCATCATGGGGAACTCGCGGGAGGCCTGAACCAGTGCCCAGGCGATCAGGTGGGTGAAGGAGAGCTTCTCGCTCCGACCGGCGGCCTTGAGCTGACCGTTCAGGTTGGCGCGACGCGACTCCAGCATCCGGACGGCGAGGTCGCGGAACGAGGTAGCGGTCGGAATCGCGAGCGAAGCGTCCATGTTCTGGGCGAGCCGGAGCGGCGGGCCCTTGAGCAGCACGGCATTGGCCGGCACCGTCACGACCGGGGCCACCGGGGCCGATGCGGCAGCCGCCGCCGACGGGGCGGTCGGTTCTCTGGGGCCGTTCTCAAACGGCACGGGGGACTGGGCCTCAAGCAGGGCCTCGTACATGGCCTCGGCAGGGAGGCCTACAGTGGGCTGCTCGGGATCGATATTCACCTGTGGTGCAC
>JBBRBZ010000235.1:0-3416 GCA_038205305.1 Gemmatimonadales bacterium
ACCCGGAAGGAGGAGCTCGTCCAGGTCCTGCTCAACCTGCTCGACAATGCCCGGCAGGCGGGGGCGTCGAAGGTCCGGCTGGTGATTGGTGATTCTCTCCTTGAGGTGGTGGACGACGGGGAAGGGATTCCGGCGGATCAACTGGGGCGGATCTTCGAGCCGGCGTTCTCGACCAATACCAGCGGGACGGGACTGGGGTTGGCGATCGTCCGCCGACTGGTGGAGGGGTGGGGGGGGACGATTTCGGTGCGAAGCGCGGCCAGCCATGGGGCCACCTTCACTCTCCGTTTCCAGTCCGGGGAGTAGCTTCAACCCTCGCCGACAGGGGGGAGGTTCAACGCCCCGAGACAGGTCGGCGTACCATTTCCCGAACCCTACAGGGCAGCCGATCCCCGGTGCCTTTCCCAGGGTCAACCTGCACACCCGGAGTTCCATCTATGAAGTCCCGTTTCGCATTGCTGGCGATGCTGGTCGTTGCTGCGGCTCCCCTTGCTGCCCAGGGTGGCGGCGGTGGTGGTGGCGGGATGGGCGGCGGCCGTGGCTTCGCCCGTGGCATCAACAATGATTCGACCATGGCAGCGCTCCTCGGTCTCTCGGCCGACCAGCACACCAAGTACAAGGCGACGCTCGATACCTACAACACCGCCAACATGTCGCTGATGACCTACATGCGCGGCGTCCAGCAGGACGGCGGCACGCCCTCGGCCGATTCCATGACGAAGCGGACCGCCCTGCGCACCAAGCTGACCGCAGACCTCAAGGCGCTGCTGACCCCCGCCCAGGCGACCGTGTTTGATTCCGTCGTGACGGCAACCCCACAGGGTCGTCGTGGCGGCGGCGGTGGCGGCGGCGGCATCTGAATTACCGCAGTCTCGTTGTAGCGCTACTCTTGTCGGCCGGGTGCCGGAGCTTCAAGGCTCCGGTCCCGGCCGCAAGTGATTCCCCCCTGGCCGCAGGCGAGGTGAGCGGGGGGCCCACCACTTTTTCGCAGGTCGCGCCGGGTGATACCGCCGGGGTGCTCTCCCTGATGCGGCTCACCATGACGCAGATTGATAGCGCGCTCAATCTCTTTGAGCGACGCGACACCCTGCTCCAGACCGCTGCTGATTCTGCGCCGCACCGCCTGACCGTCTGGCTGCAGCATGGCATTCCCCGGAAGCTCACCGTCGACGCACCAGATTCCACCACTGGAGCTGTGCCAGAGTCGGACTACTGGTTCGTGGATGGCGATATCGCCGTAGCCCTCGAGGGCACCTCGGCGTTTGCGCTCGACGCAGGTAGGATCGTGCTGTGGACGGACGAGACGCTCGTGCCGCGCGACGGTCTGAACGATGCTGATCGTATGGCGCGGGAGAGCAGCATTCGTGCGCAGGTGGAGATGTATTTGGCGGGGTTTGGGGTGAAGAGCCCGTAAGAGAGAAGAGAGAAGAGTCCCCTGAGAGCTTGAGGTCACCATGCGCACTGTGCTCCCCGGCGTAATCTTTGCCCTAGCCGCGGTTCCGCTCGCCCTTCCGGCCCAAGTCACTCGACGCACTCATGGCGACACCACCTTCATCTTGACCAAGGGGAATGGGGCGTGGGGTGCGCCGTGGACTGCGGTGGAGTTGCTGCGGATCGGGGGAGGGAAGACGCATGAGACGACACTCGGGGATCCCGGGGCGATCACGGCTCTCCCGGATGGAGGAATGATCCTCTTCGATCGCAACTCACTCGATGGTCCGATCGTCAGAATGTTCGACGCCAACGGGAAGTTCCTTCGCAACATCGGCAGGGTGGGTTCGGGGCCCGGCGAGTACCGTTCGGGCATCGACATCGAGGTCTCGTCGGACGGCCGCATCTGGTTGACGGATATCGCGAATTCCCGCATCAACATTTATTCCCCAACTGGCGTCTATCTCAGCACTTTCAGGATACCAGGCTACATGTGGACCATCGACATGCTGCGCCTCGGCCAGCGCGGGGATGTCTACATCATCGTGCCGATCTTCCCGCCCAAGGGCGCTCCGGTCGGCACTCGTGAGACGCGCGGATATTTCCGGATTGATACTCTCGGGCGCATTGTCGACACAATCAGGATTCCGACCGCCCTGGCCAAGGACGGGGACGACCCATTCCGGGTCACGATCTTGGCCGGTGGCCAGTTGGTCTTGGCCGCGAGTGACCGATTCGCATTCAGCGTTGCCTCCGGCCAGGGTCAGCACGGGACCATCGTCAGCTCACGCGACTTGCAGCCGATCCGATACTCCGCGAACGAACGCCGGCAGGTTGACTCGGTGCGCCGCGAAATCACCAAGCAGGGTGGCATGCGCGAGGGGAACGGTGGGCCCGCAAAGTTTCCCGAGCTCCCGGAGTTCAAACAGCCGTACTCGCTGGTGAAGGTGGACCCGGACGGTCGCATCTGGTTTCAGCGAAGTGTGGCGGATGATGGCAGTCGGTCTGGGGCGAACACACTCAATCCGACAGTGTTCAACGCCTTCCAGCCGGACGGGACGTTCCTGGGGGAGGTGGCCTTCCCCGGGCGGCCGAGCGCTCTCTTCCTTTCGTTCGCCGGCGATTTTGCCTGGGCCAAGGTGACTGGAGAGGATGAGGAGGTCTATCTGGTGAAGTACCGGATCAGGTGAGCCCCGCTCTGCGGTGAACAGTGCCGCGGGAGTCGTTCTTAGACGCTAGCCTCGGTGAACTCTCGCGCCGAGGCGCTTCTGCTCTCCCGCATCCGATCTGCCGCCGTGCTCGGCGTCGAGGCCTTTGCCGTCGATGTCGAGGTGGACATCACCAATGGGTTGCCATCATTCACCACGGTAGGGCTGCCACTCGGTGCGGTGAGGGAGGGGCGCGAGCGGGTGGCTGCGGCGCTCGGCAACAGTCTGTTCCAACTCCCCCTCCAGCGGATCACCGTCAATCTCGCACCGGCCGACATCCAGAAGCGGGGGGCGGCGTTCGATCTGGCGATCGCCATCGGCCTGCTCACAGCCAGTGGGCAACTCGCGGTCGCCTCCCTCGATCAGACGCTCTTTCTCGGCGAGCTCGGTCTCGAGGGAGATCTCCGCCCCATTCGCGGTGCGCTCCCGATCGCGCTCGCGGCGTGTGCCATTGGCTGCAATGAGTTGATCCTCCCCGAGGCGAATGTAGCCGAGGCGGCGGTGGTGGAAGGATTGATCGTGCGTGGGGCCACGTCGCTGCTCGCGGTCTGCGATCACTTGGAGGGGAAGGAAATTCTCCCCGCAGTGCGCACCGATCCGACCGCGCTGATGCGCGTGCCGCCAATCAACGATGTCGACTTCGCTGAGGTGAAGGCGCAGGCAGCGGCAAAGCGGGCGCTCGAAGTGGCGGCGGCCGGGGCGCACAATATTCTGATGATCGGCCCGCCGGGTGCCGGCAAGACGATGCTCGCTCGTCGGCTGCCGAGCATTCTTCCG
>JBBRBZ010000236.1:0-3354 GCA_038205305.1 Gemmatimonadales bacterium
ACGCCGTGCCCTGATTGCCGCTGGATTGCTGCCGCTGCTGCTCACCGCGCCGCTCTTGGCGCAATCCAGCAACGTCGACTGGCCAGTCTACGGCGGGTCGCAGGACAACACGCACTACACCACGCTCAACCAAATCACCCCCGATAACGTCCGCCAACTGCAGGTGGCGTGGACGTACGAGACCCATGACGAGTCGACCGGTTCGGAGATGCAGGCCAACCCGATCATCATCGACGGGGTGCTTTACGCCGAGTCACCGAAACTGAAGATTTTCGCGCTCGACGCAGCGACCGGCAAGGAGCTGTGGAAGTTCGACCCCAGCGCCGGGCAGGGCGGCCCGGCCCGCTTCCGCCATCGCGGTCTGGTGGTCACCGGCGACAGGGTCATCTTCACCTATCGCAGTCGCCTCTATGCCCTCGACCGAAAGAGCGGTCTCCCGGTCAAGTCGTTCGGCACCGACGGCATCGTTGACATGCGCGAAGGCTTCGACCGCGCGCCTACGGCCATCTCCGTCAGTGCATCGACGCCTGGGGTGGTCTACCATGATCTCTACATCATCGGCAGCACCGTGGCCGAGGCGCTGCCATCGTCGCCGGGAGACATTCGCGCGTATGACGTCAACACGGGGGCGCTGCGCTGGAGTTTCCACACCATCCCGCACCCGGGCGAGTTCGGTTACGACAGCTGGCCGCCCAATGCGTGGAAAAGTTCCGGTGGTGCCAACGCCTGGGCGGGCGTCACCATCGATGAGAAGCGCGGGATCCTCTTTGCCGCGACCGGCTCCGCCGCCTTCGACTGGTATGGCGGCGATCGCATTGGCGACAATCTCTTCGCCAACACTCTACTGGCGCTCGATGCCCGCACCGGCAAGCGGATCTGGCACTTTCAGGCGGTGCGGCACGACCTCTGGGACTACGACTTTCCAGCGCGGCCCACGCTGGTGACGGTGACACGGAGTGGCAAGCCGGTCGACGCCGTCGCCCAGATCACCAAGACCGGCTACGTCTACGTCTTCGATCGCACCACTGGCAAACCACTTTTCCCTATCGCCTACCGCAAGGTCGCCGCCTCGGCGCTCGAGGGAGAGCACGCCGCCACGACGCAGCCCTACCCAGTGAAACCGGCGCCGTTCGCGCGGCAGACGCTCACGGAGAAGGACCTCACCACCCGCACCCCCGCCGCGCATGCGGCGGTGCTCGACCTCTTTCGGAAGTACAAGTCGGGGATGTACGTCCCGGCAGCGCTGGAAGGGAACATTCTCTTTCCCGGCACCGATGGCGGCGGCGAATGGGGCGGTCCAGCATTCGACCCGACCACGGCGTTGCTCTACGTCAACTCCAACGAGATGCCCTGGCTGCAGCACATCGTGCCGCGGAGCGACAAATCGCTCTACGCCAACACCTGCGCTGGCTGCCACGGCGTCGACATGAAGGGATCGGCGGCGGTGCCGACGCTCGTGAACATTGCCAAGAAGTACACCGCCGAGCAGTTGCGCACGATCATCGGCCAGGGCACCGGCCGGATGCCAGGCTACGCCGCCTCGCTCGGCGCACCGACCGTCAACGCCGTGGTGAATTTCCTGCTCACCGGCAAGGATATCGCCGACTCGCTCTCCAACAATCCCAACGTCCTCAAATATCGCAGCACCGGTATTCCGCTCTGGCTCGACCCCGACGGCTACCCACCGATCACGCCACCGTGGGGGACGCTCAACGCCATCGACCTCAATGCCGGCGCCATCAAGTGGTCGATTCCCTTCGGCGAGTATCCCAAGCTGGTGGCCCAGGGCATCCGCAACACCGGCAGCGACAACTACGGTAGTGCCATCGTCACCGAGAACGGCCTGTTGATCATCGCGGCCACGACCTATGACAACAAGTTCCACGTCTACGACAAGCGCACCGGCAAGCTGCTCTGGGAGACGACGCTACCCGCCGCCGGCAGCGCGACGCCGTCGATCTATATGGTTGATGGGCGGGAATACATCGTGATCGCCTGCGGCGGCGGCAAGAACGGCGCGGCGTCGGGCGGGAGCTACGTGGCGTTTGCGCTACCGAACTAAGGGCAGCATCGCCACGCCTTGTTCGGTGAAGGCTGACGGGGCGACCCGTGTGCCGCCACGTCCCGGCTTTGAGGTCACAATCTGTGACCTCAAACGGGCAAACTCTTCCGGAGACAGACTGAACATGAAATCAGCTGGAAACCGGTCACGGTTTCTGCGTACGGATTGCTTGAGCACTTTGGTCGGCAGACCATAGAGCACCGCCAGGTCAGCATCGAGCATCACCCGCTCCCCGCGGATGGTGTAGATGCAACGCTGGATCGCGCCTGCTTCCTCAGTTCCCGCTCCAGTCATCTCCGTTCTCCGTGCTCCGTTCTCCGTTCTCGGTTCTCCGTTCTCCGTTCTCCGTTCCCCTCTCAGGCTTCTCCTCTATCCAGCACTCGATACTGAATCGCCTCCGCCACATGCCCCGGCCCGATTTCGTCGACGCCTTCCAAGTCCGCCAACGTTCGCGCCAGCTTGAGCACGCGATGATAGGCTCGGGCCGACAGACCCAGCCGCACGATTGCCCGCTTGAGTACGGCATCGGTCGCGGCGTTGGTATGTACGAAGCGCATCAGCTCGCGAGGCCCCATATGGGCGTTGGCATAGATCCCGGGAATGCCCTTGAATCGCTCCAACTGTCGCGTCCGCGCTGCCTCCACTCGCGCCCGCACCACCGCACTCGACTCGGCAGGCACCCGCGTGGCCAAGTCGTCGTAGGCAACGGGCGGCACGTTGAGGTGAATGTCCACCCGGTCGAGTAGTGGCCCCGAGATGCGCGAGAGATATTTCTGCACCGCCATCGGGGGACAGATGCATTGCCGGGTGGGGTCGCCGGCATGGCCGCACGGACACGGATTCATCGCCGCCACCAGCAGCACGCGCGCCGGGTAGCTGAGCGTCATCGCCGCGCGCGAGATGGTGACGTGACCATCTTCAAGCGGCTGCCGCAGCACCTCGAGCACATTCGACGGCAGCTCGGCGACCTCGTCCAGGAAGAGCACGCCGTGATGCGCGAGCGAGACCTCGCCAGGTCGCGGTACCGCGCCCCCGCCAATCAAGCCGGCATAGGAGATGGTGTGATGTGGGGCCCGGAACGGGCGACGGATGACCAACGCCTGCCCTGCCGGCAGCAGCCCCGCTACCGAATGAATGCGGGTGACATCCAGCGCTTCGGCCAGAGTGAGCGACGGAAGAATGCTCGGCAGCCGACGAGCGAGCATCGTCTTGCCGGCACCCGGCGGGCCGATCATCAGAATATTGTGCGCCCCGGCCGCCGCCACTTCGAGCGCCCGCTTTGCCGCTGCCTG
>JBBRBZ010000237.1:0-3338 GCA_038205305.1 Gemmatimonadales bacterium
GAGACCCTACATCGAACAAGAGGCGGCCTCCAAACCAGATCGCAGCGACTCCGCCTGCTCCGCCGTCAATTCCACCAACGGTGGCCGTACCGTGGTCCACGCGGCATCACTGCGGGCGTGGGCCACGACCTGCTTGAGGGCCGGAATCATCGGGTAGGCGCCCACCACCGCGCGCACAGTATTGAGCCGAGCCTGCTGGTCAGGGGCATCCGCTCCCTGCCACTCCCGATAGAGCCGATCGATTGCCAATGGATTGATGTTCGCCGTCGCCGAGATGCAGCCGGCGCCGCCGTGGCGCATGTTGTCGAGCAGAAACCCCTCGCTGCCCACGAAGAAGTCGAACCCCGACGCCGCAAAGGCGTCGAGGAAACGCAGGCTGTTGTTCCAATCACCGGAGCTGTCCTTCATCCCGGCGATGTTACCGGGGTAGGCCTTCAGCAATCGCTCGGTGAGCCCCAACGAGATGCCGACGGCCGCGATCGGCGGAATGTGATAGAGGTAGACGCGGAGCCGACTGTCGCCCACGCGTTCGATCACTTCGCTGTAGTGGCGAAAAAGCCCCTCGTCGCTGACGCCCTTGTAGTAGAAGGGCGGCAGCATCAGCACACCGGCACAACCATGCCGAACTGCGTGTGCTGTAAGTGTTACGGTATCGGTAATGGAACAGCATCCCGTGCCCGGCATCATTCGCGTGACATCACAGCCGGCGCCGACGGCCTGGTCGAGCAGCGCCATCCGTTCCTGGACCGAGAGGGAGTTTGCCTCGCTGGTGGTGCCGAACATCGCCAGCCCCGCGCCCGCTGCCAGCAACCACTGGCAGTGGGCGATGAACCGCGGCGCATCGGGCTCGAGCGCCGCGGTGAACGGCGTCAGGACGGGCGCGATAATGCCGCGGAGCTTTTCGGTCACGGCCAATCAGCGCTTGGCGTCGGCCAACCGCCGCACCGTGGCAAGCAGCATCTGCACCTTGGGGGCATCGCTCGAGCCAGCTGCGGCGGCGCCGAGCTGGGCGGCCAGTCGGTCAAGCATGGAGCGCTGAGCGCCGCCGGTGGCCTTCTCGGCCCCGAGGAGTGCATTGCGTGTGGCGGTGATCTTCGCCGCAGGGAGTCCGTTCGACCGCTCCAGTTGGTCAACGTAGGCCTTGGCCAACGCGAAGCTGGGCGGCCAGACGAACTTCTGCTGATCCTGCACATTGAGCTGGTCGAAGTGCACCGTCTTGGCTGCGTCGATCTCGTTCTGCGAAATGAACGCGCTTGGACTCAGTTCAAAGACATCGAGTCCCCGGGCGATCTCCGAACTCACCAGCAGCCCGTTGTACCAGTAGACCGACCAGGAGCCACCCATGTCGAAGGTGGTGGAGTCGACCGGTCCGCGGTCGAAGAAGGCGATCTCCTTGGGATGGGCAGCATCGGTCCAGTCAAACACTGAGACCCCGCCCTGATACCACGCCTGCACCATCACGTCGCGACCGGGGATCGGAATCAACGACCCGTTGTGCGCGACGCAATTCTCGAGACTGGTCTGGGCGGCCGGCATCTTGTAGTAGCTCTGGAAGACGAGCTTCCCCTTCTCGAGCGAGAAGATCGCGTCGGCGCCCCATTCCATCTTGTCGGTGGCTCGGCACTTCGGTGCTCCGCCGCCGCCCCACTCGTCGGAGAAGAGGATCTTGGTGCCGTCATTGTTGAACGTCGCAGAATGCCAGTAGGAGAAATTGGAATCGGACACCGCGCCGACGCGCACCGGATGGGCCGGATCACGAATATCCAGCAGCAGTCCGTAGCCGGCGCAGGCACCGCCCGCGAGGCCGATGGCGGGATAGACCGTGATGTCGTGACACTGATCCGGACCGGTCGGCTTGGTGTTGTCCCCGCCCATCATGATCTTGATCAGCTTCGGGAGATAGTCACGGAAGGCTGCGCTGTCGGCGCCCGTCGGCGGCCCGCTGCCGTTCCGCGCCTTGATGATGCTGTCGAGCTGACCGGCCACGAACTGCGGCGGCACGATCATCTGCTCGCCGCCGATATCCGCAATGAACGCCCCCGACTTGCGGGCAACATCCATCGCTGCGGCGTCGTCCGCACCGAGTCCATGCGTCGGCGGTGCCGCCAGATCATTGAAAATCCGCGCCCCGCCAACGACGGCGGCCTTCTCCGGGTGCGCGACCGGCACCTTGATGACATCGATCCGGAAACGGGACGACGCCGGATCCTTGTCCGGAGCGGCGGAGGAGCAGCCGGGCAGCTCGTCGGCCGACCGGACCGGCGCCTGGCCGGAGATGTAAATGTAGAAGTTGTCCGGATCCTTGGGATCGGTGACGATGGTGTGGGTGTGCGAGCCGCGACAAGTCTGCACATTGGCGACGTACTTCGGGTTGTGCAGATCACTGATATCGAAGATGCGCACGCCACGCAGCCGGTCCGTGCTCACCGGCTCCTTGATGCCCTGTGCGCCGCAGTCAAGTCGTCCGGAATTCGCCTCGCTTGAGACGATCATCAGGTTCTTGTAGATCGACACGTCATTTTGCGAGGCGGGACAGAGTTCCGTCTCGGCCACCACCGGCTTCAGCGGATTGGAGAGATCCCAGATGATCGGACCGGCGTAGTTCCCCTGGATGACATACTTGCCGGTGAACGCCAGATCGGAATTGGTCTGGCCAAGGAAGGGAGCGGGTGGGCGAGTGTTGGAGAGGAGGCGCATGTTCCACGCCGCCTCGCCGGCCGGACTCACATTCCCCAGGGCATCCCTGGTGCCGCCATGCAGTCCCACGCGAGGGTCGGGCGTCGGTGCGCCCTGTGCGGCCGCCCCTCCCACAACCAGCCCTGCTGCGACGAACCCAAGCGCCATCCCCTTCCAATACAGTTTCATGGTCATTCTCCCGGTATGGTGAAGAGCATCCGTGTCATGCGATTGATTTCGGTGGTCTGATCGGCCTGAATATCGTTGGCGAGCTTGAATATCCCTTCGTCCTGTCCCGCCCCCGGCGTGGCGAACAAGTCGGTGACCATGCTGACCGCACCGCGATGGTGCTGGATCATGTCGCGAAGAAAGAGTCGGTCGAACTCGGTGCCGCGGGCGGCATCAAGCTGCTTCATTTGGGCTTCGGTGAGCATCCCCGGCATGCGCATCGACGAATCGCTGCCATGCATCATCCCCATCATCGCCATGCTCGGGTCGGGCACCTCCTGCTTCCGTGCCCGCAACCAGCGCTGCATCAGGACGATCTCGTCATTCTGCGCGTTGAGGATCCGCTCGCACAGCCGGCTCACCTCCGCACCCGCGCCGTGGGTCGGCGCCCACTTGGCCATCACCACCGCCTGAGCGTGGTGGGCGATCATGCC
>JBBRBZ010000238.1:0-3282 GCA_038205305.1 Gemmatimonadales bacterium
CGCGCGCGCGCGGTGCTCCGCGCGGCGATGCTGGTGCTCGTGCTCCTGCTGATGGGGGTGATCGCGTCTGCCGCCTACCGCATTCACCTCTATCAGGAGGCGTATGGCATGACCGAGCAGCGACTCTACGTCAGCGTGTTCATTGTCTGGCTGCTCGTCGTCTTGAGTTGGTTGGTCGCGACGGTGTTGCGCGGGCAGCGCGAGCGCTTCGCCTGGGGCGCGATCGGTGCGGGCCTTACCTGTCTGGTGGTGCTCACCCTGTTCAACCCGCACGCCCTGATTGCCCGGGTCAATCTCGACCGGGCTCGGGATGGGAAGAGCGTCGATCCAGAATATCTGCTGGCGCTGAGTGCTGATGCAGTCCCGGCGATTCTCGCCAGGCTCGACTCACTCCCGGAGGTGGAGCGCTGCCACGTCGGACAGCTGCTGGTGGACCGTTGGGGAGGCGTCCGCCCAGGTGGGTGGCGAACCTGGAACCTCGGCGATGCGCGAGCTCGCACGCTGATATCGGGGCGCGCCGGGAGTTTGATCTGCCCGAGCAATCGGCCGGTGGCATAGCCGGAGGGGGTCTTGGCGCTTCACCTGCCCTGCCTGCGCAGCAGCGTCCTCGCACTGGGCATGCTGGCGGGCGCGCGCTTGACAGGCTCCGGCGCCGGTCGGCCTGAGCGAGCCCCGTAGGCCAGCGGCGCGTTATATATGATGTCGCTCGCAGCGCCCACTTCGACCGTCCCGCTCAGGAGCCCTGCCATGCTGGCCCTGCCAACCCGATTTTCGCGATGCGTTGTCGTTCTCGCCTCCCTGGCACTGGTCTCCCATGCCCCACTCGGCGCCCAGGCGCCGGATTCGCTGCCCACGGTGGTGGCCGCCAGGGTGACGACGGCGATTCGCGACGTCATTGCGCGGACAGGGGTGCCCAGCGCATCGGTGGGCATCGTGATGCAGGGGCGGACGGTCTACACACGCGCCTTCGGAATGGCTCGTCTGGCCCCGCCGCTGCCAGCCAAGGCGACGATGCGCTACGCCATTGGCTCGATTTCGAAGCAGTTCACCGTGGCCGCGGTGATGCTGTTGCAACAGGAGGGGAAGCTCTCCATCGACGACCCGGTGTCGAAGTGGTTCCCCGAGCTGACGCGGTCAAGTGAAGTCACCCTGCGCAACCTGATGTCGCACACCTCGGGGTACGAGGACTACGCGCCGCAGGACTACACCATTCCCGCCTGGACCAAGGCAACCACCGCCGACCGGGTCATCCATGAATGGGCCACCAAACCGCTCGATTTTGACCCGGGCACTCAGTACCAGTACAGCAACACCAACTACAACATCGTCGGACTGATCGTGGAGAAGGTGAGCGGTCGGCCGTTCTGGGAATTTCTCAAGGAGCGGGTGCTCGATCCAATCGGGCTCCCCGGAGCCATCGACCTCGACACTCAGCACAAGCTGCTCGAACCCACCGGCTACTTCCGCAACGCACTGGGTCCTCTGCGCCCGGCGATCATGGAGGCGCCCGGCTGGTACTTTGCCGATGGCGAGATCGCGATGCCGGTTGGTGACCTGCTGACCTGGGACATTGCGGCGATGAACCAATCGCTCCTGGCTCCCGCCTCCTGGGCAGAGATGTGGGCACCCACCACGCTCAAGAGCGGCAAGACCAGCAATTACGGCTTGGGCTTCGCGATCGGGGCACTCAACGGCCACCGGATGGTGTCACATTCCGGCGAGGTCGGCGGCTTCGTGGCCGCAAACTACGTCCTCCCCGATGACAAGATCGCCGTAGCGGTGCTCACCAATCAGGAGGCGAGTCCTGCCGCGGGCCAGATCAGCCGGGTCATCCTCAGCATCCTCAACCCCGCCGTGCAGCAGAGCAGTGAGGCTTTCGACGCCGAGGCGCTGGCGAAGAAGGTGCTGGCCGGGTTGCAGCGTGGTGCCATCGATCGCACGCAGTTCACCGCGAACGGCAACTTCTATTTTGATCGCACGGCCATTGCCGACTATCGCACCTCGCTTACGCCGCTCGGGGCGATCCGGAGCGTGACGCAGACGTCGAGCTATCCGCGCGGCGGGATGACCTATCGCGGCTTCGCGGTGGTATTCGCCAGTGGCAAGAAGGTGAATCTGTCGACGTTCTTCACACCCGACGGGAAAATCGAGCAGTTCCTGGTCGAACCGGCGGAGTGAGCAGGTCGAGGAGTGACCGCGCGCAGTCGCTCGGCATTTGCGCGGAACCGCTCCCGATCCCGTTCGAAGTGAACCGTCCCGTCACCCCCCACGAAAGCGAGTGAAGCGAATGGCAGTTCTGCGCCCTGGAGTTCTCGGCATCGCAGTCCTGGGACTGCTGATTGGAGGCGTGCCCTTCCAAGCCCTCCCGGCGCAAGGCCAGGTTCCGCCGCGGGACCAGCCCGTTCGCGATGGCTTGATGCCGGACTGGGCGAACCCCGCGGTCGTCCGGCGAAACGTCGAGCCCACGCACGCCAGCTTCACCGCCTGGCCGACCGAAGCGGCGGCGCGCAACACTCGGCCGGTCGCGCCGTTCTACCTCACCGACCACCCGACCAATGCGCCTTGGTACCGGAGTCTCAACGGACAGTGGAAGTTCCATTGGTCGCCCAAGCCGGCGGATCGCCCCAGAGAGTTCTACCGCGCTGACTTCAATGACACGGGCTGGCCCACCATTCCCGTACCCGCCAACTGGGAGCGGGAAGGGTACGGCGTCGCCATCTACACCAATGTCAAGTATCCGTTCCACGCCGATGGACGTCCGACGCCGCCTGAATTGCCGGCGGACAACAATCCGGTCGGCTCCTATCGCCACGACTTCACCGTGCCAGCCACCTGGGCCGCCCGCGACATTTATCTCCGCTTCGGTGCCGTCAGCTCGGCCTACTACCTCTGGGTGAATGGCCGAATGGTCGGCTACAACGAGGGGAGCAAGGATCCGGCGGAATGGGACGTGACTTCGTTCGTCCACCCCGGCACGAATACCGTCGCTGTTGAAGTCTATCGCTGGAGCTCGGCGAGCTATCTCGAGGATCAGGATTTCTGGCGGCTCAGCGGCATCACGCGGGATGTCTACCTCTTTGCCCGGCCGCGCACCCACATCCGCGACTTCTTCGCGCACACCCCACTGACGGCCAACTACACCGATGGCATCCTCGGAGTGGACGTTCAGCTGCAGGGCGTTGCCGGCGTAGCGCGGCCGCACCAGGTGGTGGCCAAGCTGTGGGACGGTGACCGGGTCATCGCCCAGTTGCAGCAGTCGGTCTCCGTGGCCGACTCGGCGTC
>JBBRBZ010000239.1:0-3279 GCA_038205305.1 Gemmatimonadales bacterium
CTTTCGGCATGAAACCCATCATGATTGCCGGACTCATTCTCATCGCACTCGGAGCCGTGGTTCTGGTCCGGGGTGGCACCTTCACATCCAAACGCGACGTGCTGAAAGTCGGTGACCTCAAGGTCACGGCCGATGAACAGCAGACCATTCCACCGTGGGTTGGTGGACTGGCGGTTATCGTCGGCATCGGCGTGGTCGCGGCCGGAGCACGGCGAACCTCATGAGCGCCCTGTCGCTCACAGGAGTGGGCGCTTCTCCAACGACGCCGTTGGCTCCGGTCAGTACATCGTCGGGCCTCGTGGAAAGCGAAGGAGGTTCCCTGCCCGACAAGCTCCTGAGCGCTCAGAAATTCCGCTGGCTCCTCGACGCCGCTCCCTACGTCATGCTCGTGGTCGACGAGAATGGTCAGGTGCTGGCCGTCAATCACGAGGGGGAAACCCTCTTCGGCTGGAGCGAGGCTGAACTGCTCGGGGGGCCGATTGAACGGCTCTTTCCGCAGCGGTTCCAGGCCGCCCACGCTTCGCAACGCGACCTCCTCTGCGCGCCGACCGATGCCCCCCCCCCCGTCACGTCGAGACCGTGATCGGCTTCGGTCGCCGCAAGGACGGCAGCGAGCTCGCGGTGGAAATCAGCCAGAATCGCATTGGCGATCAGGAGCATGGGCTGGTGCTGGTCACCATCCGCGACCGCACCGAATGGAGCCGGGCGCAGGAGAGTCTCTACCAGCAGAAGGAACAGGCCGTCGTGACGCTGGTGTCGATTGGCGAGGGGATCGTCACGACCGACCAGGCCGGCCGGGTCATCTTCATCAACCCGGTGGCGGAACGACTCACCGGCTGGCGGGCGGCCGAGGCGTTGGGGCAACCCCTCGACAATGTCCTGATGTTGATTGACGATAGCACGCGACTGCCGATTGAGAGCATGGCCGAACGCGCGCTCCGGGCTGGACGTGTGGTCGACATGCCCGGTGGGGTGCTGCTGGTGCGCCGTGATGGCACGGAGGTGGCGGTGAGTGACACTGCCGCCCCGATCACCGACCGCAACGGCGCGACCATCGGGGCGGTGATCGTCTTTCACGACATCACCGAGAACCGCCGCGTCGCCCATCGGCTGTCACACAGCGCGACCCACGACGACCTGACCGGGTTGGTCAATCGAGCCGAATTCGAGCGACGCTTGACACGCGTCGTGACCGATGCCGCCGGCGACGATCGGGCCGAACATGTCCTCTGCGCCTTCGATCTCGATGGTTTCAAGGCGATCAATGATACCGATGGCCACGAGGCGGGTGATGCCCTGCTCAAGGAGATCAGCACCAAGCTCTCCGGGGAGATGCGGCGCCGTGACACCTTCGCTCGACTCGGTGGTGATGAATTCGCGGCGCTGCTTGAGCACTGCAGCATGGTTGAGGCGCAGCAGATCGCCGAGAAACTGCGAGGCCTTGTCCACGACCTCGGCTTCACCTGGAACGGTACGGCCCATTCGGTTGGTGTCAGTATCGGCGTGGTCCCGATTCGTTCAAACAGTGGTCGGATGGCGACCGTGATGCGTGCGGCCGACGAGGCGTGCTATGCGGCGAAGGAGGCCGGCGGGAACCAGGTCCACGTCGATCATCTCCGGGCACCAATCCGGCAGGTCCTCGACGTGGACTCCCGGCGGGTGACTCGGCTAACCCGCGCGGTGGCCGAGGGCCGCTTCGAGTTCTATGCCCAGACGATCGCTCCGCTCGAGCCGGAAGCCCCCGGGCGCCCCCGGTTCGAACTCCAGCTCCGGCTGCCCGATGAGCGCGGCGGCTTGCTCACCGCCGACTCTTTCGTGCCTCAGGCTGAGCGCTACAACCTCATGGCCTCCATCGATCGCTGGACGGTGACCAACCTCACCCGCATGCTGGGCGAGTGGCGTCGCGGCCATGCGGACTGCGTCTTGCCATTCTGCGCCATCAAACTCAGTGGCTCGTCACTGACCGAAGAATTCGTCGGCACCCTCAAGCGCTCGTTGGAGGACAACAAGGTGCCGGCGGAGGCGCTCTGCTTCGAAATCAACGAGTCGGTGGCGGCGAGCAATTTTGCGCACGCCGCCCACATCGTGGCACAGGTTCGGTCGACGGGATGCAAGGTGGCGCTGGGCGGGTTCGGAGGCAGCATGACCTCCTTCACCTTCCTCAAGGCGCTGCCGGTCGATTTCGTGAAATTTGGCGGCCACTATGTGCGGGGAGTGGCTGATGATCCCGTGAATGGCGCCTTGGTGCGTGCGATCAGCGATATCGGGGAGTTGATGGGGATCGCCACCATCGCCGAGGATGTCGACAGCGTCGAGGCGCTCGACGCCCTGCGCACTATGGGGGTGGCCTTCACGGAGGGGAACGCTGTGTCGCGCGCCACGGCATTCAGTGATTCCCGCGGGATCTTGGCGATTCCCTGTCACCACGAGTCGCCGTGCAAGGCGAAGTCGGCCTGACTTGGGCGGCTGATTGGGTCCGGCAGCAGGGCGTGTGATCTGAGGTGCTCGAAGTCCGGATGACACGCGGCAGTCAAATGAGAAGTCACCTTGCTGTCCGGCCACCTACGGCTATGGTTCGGCAGAGTCTTTCCCTCATGCGGGCCGGTGATTCCCTCCCGCAAGCAGTTCATCTCGGAGGCAATTCGTGAATTTCATCGCTTTGCGGCGGGGCGCGTCATTGCGCGCCATCTCGCCCGTGTTGTCCCTGTCGTGCCTGTTGCTCGGTGCCTGTCCCGGCGGCTCGCCCACCAGCAATAACGTGCAGGTCGAGATGGCGGCGGCGCCCTACAGCGCCGTGATCTCGGCAGGTCAGGACCTCGTCGTTCAGGTTGTCGTGAATCGAGTCAACGGCTTCACCGGTGCAGTGATCCTTCACCTCGATCAGATTTCCGCTGGATCCACGGCCTCCGCGACAGATGTGACCGTGCCCGACGGCCAGAGCACGCTCGACTTCACCATTCACACCACCAGTGGCCTGGCACTTGGGCAACACACCCTCTTCCTGCAGGCCAATGCGACGACCGGCGGGAACTATGCCTCCGCCTACTTTCAGTTCACCGCCGTGGTGCAGGGCAGTTTTCTGCTGGCGCTCAATCCTCAGAACGTCAACGCCGGTCCTGGCGCGGCGCTGACGTCGGCGCTGCACATCGCCCGCAACAACTTCCCTGGAGCCATTCAGCTCACGGCCACCGCCACAGCCAATTCCGGGATCGTGGCCACTTTGGTCGGCACCAACCCCGCGGTGGGCGATGACCTGACCATGAATGTCACCGTGCCTGG
>JBBRBZ010000240.1:0-3279 GCA_038205305.1 Gemmatimonadales bacterium
CGTGGCAGCTTGACGATGCCGCACTCGATGGCGTCCATCAACGAGAAGTCGCTCATGGTCCACGGGAAGAGCGTTCCTTCGGCGTAGCCTGAACCACTCAGGAAGAACGGCGTCGCGGAGAGATCGACCACCTGCTGCAGGCCGAGCTTCCGCCTGACTGCTTCGAGTCCGTTGATCCAGACGCGGGCGGCCTCCTTGTTCTGCTCGGCCTCCTGCTTCTCGTCGCCCTTGAGCTTTTCCTGCTTCTTGGCATCATCATCTTCATCAACAAGCGCCTTCTCGCGGTAGCAGTGATGCGCCTCGTCGTTGATCACCATGATGTTCTTCATGGCCATCAGCTCGGACATCACCCGGCCGATCATCTGCCCTTCCGATTCCAGCGTCTGAATGGCGGGGCCGTGGCCCTGCAGCAGTGAGCGCGTCCCCTTGGCGAGGGGCATCGTCTCGCGGAGCTTGAACACGTGGTAGTTGGTGATGACGATCTTCGCCTTGCCGATCTCGATCAGCATGTCGGACGGCACCAGTTCGCGACTCTGGTAGTAGGCGTTGGGATCGTTCGGCTTCAGGACCTGCAGGCGGTCGCGGATGGTGATGCCTGGTGCCACCACCAGAAAGCCCTTGGTGAACTTCTTCGATGCGGGGTGGCGCACCGCGTTAATGGTCTGCCAGGCGATGAGCATCGCCATCACGGTGGTCTTGCCGGCGCCGGTTGCGAGCTTGAGGGCGACCCGGACCAGTTCGGGGTTGGCCTCGAGGTTCACCTGGTCGATATGGGAGAGGAAGCGCTTCCCTTTCTCTCCCAGCCCGGGCGCCACCTCGGTGAGCCAGATGAGCGTCTCGACCGCCTCGACCTGACAGAAGAACGGCCGAATCGCACTGTATTGATGGTGACGCCAATGCTCCAGGAGCCGAGCGGTCTCGGGAGTGACCCCCCAATGGGCGGGGTTTTGAAGCTCGCGCCACTTGCCGACCTCGACCCGGAGGTCGTTGATCAGGGTCCGGTGGTATTCCTGCTCGGGAGTAGAGAGCCCCTCCCCTTCGTCCATGACCAGCGCGATCTGCCCTTTCCCCTGCTTCTTGGACTTGGGGATAGGCGTGATGAAGTCGGCCCTACGACGGGACTCAAGGACGTGACCGGTCGGCTGACCCTTCTCGGGACCCTCGCTGATGATCTCCCAATGCCGTCGTGGGATCTCGTAGGGCGAGTTGAGGATCGGTCGGGAGAAAAAGGCGTCGGTCATCCGGCTCCGGGGGACGGCATCGATCTACGTTGTCCTATATATGTCGGATCGCGCGGCGCTGGGCAGATTTACGCACTGCACCTTATCACAGAGAAGTCTCCAAGTCCACTAGGGAAAACCCTAGTCTGGAGCGCCTCCGGCTAGCCCCTTTGCGACCAGCCAATCATGGGCGCGTCGCGCGATGGCACGCTCGTCTTCGTGAGCCGCACCGGTCGCGGCGAGGGCCAGGACATCACCCAGTTGTCGCCATTCCAACACCCCCAGACCCCGGAGGTTCTGAAGCCCATCGGGGCGATGGTCCTCCAAGAGTTTCCGGGTGTGCGTTAGGTCCGAATACTTGGCGACCGCCTCGACACCGAGTGTCGAACGCTTCCGGTCGGCAATCAGGAGCGAGAAGTAGAACTGGCGGACCCCAGCGAAGTACGAGCCGACATCGATATTACGCAGCACCTGGTCGCGGAGCGGACGTGTCGTGGTGCCCGTACTGATGTCGCTCCGAAACTTCGCCTCGATGAGCCATACCCAACCGGGCGCTTGAATCAGGACGTCCACCTCGGAATCACCTTCGTCCCCGCCGAGCAATAAACCAGGTGGCGGCGGAACGCTCGCCCAAAGTTCAACCGTGGCATGCCGGGGGTCGGGTGTCGCGGTGCCATTGAACGCTGCCGCGAACAGGGGTGGGAGCCAAACAGTGGGGGCAACTTGCCTCAATGACCTGAAAACGTTCCACGTCACGGCGTCTTCACTGTTTTCACTACGCAAGTGCTTCACTTTGCTTGCGCGCATGCCTGAAAAGACCGGGTCATATCGGTCGATGATCAGGTTGTCGCGGAAGTCGTCCATCACCAGAACACCGGTGCGGGCGACAAAAGTGTGTTCTGTCATTTCAAACCGTCCGAAGAGATAGCCAGAAGATCAAACCGGGGTGTGACAGCGATCAATCCACCACCCCACGCCCCACCCGATACAGTACATGCTTCCGCCACTGCTCCGGCACGCCGGGATGCTCGAAATCATCCTTCGCATCGTAGGTCATCCCGATCCGTTCCATCACCGCTCGTGACGGGAGGTTACCAGGCACCGTGAACGACACGATCTCATTGATGTCGAGATGCTCGAAGGCCTCCGCCAGCACCGCCCGCGCGGCCTCGGTCGCGTACCCCTTCCCCCAATGAGCAGCTGCGTAGCGCCAGCCAATCTCGATCGCGGGAGTGAAGTGCGCCTCGAAGCGCGGAACGGCCAGCCCCGTGAACCCCACAAACGGCGTTACCCCAGGGACTTCCACCGCCCAGAGTCCGTACCCCCGCTCCGCGTGGAACTGCTCGATCCGGTCGGCCAGCGCGTCACTCTCCGCGCGACTCAACACCGACGGGAAATGCTCCATCACGGCCGGATCGGCATTGAGCGCAGCAAAGGCGTCACGGTCCTCAGGTCCCCACCGGCGCAAAAGCAGCCGCTCGGTGCGGAGCTCGCTGGGGAAAGCGACCAGTGGATTGGGAATTGTGGGGGACGACTGCTCGGGCATGGCGTCTCTTTGGGGGTAAGGCGACGGTGCGTTGAGGATGACTCACGATACTACCCAATCGATGACCGTGCCAGCCCCGGTCGCTCAGGAACCCGTCGGCTCCGGCTTCTCTGACACGAGTCCGGCATGCAACATCATGTTCATCGTGAAGCGGTCGAATCCCTTCGCCACCAGTTGTCGTGCCACCCGGCGGTTGTGACGCTGGTACGCCGCCTCGAGACGTCGGTCCTCTGCCGGATCCGCGGAGCTCAATCGCATGGAGCACACCGACGGCAGCATCTTGCCACGGCCGGTGGCGTAGATCCGCAGATGCGTGTCGTCGGTCATGCGGTGCGCGGCGTAATAGTCGAGATACTCGACCCCACGCTCGCGCCCGAATCGGTACTGGATCAGCCAGCCTTGGTCCTGGATCACCCCCGCCGCTCGCTGGCTGAGCGCCTCCGCTGGCAGGGTGATGCGCCATCCGGCAAAGTCCGACGCGAACGCGGCGGCTATGCGGCTCAGGACCACCTT
>JBBRBZ010000241.1:0-3252 GCA_038205305.1 Gemmatimonadales bacterium
CCCATTCTTGGCCTCACCCGGAAGCATGAAGGGATCGACTTTGCCGTTAGCACGGGAACCGAAGTCCGGGCCACCGGTGATGGCGTCGTGGTGCACGCCGGCTGGAGCGGCGGCTACGGCAACTTGATCGAGATCCGCCACAGCAATGGCATTTCCACGCGCTATGGCCACCTCTCGAAGATCAAGTCCGGCGTGCGGGTGGGGACGCGTGTCGAGCAGTCGGAACTGATCGGCTACGTGGGAATGACCGGCCTCGCCACCGGTCCGCACCTGCACTACGAGTTCCGGGTCGCGGGTGTCGCGCGAGACCCCAAGACGATCAAGACCCAGGTCGGCCCCGCGCTCGATGCCAGCCGCCGGTCCGCGTTTGAAGCCAACCGGACGATTCTCGCCGCCCTCCTCGGCCACCCCGTGGTGGCTGCCGCGACCGTCGCCGAATAGCTCGCTGCCGGTCATGCGACCTCACGACCTCGCGGTCGGCTGACAGCTGATGCCGTTCGCGATGAAAGTCCTGCTGGCCGTAGTGCTGTCGCTCACCCTCGCCTGGTGGAGCTGGCACGGCCGACTCACCTCATCCACTGCTCGCCTCGCCGCCGCTGCCCGGGCCTTGGGCCTGCTCGCGCTGCTGCTCCTCTTCCTCGATCCGGGCATCGCCGCGCGGGGTCTCGCCCGCCGCCCGATCGTGCTGCTCGACAACTCCGTCTCCATGCACGCCACCGGAGGGAGGGCGGCGGAAGCGACCGCGCTCGCCGCCTCTCTGGGTGACACCGCGACCTTCGGCGAAATTGCACCGAGGCAGCCCGGAGGCATCACGCTGCTGGCCGATGCACTGAGTGGTGCGATCACCACGGGTCGCCAGGTGGTCGTGGTCACCGATGGCGAAGTCGCGGATCGCGCTGCGATTGCCCCGGAGCTGCTGGCGCAGAGCACCGTTCGCGTGTTGCCTCGCCCCACCGGCGCAGACGTCGCGTTGGTCGATGTGCGGGGACCGTCGCGTCTGGCGCTGGGCGATACACTCTGGTTGGAAGTCGAGCTGCTTCGCACCGGGGACGCCCGCGACACCACTACCGTGGAAGTGCGCGCCGGGGAGAAGCTGCTCGCGAATACGCTGGTGCATTTCGGCAAGAGTGACCGGACCCGCGTCCGGCTCGACATCGCGCTCCCTGCCTCGATGCGCGGGGATCAGTGGCTCGAGGTCTTTCGTGCGGGTGCGCCGGACCTCGAGCCCCAGGATGATCGCCGCTGGTGGCTGGTGCAGATCACGCCTGCTCCGGGCATCGTGGTGATTGCCTCGTCACCAGACTGGGACTCACGGGCACTCTACCGGGCGCTGAAGGACGTCGCCAACGCGCCGGTGCGGGGCTATGCCCAGCTCCAGCCGGGGCAGTGGCGTCGAATGGATGACCTTCGCAAGGTGCCCGCTGCCGACGTGATGGCGGCCGCCCGGGCCGCCGACCTGCTGGCGGTGCGCGGCGATCCAGAGCCGTGGCGAAGGGTCGGCCGCGCACGACTGCTCTGGCCGCCCTCCGATCAACCGGGGGATTGGTACATCGCGCCAAGCCAGCTTTCACCGGTGGCTGGTGCGTTCGCTGGCGTCGACCCCGATTCGCTGCCGCCCGCCGCCGCGGTGCGCCGCATGGACACCGACTCGGTTCATGGCTGGATTGGTGCGGTGGCGAAGCAGGGGCGTCGCGGCGGAACCGTCCCAGTGATCGGAGGCCGCGAAGGGCCCACGGGCCGCACCGTGCTCATTGGAGCGGACGGATTGTATCGCTGGGCGTTCCGTGGCGGGGCCAGTGATCAGGTTTGGCGGTCGCTGATCGCGACGGCAACGTCGTGGCTGCTTGCGTCCCCCGCCACCGATGGCACCCTCGCCCGACCAGTCGACGTGGTGACCCAGCGTGGCCGCACGGTCCGTTTTCACTGGATGGGAGCGGGCGCTGCAGCGCCAGTGGCCATCGCGATCAGCGACAGCCAGACATCCCATGCCGACACGCTCCGCTTTGACGGCAGCGGCGAGGCGACGATCGTTCTCCCGCCGGGACGGTACCACTACACCTTGGCTGGTGGTGGCGCCGGAAGTCTCGGCGTGGAGCCCTATTCCGACGAGGTGGTGCCCTCCGCGGTGACACTGCAGGCGCGCACGGCCATGATCGCACCACAACTGCCACGCCGCTCGTTGCGTGAACTGCTCGCTCTCTTCGCCATCGCGCTGGTCGGACTCGGCGCCGAATGGATGCTGCGCCGGCGACTCGGCCTGCGATAGACCCTCTTCCCGTCAGGACTCATGGCACGACTCGGTGGCAAGAAGATCGGCATCTGGGGACGACTCAAGCGCCTCGCCTTGACGGATGTCGGTGCGTTGGTGCGCGGCTTGAACGCGCACGATCTCGAACAGATCGAACAGCTTCTTCTCGAAGCGGACTTCGGCGTGGCCGCAACGCTCGACCTGGTCGAGTTTCTCGAGGGAGAGGTCCGCAAGGGGCACGTGAAGACCGAGCAACAGTTGCACGATGTGCTGCGTGCGCGCCTTGCGGCCGTGCTCGCGAGCGACGTGCCTCCGGGGAGCATCGCACGACCAGTGAGCGGTCCGGCCGTGGTGCTGGTTCTCGGTGTGAATGGGGTGGGGAAGACCACCACGGTCGCGAAGCTTGCGCGGCGCCTGCAGCGCTCGGGCCTCAAGGTCCTGCTCGGCGCGGCGGACACCTGGCGTGCCGGCGCGGTCGCGCAACTCGAGACTTGGGCCGAACGACTCGATATCCCCTGCGTTTCGGGCAAGGCCGGTGGTGATCCAGCGGCGGTGGCCTACGACGCCGTCGATGCCGGCATCGCGCGCGGCATGGATGTCGTGATCATCGACACCGCCGGCCGACTGCACACGCAGGAAGGCCTGATGCATGAACTGGAGAAGGTGGCTCGCGTCATCACGCGCAAGCTTCCCGGCGCGCCGCATGAGGTGCTGCTGGTGCTCGACGGGACGGTGGGACAGAATGCCGTCCAACAGGGAAAGATCTTTTCGCAGGCGGTGCCGCTCACCGGGCTGATCGTGACCAAGCTCGACGGAACGGCGAAGGGAGGGGCCGTGGTCGCGCTTCGGCGAGAACTCAATGTGCCGATTCGCTTCCTCGGCCTTGGCGAGGGGGTTGATGACCTGGAGCCGTTCGAGCCTGAGGCGATGGCGGACATCCTGATGGAACAGGGCAGCGAGTGATGCAACGACTCGGGCTGGGGACACTTGTCTTCGGCGTGGTG
>JBBRBZ010000242.1:0-3194 GCA_038205305.1 Gemmatimonadales bacterium
TCTCGGTGATCGATACCGATGAGAATGATCTTCCTCGGATCCGCATCTTTCGCATTGAGAGAAAAGGGCGATGATTCCATTGTCGCGACGCTGGTAACTGTCGCCCTCCGCGCGGCTAAGCGTCACCGCACGCATAGTCTACTGTCGCCCCCCGCAACGCGGGGGGCCTCCAGACTCCCCGCGCGCACTCCCACTGGAGATCCCCCGCAACGCGGGGGATGACGTGGTGGGGGGGGAGCCCGTCGCTTTAGCGACGTCAGCCGCGCCTCACCGATCCCCCGGCTTCGGAATCACCACCATTGTCACGCCCGCATCGAGCGTGGTGAGCCAGGCGATATCCGCCTTGCCGCTGAACAGCGCCCCGATCACCCGTTGCTGCTGATCCGTCGGCAGCCGCTTGAGCACCTCCACGCTGCTCGGCAGCAGCTGCGCCACGATGTGCGCACCGGACAGGTAGGCACTCGCCTCGATCGGAATCGCCGGACCGAGCACCACGATCCGTTCTTGGGTCATCCCGGCCGAGCGCATGGTGGCGTCGGTGTGCGCGATCGCATTCACCAGTCCATCGATCCGCATGCTCGACCGCCATCCCTCCTGCAGGCGCGGCACCGCGAAGCCAATGGCGCCCGCCATGCCGAGCAGCGTGACACCAGGATGCAGCAGCAGCGGTGAGCCGCGCGGCGTGGCCGCACCGCTCGAGGCCCAGTGCAGCACCGCCAGTGCGAGCAGCAAGCCGAAGGGTGCGATCAGTCGCGGCTCGGAATGGATCAGCACGAACTGCATCACGCCCGCGAATCCGAGCAATGCGGTGACCAGCACCATCCGATCTTCAGCGAGCAGCGCACGCCACCTTCCCGCTCGGCGCAACAGCAGCACGCTCGGCAGCAGAATGCCGAGCAGTACCGGCAGCAACCAGAGTCCGAAGGTGTTCCGGAACTGGCGAGTCCAATAGCTGACGAGGTCCCACGCGGTCGGCACGATCGAATGATTGCTGAGCACGCCAGCGGACCACGCGGTGGGGTCCGACCACGGCGCGTAGGTCCACTTCTCACCCGTTGCAAATTCCGCCCAGACCAGCGTGCCGGCCGAGTCAACATTCACCTGATGGTACGCCCGGTGTCCGCCGAGGTGTGTGTCGGGCGTGCGTGAGTCGCATGCTTCGAGATACCAGCAGGTGTTGAGGCTGCTCGCCGATCCGAAGCTCGGTGCGCCGGCCTTGCGGCTCATCGGCACGATCCATGTCAGCATCACCGCAATCGCCACGAGCGAAGAACGCATCACATTCCATCGCTCGGTGCGATCGCGCGCGCCCCAGAGCCGCAGCGGTACCATCACCAGCAGCCAGGGCCACGCACTCGTCTTGGTGAGGAAGGCCGCGCCGAGCAGGAGCCCGAGCAGCAGCCAGCGTTCGCCACGACGGGGGAGCAGTTCATAGCCGATGCCTGCCATGATCGCGAGCAACACCACGTCCGGCGTCACCGCTTCGATGCGTGGCAGTCCGGCACTGATCAAGAGGAACGTTGCCACGGCCGCGCCACCGAAGAGTCGCCCTGGCAATGCACGGCCCCACCACCAGAGCAGGGCAATGGTGAGGAGCGCGAAGACACCGCTGATGGCATGGGCGGTGGCGATCAGCGTGACGGGCTCGCGACCCACTATCGCCGAAACCAGCGCGACGAGCGCCGGATAGAGTGGCGACCAGTAGCCCTGCACGAACGACGACCAGTCGCCCTGGGCGAGTCGAGTGGCGAGATCGAGATAGGAAACGCCGTCGGGGTTGAGCGTGTTGCGGGAGAGCCAGGTCAGCAGGAGGCAGAGCGCCGCGGCGAACAGCGCCACTCCCTCGGCGACGCCGAACCGCCCCGTGAGCGGTGCGCGATCGGGGGGCGTGGTCGCGGCGGCGACCGGTCTGGCCGCGGGGTGCTTCTTGGGCTTCGGCATGAGGCGCGGAAGCTGCTCGGTCCGGCTGAAGGGGGCAACCACTGAGCCATCTGGGAGGGAATCTGCGCCTTAGTGTTGAGGACCCCCCACGCCCGCCGATGGTCAAGATCCGATCAACTTTGTCTCCACGGAGAGCCAGCCATGCTCCGCCAGCGTCTCGTGACATCCGTCCTGCTCGCCGCGGTACTGCTCGCTCCGCTCACGCTCCCGGCCCAGTCTGCCACGGGACAGCTCTACCACGACCCGGGTGGCCGCTTCTCGGTCACGGTGCCCAATGGCTGGCAGCTCACGTCGCAGAACGGCGGCGCGATTTTGGTACACGGCAACGCCAGCGCTGTGGTGACGCCGTTCAAGGGGGCCTCTTCGGGGCGTGAGGTGGTCAATACGCTGGCGACCCAGTACGCCTCCCAATGGCAGAACTTCTCTCCCGTCAACAACGGGGACTTCCAGCTCGCGGGCCAGCCGGGCTCCTACGCCACCTACTCCGGGGTCTCGCCCAAGGGGGTGAATTCGGTGCTCCGTCTGAGCGGAATCGCCTCCCAGGGTGAGGGATTCGCCTTCATCATCAGCGCGCCAAGCAACGAGTTCAACCAGGCCTCACCGGACTTCCAGGCCATCGAAGGGAGCTTCGCCCTGGGCACCGGTGGCAACGGTGGCGGCTTCGATCCGTCGAATCGCGGCGGCAATGCTCCTGCCATCCGGCCCGGTCAGGCGGTCCTCGGGGTACAGAGCCGCGACCTGGAGCAGGCCGACCTGCAACAACTTGGCTTGCGGGACACGCAGGGTGCGCTCATCGCCACAGTCCAGCCCGGCAGCGCCGCCGATCAGGCGGGAGTGCAGCCAGGCGATGTGGTGACCAGTGTCGACCGCTCCCCGATTGCCAAGAGCCAGGATCTCCGTCAACAGATCGCCAACCACCGCGCCGGCGACCAGCTGACGCTCGGCATCATTCGCCGCGGTCAGGCGGGCACCATCCAAGTCGAGCTGGCGTCAGCCGGCGGCGGCAACGGTGGCGGCGTCGACCCCAACAGTCCCAACGAC
This sequence comes from Gemmatimonadales bacterium, assembly GCA_038205305.1. Classification (GTDB taxonomy): domain Bacteria; phylum Gemmatimonadota; class Gemmatimonadetes; order Gemmatimonadales; family GWC2-71-9; genus Palsa-1233. Next base: position 2,983 of record JBBRBZ010000242.1, read on the forward strand.
CCGAACAATCCCAACCCCAACGCACCCGGGGGATACACTGGCGGGCAGGGCGGCAACGATCCCAACGCGCCGCAGGTCGCCGACTCCAGCGTGATCAATCAGCAAACGATCACGGCCAGCGACAAGATCCAGGAGTTCGTGCACAGCCCTGTGGCGTTGTTCATCGCGTTGGTGCTGGTGGCGCTGGTGGTGTGGAAGTCCTTCAAGAAGCC
>JBBRBZ010000243.1:0-3183 GCA_038205305.1 Gemmatimonadales bacterium
GGTCAGCTCACCACCGTCCCCTACCATGCCGCCTTCAAGCCGCAGGTCACCCGCGCGGCCAACAAGCTCAAGGAAGCCGCCGTCTTCGCCGACGACCCCGGCCTCAAGGAGTATCTCAAGCTCCGCGCCCAGGCGCTGCTCGATGACAACTACCAGCCCAGCGACCTGGCCTGGATGTCGATGAAGAACAACACCCTCGATATTGTCATTGGCCCCATCGAGACCTATGACGACAATCTCTTCGGCTACAAGGCGGCCCACGAGGCCTATGTGCTCATCAAGGACAAGTCGTGGAGTGACCGTCTCTCGCGCTATGCGGCGATGCTCCCCGACCTGCAGCGCGGTTTGCCGGTCCCCGACGCCTACAAAAAGGAGACACCGGGCACCGATTCCGACCTCAATGCCTACAACGTCGTCTACTATGCCGGGCAGGCGAACGCCGGTGGCAAGACCATCGCCATCAACCTCCCCAACGACGAAGAGGTCCAGCTCAAGAAGGGGACCCGCCGCATCCAGCTCGAGAACTCCATGCGCGCGAAGTTCGATCGTATCCTGATGCCGGTCGCGAAGATCCTCATCGCGCCCGACCAGCAGCAGTACCTCTCCTTCGATGCCTTCTTCGAGAACACGATGTTCCACGAAGTCGCCCACGGCCTCGGCATCAAGAACGTCCTCTCCGGCAAGGGTACCGTCCGCCAGGCGCTCAAGGAACAGGCCGGCTCGCTCGAGGAAGGCAAAGCCGACGTCCTCGGCCTCTACATGGTCGATGCACTCAACAAGCAAGGGAAACTCGGCCAGGAAGACCTGCGCACCAACTACGTCACCTTCCTCGCCTCGATCTTCCGCTCGGTGCGGTTTGGTGCCGCCGACTCGCACGGCCGTGCCAACGTCGCCCGCTTCAATTACTTCCAGCAGATGGGTGCCTTCACCCGCGACAGCGCGACCGGCACCTACCGCGTCGACTTCGACAAGATGCACACCGCCATGGACTCGCTCAGCGCCAAGATTCTGCGCTTCCAGGGCGACGGCGACTACGACGGCGTCGTGGCGTGGATGAAGGACGTCAGCACCATTCGCCCCGAACTGCACGGCGATCTCGACCGACTCGCCACCGCACATATTCCCGTCGACATCATCTTCGATCAGGGCACCAAGGTGCTCGGTCTGGGGCAGTAACATGGCAAACGATCGGCTCCTCCTCGGCCTCGGTGACGAACAGGTCTTCCTGCTGCCGAAGTACGGCAACCGGCACGGCCTCGTCGCCGGCGCGACCGGCACCGGCAAGACGGTCTCGCTGCTGGTGCTGGCCGAGGGCTTCTCCCGCATGGGCGTGCCGGTCGTCATGGCCGACGTGAAGGGCGATGTCGCAGGGCTCGCAGAGCCCGGCGCGCCGAGTGACCGGATCCAGCAGCGAGTCACGCAAATCGGCATCGAGGGTTACACCCAGGAAGCCTCACCGGTTGTCTTCTGGGATCTCTTCGGCAAGCTCGGCCATCCGGTGCGGATGACCATTTCTGAGATTGGCCCGACGCTGCTCGCCCGCATCCTCGAACTCAATGACACCCAGGAAGGCGTGCTCGAGGTGGTCTTCAAGCTCGCCGACCAGCAGGGCATGCTGCTCCTCGATCTCGACGACCTGCGTGCCCTGCTCACCTACGTTGGCGATCATCGCCAAGAGGTGAGCACCGCCCTCGGCCTGGTGAGCAGTCAGTCGATCGGCGCGATCCAGCGTGCGCTGCTGGCGCTCGACCGCGAGGGCGGTGCCGGTGCCTTCGGTGAGCCGGCGCTCGACCTCAACGACCTGATGCGCACCGACCTCTCCGGTCGCGGCATCATCAACATCCTCGCCGCTGACCAATTGGTGCTGAAGCCGAAGCTCTACTCGTCGTTCATGCTCTGGCTGCTCTCGGAACTGTTCGAAAATCTCCCGGAAGTCGGCGACCTCGATCAGCCCAAACTGGTCTTCATCTTCGACGAGGCCCACCTCCTCTTCGACGATGCGCCGCCGGCGCTGCAGCAGCGTGTCGAGCAGGTGGTCCGCATCATTCGCTCCAAGGGCGTCGGCGTCTACTTCTGTTCGCAGTTCCCCGACGATGTCCCCGAAGCCATTCTCGGCCAACTGGGCAACCGCGTCCAGCACGCGCTCCGGGCCTTCACGCCGCGCGACCAGAAGGCGGTGCGCACCGCGGCGGAAACCTTCGTCGCCAATCCCAAGGTCAACGTCGTCGAGGTGCTGTCGCAGCTTGGCGTGGGCGAGGCGTTGGTGAGCACGCTGCAGGAGAAGGGCGTTCCGATGCCGGTCGAGCGAACCATCATCTGCCCGCCGCGCTGCCGCATGGGGGCGATCACCTCCGAGGAACGCGCCACCATTCGCGCGCGCTCCCCCGTGGGAAGCAAGTACGACACCGCCATCAACCGCGAGTCGGCCTACGAGCTGCTCACCGCCCGCGCCGCCACGGCCGCGACCGCCGCAGCGAATGCGGCACCGGAGCCGAAGGCTTCGCCAAAGGGTGCGGCGCCGGCGGCGCCCGCAGCGGGTGGCTCGATGGTCAACGACTGGCTCTTCGGCACCGGCCGACGCCAGGGGATGGTTGAGGCGATGGCCAAGTCGGCGGCCCGCAATGTGGGCGGACAGCTCGGCCGCACCCTGATACGCGGTGTCCTCGGTGGGCTGTTCGGCGGCTCACGGCGCTGAGATCGTGACATGAAGATCGCCTTCATCGGCTCGCATGGCGTGGGGAAGACCACGCTCTGCTACGACCTTGCCTCGCGCCTCAAACGTCAGGACCGGATCGTCGACTTGGTGCAGGAGGTCGCCCGCGGTTGCCCGCTGCCGATCAACCGGGACACCACCGTCCAGGCCCAGGCGTGGATCCTGCACACCCAGATCGCCACCGAGCTCGCCGCCTCCGCCCAAGAGGGGATCGTCATTTGCGATCGCTCGGTGCTGGACAACTACGCCTACTTCGTCAACCGAGCGGGGCGGCATCCCGCCTACGACGCCCTGGTCCAGAATTGGGTCTCGACCTATGACGCCCTCTTCAAGGTGCCGATCATCGACGCCCCGTCCTTCGACGGCAAGCGCGATCTGAGCCAAGCCTTCCAGCACGAAATCGACGCCACCATCGACGCCCTCGCCCTGGAATTCGGCGTTTCCTGCCACGTACTGGACCCCTCGGACCG
>JBBRBZ010000244.1:0-3175 GCA_038205305.1 Gemmatimonadales bacterium
TCCGGCGTACGCTGGGACTGCAGCGTGATGAGGCCGTGCATCGTAGCAGCTCGTGGCAACTGAAGCCGGGCCCCTTGCCAGCCATCAATCTGCAACTGACGTTCACCAGGGCTCACGATTTCGAGGGAATGCAGCCTTGCGGATGGGGATTGGACAGCTCCCTCGAACAGAATAGCGAAGTTTTTTCCCATCCTTTCGATGGTCGCCACTTCAAACACATCCGCCCGGTACTCCACCGCCAGCCGCAGCCCCGCCTCGGTCTCCGCCATCGAGAAGGTCAGGTCGAATTTCGCCGCACCCACATCGACCGGCGTGGGCCGCACGGTCGCCCCGCCGAGCCGAAGCGGTGCCGCCTCGCCGTCCTGCAGCACGAACATCACCGAGAACAGCGCCGCGTCCGCAGCGGCACGGCTCGAGCGCAGGTCGAGCACGATCTGTTCGTACGGCACATCCTGATGCTCGAAGGCGTCGAGACAGCGGCGACGCACCTCCGCAAGATGCTCGAGGAAGGTGGGATCGCCGTCGAAGCGTGCCCGCAGCGCGAGGGTGTTGGCGAAATAGCCAATCAGCTCCTGTGTCTCGGGCCGGTTGCGGCCGGCGATCGGCACACCGACCACCAAGTCATCCTGACCGCTATACCGATGAAGCAGCACGTGGAAACCGGCCAGCAACACCATGAACAGCGTGGCGTCGTGCTCCCGTGCGAGTGCGCGCAGGTCGTGCAGCAGCTCAACCGGGAGTGTCGTGACATGACGCGCGCCCCGACCACTCGGTGCGGCCGTGCGTGGGTGATCGGTTGGCAGCTCAATCGAGGACGGTGCGCCCTCCAGCTCGGCACGCCAGAAAGCCATCGCCCGCTCCGATGCCTCGGCGGAGGTGGCAGCCTGTTCCCACGCCGCGTAATCCTGAAACTGGATGGGCAGTGGTGCCGGTGCATCACCCGACGCCTCCCGATGCCGCCGGTAGGCGTCGCCAAGCTCCCGCATCAGGATGCCAACCGAGGCGCCATCGAAGGCGATGTGGTGCGCGACCAGCATCAGGAAGGCATCGTCCGGGGTCGTCCGGACACACAGCGCCCGCAGGAGCCGGCCACTCGCCAAGTCGAAGGGCCGCGCCGCCTCGGCCTCGAGCAGCGCAACGGCCTCCGCCTCCGCCCCTTCCCCAACGCGCGTCTCGAGAACCAGCAGCTCTACCGGTGTTGGTGCGCAGACCACCTGCAACGGTTCGCCGTCATGCTCATCGAAACGGGTCCGCAGCACCTGATGGCGTGTGACCACCGTGTCGAGAGCGATCTGGAGGGCACCGAGATCGAGCACGCCACTCACGCGTCGCAGCATCGGCACGTTGTACGTGGCCGTGCCGGGCGTCATCTGTTCGAACAACCAGATCAGTCGCTGGGCGTGGGAGAGCGGTGCGGGCCCGGTGATCGTCCGCGGAGCAATCGGCGCCAACATCGGTCCGCCTGAGTGTTCCGCAATCCATTCGGCCAGTCCGGCAACGGTCTTCGCCCGCAGGATGACGGCCAGCGTCAATCCCGAGGGTACCCGACCGGTGAGTCGTGCCAGCACTCGCATCGCCGCCAGGGAATGTCCGCCGAGGTCGAAGAAGTCGTCGCACACCCCGACCCGTTCGACCCTGAGCACCGCGGACCAGACGGCTGCGATGTCGACCTCCAGCGGCGTCCGGGGCGCGACGTACTCGGTAGCGTCCACAGCAAGCGCCCCGGCCTCCGGCGCGGGCAGCCGCGCCCGGTCCAGCTTGTCGTTGGCATTCATCGGCAGGGTGTCGAGGGTCACCACGGCCGCGGGTACCATGATGTCCGGCAACAGGTCGCGCACATGCTCGCGCAACAGCGCGGGCGTGATCTCCCCTGCACCGGACGACACCACATACGCCACCAGTCGCTTGTCGCCAGGGACATCCTCGCGGAGGATCACGGTTGCCGCCATGACACCCGGGTGCCGGGTGAGCGCATTCTCGACCTCACCGAGTTCGATCCGGTGCCCACGGAGCTTCACCTGCTGATCGATGCGCCCGAGATATTCCAGCACGCCATCGCCACGCCAACGCACCCGGTCGCCGGTGCGGTACATGCGGGCCGCGGAGTCCTGCGCAAAGGGGTCGGGCACGAACCGTTCGGCCGTGAGCTCGGGCCGCCCCAGATAGCCGTGGGAGACGCCCGCGCCGGCAATGCAGAGCTCACCGGGGACACCAATCGGCTGGACGGCGCCCGCCGGGTCGAGCACGTAGACACGGGTGTTCGCAATCGGCCGCCCGATCGGTGCACCGCCATCGAAGTGTGATCGGTCGAGGGTCCAGGCCGTCGAATACACCGTGGTTTCCGTCGGCCCGTACAGGTTGGTGATCGCTACTGCGGGCAGGAATGCTGCCACCCGCCCCAGCAGCTCGCCCGGGAGCGCCTCGCCACCGCAGAAGAGCCGGTGCAGTGACGTGCAGCGTTCCAGTCCACCCACTTCGGTCAACACCTGAAGCTGGGACGGAACAAACTGTATGGTGGTGATCCGGTGGTCCTGCATTGCCTTGAGCAGATAGGCCGGATCACTCGCCCCGTCGGCGCGGGCGAGGACCATGCGGGCTCCGGTGAACAGCGGCAGGTACAGTTCCCACACCGAGGCATCGAAACTCACCGGTGCCTTCTGCAGCACGGCATCGCTCGTGTCGTGCGGGAAGGCCGTCCGCATCCAGTGGATGTAGTTCACCACGGCCCGATGCGGGACCACCACGCCCTTGGGCCGCCCGGTCGAACCGGAGGTATAGATGACGTAGGCCGGAGATTCGGGGTTGGCAGTCGGTGGCACCGCCGACGTCGGGCAATCGGCGACGCTTCCCCACCCAGGTTCGAGCGTCACGACCGTCGCGTCGCTGGCAGGAAGCGTGACCCCGGTCGAGACGAGCAGCACCGAGAGGTCGGCGTCGCGGGCCATGAACTCCAGCCGTTCCAACGGGTAGTCGGCCGCCAGCGGGACGTAGTGGGCGCCAGCCTTCAGCACCGCGACCAGCGCCACGATCAGCTCCGGCGACCGCTCCATGCAGATGCCGACACCCTTCCCGGGCGCGATGCCGATGGCGCGAAGTCGATGGGCCACCTGATTCGATCGTTGGTCGAGCTCCGCGAAAGTCAGCTGGTGCGTGCCCGATTCAACCGCGACCGCCT
>JBBRBZ010000245.1:0-3169 GCA_038205305.1 Gemmatimonadales bacterium
TCGGCCCGACAGTAACCTTCCGTGCCAACGTGCCGCAGCGGATGCGCTTCGTGAACATGGGCTTCGCGCTGGGTGGGACGGTCGGTGTCTACCGCGACACTACCTTCGTGCCGTGGCGCGCGATCGCCAAGGACGGCGCCGCTTTTCCCGCCGCGCAGTCGGTGGTTCGCAACAGCCCACAATTGATCGTCTCGGGCGAGACCTATGACTTCGAGTGGACGCCGACCCCAGGGAGGTACCGACTGCGTTTTACCAACAAGAAGGCCGCGTACTTCTCCCAGGTGATCGTCGTCCGGTAGGGCCACGCTGCCCGTCCCAACATGGGTCCCGATGCATCGGAGTCGGGACCCTGTTGACACCGCCGCACCCTCCCCATAGCTTGCACCGACAATCGAAGGGTCCGTGGTCAGTTGCCGCCTATTGCCGCCACGTTAAACAAAGAGCTAAAACGCGACCGTCCGGGCGGCTGCATTGTCCGGGCTTTTTTGTTGCCCACAACTCAGGATTTCTGCGCCATGCGTCTTGCCATTCGCCTCGCCTCGCTGCACCCCACCCTCGCCATCCGCATGGCGATGGGCATGGGCATGTGCGGCCATCGGCCGGCATCGAGGCGCGCGACGGAATGATCTGACTCGAGACTTCCCGCAGCATCGATCGACCGGCCGCCCCCACGCGACCGGTCTTTTTCTTGTCCCTCACCGTCGGGCCATGGCCCGGAGGACCGCATGACCACTGGCGTTGCAGCACAACCACCCGGAGTTCGCTCCGCCCACCGCACCCACCGCCTGGAATTCGAGGGCGCCTTCGAGGTGGCGGATCGTGTTCGTCGCCACTCGGCGGCCGGGCGTGACATCGCCAACCTTTCAATTGGCGAGCCCGACTTCGCCACACCCGCGCATGTGGTTGCCGCCGGGATCAAGGCACTGCGCGCCGGCGAGACGAAGTACACCCCGGTTGCTGGCCTGCCCGCGTTGCGCGCGGCGATCGCCACCTCGCTCGGCCGTCGCGGAGTGCGCGCCACGCCTGAGCGGATCGTGGTGACACCCGGTGCGAAACCGGCGCTCTTCTATGCCCTGCTGGCCACGGTCGACGCGGGAGACGAAGTCCTTACGCCTGACCCTGGATATCCGGCGTACGCGTCAACGATCCGCTTTGCCGGTGGGGTCCCGGTTTCCTATGGCTTCGACGCCGAGCGCGGCTTCCAGCCGAATGTGGCCGAGATCGCAGAGCGGATCACGCCGCGCACGCGGGTGATCCTCCTCAACTCGCCGGGTAATCCCACTGGCGGCACCATCGAGCAATCGACACTCGAGCGAATCGCCGAGCTGGCGTTGAAGCACGACCTGATCGTGATCTCGGACGAGATCTACTCTCGCTTGGTGCATGCCGGTGATGGCGTGGCACCGAGCATCGCGGCACTGCCCGGGCTGTCGGATCGCACCATCGTGATCGATGGCTTCTCCAAGACCTGGGCAATGACGGGATGGCGGCTGGGCTACGCACTCATCCCCTCGCCGTTGGTGCGGGCGATCGAAACGATTGCCGTCAATGCCCACAGTTGTGTTCCCGGCTTTATCCAGTTCGCCGGTGTCGCGGCGCTGAACGGCCCGGAGGATTCCCTGGTGTCGATGCGCCGCGAACTGCGCCGACGGCGGGACGTGCTGGTGGACGGACTGCGCGCCATCCCTGGCATTCGCTGTGCCCGACCTACCGGCGCTTTCTACGTCTTTCCCGACGTGACGGAGCTGCTTGCCCTCAGCGGCGAGGATTCCGCCGCCTTCGCCTCGCGGCTGCTCGATCGCTTTGGCGTCGCGACCATCGCGGGGAGTGCCTTCGGTACGGGCGGCGAAGGGTATCTCCGCCTCTCCTATGCCGGGCCGGCCCCCGACATCGCTGCTGCGTTGGCGCGCCTTCGCTCAGCAGCCCGCACCACCACTCGCATTGGAGGCACCACCCCATGAGCCAGACGCCACGCAAGGTGACAACGGCCACGCTCCGCGCCCTGCGCACGCGAGACGAACGAGCCGTCTTCCTTACCGCCTACGACTACCCCACCGCGGTTTTCGCTGATCGCGCCGGAGTGGACATGCTGTTGGTCGGCGATTCAGCCGCGATGACGGTCCTCGGCCATCCGACCACGGTGCGCATCGGGCTCGAAGAGATGTTGGTGCTCGCGGCAGCGGTCTGTCGCGGGGCGACGCGAGCGTTTGTGGTCGGCGATCTGCCGTTCCTGTCATATCAACCATCGGATCGCGACGCGGTGCTGAGCGCCGGCGCGTTCATCGCCGTCGGCTGCGACGCGGTCAAATGCGAAGGCGGTGGACGAGTCGCCGCTCGCGTCCGCGCGATGACCGATGGTGGCATTGCCGTGATGGGGCACCTCGGCCTGACACCGCAGTCACTCGGCCAGCTGGGCGGCTACCGCGTGCAGGGCAAATCGCTGGCGGCGGCAGAACTGCTGCTCCAGGACGCATTGGCACTTCAGGATGCGGGAGCATTCGCGGTCCTGCTGGAGGCGGTGCCTGCCGAGACCGCAGCCTTCGTGCGAGAACGGCTGGACATCCTGGTGTATGGCATCGGCGCGGGCCCGCATGTCGACGGGCAGCTGGTGATCTCGCACGACATCCTCGGCAACTTCGTCGGCACCGTGCGGCCGCGCTTCGTCAAGCGCTATGCCGACATTGACGCCATCACTACCGATGCGTTTCGCGCCTACGCCGACGATGTCCGCACCGGACTCTTTCCCGGACCCGAACATTGCTATCCCATCGAATCGAGCGAGGCGGAAGCGATCTGCCGCGCCCGACTCACGTCACCGACCACCCTTCTCACCCGAGCGTCCTGATGCCTGTCACCCTGCACCTCCCCGCCATTCTTGCCAAGCTGGCCGATGGCCGGACCGTTGAAGCGAGCGGTGCCACCGTTGGCGACGTCATTGCGGATGTTGCCACCCGCTTTCCCTCGCTCGCGCCAAGGCTCCGTGACGCCGACGGCGCGCCGTATCCATTCGTCATCTTCTATCTCAATGACGACGACATCCGTTTCCTCGGCGCATTCGCCGCACCGGTCAGGGACGGCGATACCCTCACCATCGTCCCTGCGATTGCGGGAGGGTGAACGGATGACCGCCACAATCACGACGCCATACACGCTACCCGATCTTTCACAG
>JBBRBZ010000246.1:0-3157 GCA_038205305.1 Gemmatimonadales bacterium
ACGGTCTTGACTGCGTTGACGATGTCCTGGGTTGAGGGCATGTAGAGGTCCTCGAGCGAAGCCGCGAACGGAACCGGAACATGCGGCGGGCTGACCATCTTGACTGGCGCCAACAGATCGCCAAACGCCTCCGAGACGACCTGGGCGGAGATGTCGGTGGCAAGGTTGCAGCGCGGGCTCGCCTCGTCCACCACCACGAGCCGGCCGGTCTTGTTCACCGATCCGAGGATGGTGTCCAGGTCCAGAGGGCTGAGCGTGCGCGGGTCGATGATCTCGACACTGATGCCGGAAGCCTGTAGCTCGGTGGCGGCAAGCTCGGCCAGCGAGACCATCCGCCCGATCGCCACGATGGTGACGTCGCCGCCCTCTCGCACCACGTGAGCCTTGCCGAAGGGGATCGTGTAGCTCTCCTCCGGCACCTCACCGGTGACCTCGTACATCAGCTTGTGCTCAAAGAAGAGCACCGGGTCGTCGTCACGGATCGACTGGGCCAGCAGCCCCTTGGCCTCATACGGGCTGGACGGAACCACGACCTTGAGTCCTGGGAAGTGGGTGAACATCGGGTAGAGGGCCTGCGAGTGCTGGGCTCCGGCGCGAAGGCCGGCGCCGTACATCGCACGGACGGTCAGCGGGGTGACCGCCGTACCACCGAACATGTACCGGAACTTGGCAGCCTGGTTCAGCATCGAGTCCAGACACACGCCGGCGAAGTCGATGAACATCAGCTCGGCCACGGGCCGCAGGCCTTGGGTGGCAGCGCCGACTGCGGCGCCCATGTAGCCAGTCTCGCTGATGGGCGTGTCCAGCACCCTCCCTGGGAACTTGCCGTACAGGCCCTTGGTCACGCCGAGAACCCCGCCCCAGGCATCGTCCTTGCCCTCTCCCCCGGCGCCGCCGGCGATGTCGGTGCCTATCAGGATGACATTGGAGTCGCGCTCCATCTCCTGCACGAGGGCCTCGTTGATGGCCTCGCGGTAACTGATCTTTCTGGTTGCCATGACAGTCTCTCCTTCTCGAATCCGGCTCGGGTCAGTACGTGACATAGACGTCGGTGAGCAGTTCCGCAGGGTCGGGGACCGGGGCTGCCTTCGCCTCCGTCACCGCCTCCTCGATCAGTTGCGCCGTCTGGGTGTCGACCTCAGCGAGCTGCGCCTCGGTGAGTAGACCCGACTCGGTGACCCGCCGACGGAAATGCTTGAGGCAGTCCATGTTCGCTTTGGCGTTCTTGAGCTCGGCCCTGGTGCGGTAGGTCTGCTGGTCGCCCTCGAAGTGGCCGTAGAAGCGGGTGAGCTTCACCTCCAGGAGGGTGGGGCCGCCACCCTCACGAGCGCGTCTGATCGCCTCGCCGGCCGCTTCATAGACGGCGAAGAAGTCAGTGCCATCGACAATGACGCCCGGCATGCCGAACCCGGCCGCGCGATCGGAGACGTTGTCCACCGACACCGACCAGTTCGCCGCGGTTGCCTCGGCGTAGCCGTTGTTCTCCACAACGAAGACAGCGGGCAGGTTCCATACCGAGGCAAGGTTCAGCGACTCCATCACGGCCCCTTCGTTGGAGGCTCCGTCACCGAAGAAGGCCACGCCGACGCCGCCGTCGCCCTTGATCTTGTGGGCGAGCGCGGTCCCGCAGACCAGGGGCGGTCCGCCGCCGACGATCCCGTTCGCGCCGAGAAAGCCCTTGGAAAGATCAGAGATGTGCATGGAGCCGCCCTTGCCGTGGCACAGGCCGGTTGACTTGCCATAGATCTCGGCCATCATCGCCTTGACGTCAACGCCATGGGCGATCATGTGTCCGTGTCCGCGGTGGTTGGAGGCGATGGTGTCCAGGCCCGATTCGAGGTGGGCGCACACCCCTGCGGCCGACGCCTCTTCCCCGGCATACAGGTGGACGAACCCCGGGATGTCGCCGGTGGCGAACTCCCTGTGCAACCGGTCTTCGAATGCCCGGATCGTCCGCATCGTCCGGTATACGTCAAGCAGTTGGACGCTGCTCAGCGCCGAGGCGTCGGGCGCATCCAAGCCGAGAGTGGCGAGATTGGACGGGGTTTGCGTCATCAGAACTCCTTTGATTTCCAGGTTCAGCCGGCGGCTGAGGATCTGTGGTCGGTCATGGGAAAACGTCGGTCATGGGGAATCTCAGGTGGTGGGCCACGCTCCTGATGAGGCGGTGAGCACGGTCGGAACATCGATCACGCATGGGCCGTCTTGCGCGAGAGTGACGGTGATGGTGTCGCCGGGGCCGAACTCCAGCTCTCGCTCACCATCGAGGGCGATGGTCCCCCGATCCAGCTCGACCCGATGGGGCAGATTCAGCTTGAGCTCGGTGGAGGCGAGCACACCCACCGACTCCAACAGCCCGGGGGCGATCGGAGCCAGGACGGTGTGCGCGGCAACGCGGGGATCATCGAGTCGCAGGGCCACCCCGCGCGGTTCGTGGCGTCCCGTCGGCCTGAGCCGGCCCGCGATCGAGGTCAGGCCGATAGCGTGTGGCTCTGCGAAGGTGCAGTACAGCTCGCGAAGCGAGTCCGCCTTCCACAACGCCCGCGAACCAATCACACCCAGGGTGTTGACGCACACATCAACCAGCGCCACCTCGCGGCGCGCGCTGCCGTCGGCCCTGGTCACCTCGACGTGCAGCGTCTTCGCGTATGTGGTGGGTGCCGGTGCTGCCCCGGTGGCGATCATCCCCAGAGCCATCCCCGCGACCGTAGCTTCGATCATCACCGGGAACGTGTTGTTGGTGCCGGTGCTGAGCGCAAGCATCGGGGTATCCCCCAGCCCGGGTACCGCAGCGCGCATCGTCCCGTCGCCACCAAGCAGGACCACGGCCGCGGCGCATTGACCCGCCATCATCTGAGCGAAGGCAGTGGTGTCGGCCGCGGTACCGGTGGGTGCCTCCAGCGTCAGGAACTCAACCTTCGGCCAACGGATGTGAGCCGTCGAGCTTGCACCGGACATTCGGCTGATCTCGCGGAGCACGCCGGCGGCGATGCCGAAGGTATCGGTTGACAGCTGCACGCGCTCGACCCCGAGGGTCCCCACGGTGCGAAGGATCCGCAGGACCATGCTCGCCTTCTCGGTGTTGGGGAACACCGATGCCTGCGCGGTGAGACGTCGGATATCGCGCCCTGACATGGGGTTCGCAATGATGCCGATG
>JBBRBZ010000247.1:0-3052 GCA_038205305.1 Gemmatimonadales bacterium
GCCGGTTGGTCCACTGCCAAAGTCGAGGAAGTGCGAGAGTTGCCCGCGGAGTGCGGCGGCGTTGGTCGCCACCGTCTCAGCCGGGAGCATCGGCCGCTCGGCACGGCGGCCCGACGGATCGCCGACCATGCCGGTGCCGCCGCCCACCAGTACGATTGGGCACCCGCCGAGCCGCTGGAGCCAGGCCAGCCCCATTACCGGAAGGAGCGAGCCGACGTGGAGTGAGTCGGCCGTGGGGTCGAAGCCGCAGTAGCCGGTAATCGGCGCGGCGGCGAGCCGGGCGGCCAGGTCAGGGGTCGCGTCGTGCAGCATGCCGCGGGCGGAAAGCGTCTCGAGCAGGGAGGGCATATCCGCCCAAGATGCCCGGCTGGCCGGTGCCCGTGCAAGCCGACCGGCGCCCGGATACCTTACCCCATCATGGCCCGCACCCCTCAGCGCCCCAGACGGTGGTGGAAGAACCCCGTTGTCCGACGCCGGATCCTCATTGCCGCCCTCGCCTGTGTCGCCTTCGGCATCATGGCGATTGTCGGCCTCTGGACCCGTGCCTGTGCCGGGGAAGGGGCCTGCCCCTCCGTGGCGGTATTGCAGGGCTACGACCCCGACCAGGCCTCGGTGGTGCTCAGTGCTGACGGACGGCGCCTGGCGGACTTCGGCAAGGAGCGGCGCACCCTCCTCCCGCTCAAGGAGATGTCCCCCGCCGTGCCGGCGGCCTTCCTGGCGGTCGAGGATCGGCGCTTCTACCAGCATCACGGCGTCGACTGGTGGGGCTTCGCGCGCATCCTCAAAAACGCCCTGACGCTGCACGGCCTCTCGGGTGCCTCCACCATCACCATGCAGTTGGCGGGCAACATCTTTCCCGACCAGATCGACCGGAGCATTACCGGCTTGCGCGCCATTCCGCGCAAGATTAAGGAGATGCATGTCGCAATGGAGATCGAGAAGCACTACAACAAGCAAAAAATCCTCGAGCTCTATCTTAATAAGATCTATTTCGGCAATGGCGCGTACGGTGTCGAGACCGCGGCCCAGCGCTACTTCGGCAAGTCCGCCCGTTCGTTGAATGTGGCCGAAGCCGCCATGCTCGCCGGCCTGCCGAAAAATCCCACACGCTACAATCCACGCTCCCACCCAGATTACGCCGTCTACCGGCGCAATACCGTCATCGACGCGATGGGAGAGGTTGGCGCCATCACGTCAGCCGAAACGGCGCAGTGGAAGGCCTATCCCATCGCCCTCTCGGCCAAGTCCGACTTCTCTGATGTGGGCGAGTACTTCGTCGAGTATGTGCGCCAGCAGCTCATCGCGGCCGGCTTCGGCGATGACCTGAATCGCGGCGGCCTCACCATCCACACCACCCTCGACCTGAACATTCAGGAGGCAGCAGAGCGGAGTCTCGAGGCGCAGCTCGAACGGATCGAGAACAACCAGGTCCCGCGCATCGGCAAGTGGAAGCACATCTCCTACCAGAGCTACCTCGACAAGAAGGAGACCGCGGGGGTCGGCGGATCGACGTCGCCGTACCTGCAAGGCGCGGCCGTGGTGATGAACCCCAAGAATGGTGACATTCTCGCCATGGTCGGTGGACGCGACTTCGAGGACTCCAAGTTCAATCGGGCGGTGCAGGCGGTACGCCAACCAGGCTCTACCTTCAAGCCAATCATGTACTCGGCCGCCATCGAGGCCGGTTTGAGCTTCGACCAGACCTTCCGCGATCAGCGGACCTTCGTCCAGATGCCCGCCGGTCAGCCCGCGTGGTCGCCCAGCAACTACAACGGCAAGTTCAGCGACTCCATCCTGACCGTTCGCGAAGGACTCTGGCAGTCGTTGAACAGCATCGCCGTGCAGGTCGGCGAGACGGTACACCCCGCCGCGGTGGTGACCATGGCGCGGCGTTTCGGCATCACCACACCCATCGATCAGGTGCCCTCCATCTACCTCGGCTCCGCGGCGTTGCACCCGATCGAGTTGATCGCCGGGTACTCGACCTTTTCCAACCTCGGCTATCGCTCGCTGCCTCGCGCCATCACCTTGGTCGAGGATCGCAACGGCAAGAAGCTGCTCAGTCCAGAGGTCAAAACCGTGCCGGTGCTCGATGCCAACACCGCGTGGCAGATGAACCAGGCGCTGCAGGGGGTCATCCAGCACGGCACCGCCTACGGTCAGGTCTACGCCGCCGGCTTCACCATCCCCGCAGGCGGCAAGACGGGCACCACCAACGACGGCAAGGACACCTGGTTCATCGGCTTCACCAAGGATCTGGTGGCCGGTGTCTGGATCGGGCTCGACGACAACACGCCGCTGATGAGCAACGCCCAGGGCGGACTCGTCGCCGCGCCGGCCTGGACCCAGATGATGCTCAACATCTACCAGCGTCGCCGGAATCCAGGCGATTGGGAGATGAACGACCAGGCCTTGGTGCAAGTGGAGATCGACAAGACCACCGGCTTCCGGGCCGGCCCCTTCTGTCCGCCTGAAGTGCGCGAAATGCGCAGCTATGCCAAGGGCGCCGAGCCGAAGGAGATCTGCCCTGTGCATACGCCGTTCAAGACCGGCGGCGGCAAGCCAGAGCAACCAGTCCACTGATGCAGCGGATTTCGGCGGCTTGGGTGCTGCCCATTGCGGGGCCGCCCATTGCCGATGGCGCCGTCCTGCTCGGCGATGACGGCCGCATTGCCGCCGTCGGTCCCCACTCTGCTGTGCCGACTCCTGAACGCGCCTCGAGCGAACATTTTGCCGACGGGATCCTCCTTCCCGGGCTGATCAACACCCACACCCACCTGGAGCTCACGGGCTTCGCCGGTCAGGCCGAGGATCCCCTTTTCTGGGATTGGATCAAGCACATCATCGCACTCAAGTCGGCCCGGAGCGAAGAGGATTTCCTCCGCGCCGCCGAAGATGGTGTGCGGGCATGCTGGGCGGCCGGGGTGACCACCATCTGCGACATGGGGAACACCGGATCGGTGATCACCGCGCTGCACTCGCTCAAGGCATCGGGAATCGCCCACCACGAAGTCTTCGACATGCACCACCCTGACGCCGACGCCACCATGAA
>JBBRBZ010000248.1:0-3033 GCA_038205305.1 Gemmatimonadales bacterium
CTGCTGCTCGGCGGCCGCATCGCCCGCCACGATCCCACCCTCGCGGCGCTCTTGGTGGCCACCGCCACCATTGCCGCCACCGCGGTGCTGTTCGCCGTCGGGCTGGCAGTCTTCGGCGTCCCGCTTGCGGGGTCGGTCCTCTACTCCCTCTCCCTGGGCGCCCTGGCCTTCGTCTTCGCCGCTCTCGCGGCCCTGCTGGCCCAGCTCACCCGGCACGCTCGGGGGGTCTACACCTGGAGCCTGATCGTCCTCGCGGCGTCGTACGTCCTGCGAGGCGTGGGCGACGTGACCAAGACCTGGCTCACCTGGCTCTCTCCGCTCGGCTGGGCGGAGAAGGCGGCCCCGTTCGGGGACCAGAGCTGGTGGGCCCTGGCCATCCCGCTCGCGGCCGGCCTCGCCCTGAGCGCAGCGGCGCTTCGGCTGGCCTCCCGCCGCGACCTGGGCAGCGCCCTCATCCGGGACAGTGCCGGCCCCGGGCGATCCGCACGGCTGCGCCACCCGATAGGGCTCGCGCTCTGGATCCACCGGCCAGCCATCCTCGGCTGGCTCGCCGGCGGCGTGCTGCTCACGGGAATGATGGGTGCCCTCTCCCAACAGTTCCTCGACATGGTGACCGGCAACCCCGCTCTTGCCGATGCCATCGGCATCGCTAGTGCTCGGCCCATGGACGGGTTCATCGCAGCCACCCAGCTCTACCTGGCCATCATCGCAGCGGGGTACGTCGTCCAGGCCATCGGCACGCTACGGGCCGAGGAGGCCGAGGGCAGGCTGGAGACGCGGCTGTCCGGGACCGTGTCCCGGTCCCGCTTGCTCGCCTCGCACGCGCTCGTGGTGCTGGGAGGTCTCATCACGATCGTGCTCGGCTCGTCGCTCGTCCTGGGCCTCACGACCGCCCTGTCGGTCGGCGACACGGCCGAGCTCGCACCGATCCTGAAGTCGGGGCTGGCCTACCTTCCGGCCGAGCTGGTGATCGGGGGGGTCGCGCTGGCGCTTTACGGCCTGCGTCCCCGGCTGCTCGGCGCCGCCTGGGCCGCCTACGCCGCCATGACGTTCATCGCGTTCCTCGGTCCCGGCCTGAAACTCCGCCAGGGGGTTCTCGACCTCTCGCCGACCACCCACGTCGGCAATCCGCCGGCGGGCGCGATCCAGGGCGATGCGCTCACCGTGATGGCCGCCGTTGCGGTGGCCCTCATAGCGGTAGGCTTCGCGGCCTTCCGTCGGCGCGGAGTCCCCCAGAGCTAACGCCTGCCTGCCCAACCCGTTGTGGAGCAAGTGGCTACTGCTCACCGCCGCCTTTGGTCGTTCCGTATCCAGTGATCCATCAACGGTGCACCAAAGCGCACTATCCGCGCCAGTTGAGGAAGTCGCGGAGTGGGACATTCACGCATAGTCATGCAGGAAGGCCGGTGGCACGGCACGCAGCCATGATCGCCGCTTCGGCGTCCTTGGCCTTCCTTGCCGCGGTCATCGATATCGCACGATGCCAAGGACCGTTTGGGGATCCGTGCCCGGGCGGCCTGACACGTTGCCTGCGCCGATCCACCGCGGCAAGGCACTCGTCTCGCCAACGCCGCGCGTGTAGCGTCGCAATACCAGCAGAGCATCGGAAGTTGCCATGATTGAAGTGCGCAGCACCGTTGCCGCGGTTGGCCTGGTCGCTGCGGTAGCGCTGAGCCTGACTGCGTGCACCGGCAGCCAGGACCCTCCGTCGCCACCACCGTGGGTCGCGCCCACATCGACTGGGCCACCCGGACCGTTAGAGACGATCCCGCCACCGACTACGGCACCGACCAGGTCGATCAAGTTGGGGTGCGCTGACGCCGGCTATGCGAACAAGCCCGGAGGTGATCTGACGGTTGGAGGTCTCACCCTCGAAAACTTGGCTCAGGGCTCGCTGGACGAAGGTAGCGATCCCTACCCCGTCCCATTGGCAACTGACGTCGGGTTGGTCGTCTCGCCCGGGAGTACGCAGCGCTTTCAGAAGTCGCCTGCATATCTCAAGGCTGGTACGGGACCGTTCACTTTGGAGTTGATTCGGCCTGTTGCAGGCCAGGCACTCGCCTGGGTGCCATCCAAGGACTGGACTGGTGGGAGTCCTCCCGATCTTCGACCATGGATGACCGATCGCCTCACCCTGACTGGCTGCGCGGACCGCGACACGGCCTACTTCGGCGGGGTGCTGGTACCGACGCCAGATTCGTGCTTGATCCTGCGTATCCAGCAGCCAGATGGACCCGCGCAGGTCAAGCGGATTCGGCTTGACGGGAAGCCCTGTTGATCTGTTGATCTGGCAGCAAGCACCGTCGTCACCGGTGGTGTCCTCGGATTCGCCCTGGGTTTCTGGGCCCTGGCCGGCTGGCTGTTCGCTCCACTCCCCCGCGACTCGAAATCAGCACCCAGATAGGCTGCCTGACTCGACGCGATGGGCTCCCCGACCACCCAGCGGCAATATAGACGCAAGGTCCCCGCATCGAACGATCAGGTCGCCCGTTAGCGGACGCTCACCGGCACGCCAACAGACGCAGCCGAACCGGACCGGTTCAAGATCAACACCAACCCCGGGGTGTCCCGTAAGACCGGTTCGGTGAAGAATCCCGCTCACGGCTCGCGGCCCCTATACGGGACGTTCTACGAACGAGTCCACGCACCAAAGACTGGCGCTCTCCCGCGTCGCCTTTCGCCTCCTCGACCGATGACCGCGAACCATCGTCTGACGACTGGCTCACTGAGTAGCCATCCGCTGGGATGCATGCGTATCCAGTCGGGCAACGTCCGCAATTCGCCATGTCCGCGAACGCGCGACTCGCGCCAGATGCGGACGTTCCCCTTCCCCGCGAGCGGCAGACTCCGGTCAGGAATTGGGGGCACAATCGGGGCAGATAGCGAATCGCAACACTTTGTCTTTGCCGTACAAATCCCGTACAGTGGCGGGTGGAGGTTCCACCCATGACGATAACCAAGAAGCGCCGTCTCGAACTGCGCACCGACGAGGCCACCGACCAGCTGATTGCTGATGCGGCCGACCTGCTCCAC
>JBBRBZ010000249.1:0-3014 GCA_038205305.1 Gemmatimonadales bacterium
GTCACCGGCCATGGCGACAAGGCGCCCTCGCAGCCGGGAGACAATCCGCTCCACGGATTCGAGGGCCGCGCTGTAGCCGAACTGTGCGCTCTCGACGTCAGCCCGGCGCAATGCCCGCCCCAGGCTCGACATCGACAGCGGGGTCCGTCCCATGCCGTGCACCAGAAGCGCTCGCATGGCGCGGACGCTACCAGTGCTCGGCGGACGGGGCAAGCGCGAGCTACTTCTGGAGCAGCAACTCGGTGTTGATTGTCAGCTTCACCTCATTGCCGACCACCACGCCACCGGTCTCGAGCGCGGCGTTCCACTCCAGCCCGAAATCGCTCCGATTGAGCTTCCCCTTGGCCGAGAAGCCGCGACGGCTGCCGCCCCAGGGATCGTTGCCGGCCCCCTCGAAGGTCACGTCGAGCGTGATCGGCCTGGTCACCCCGCGGATGGTGAGATCGCCCGTCAGGGTGAACTCTCCGTCGGCGTCTCCCGATACCGTGCCGCCGGTGAAGGTCATCGCCGGAAAGTGGTCCACGTCGAAGAAGTCGGGCGACCGGAGGTGGGCGTCACGTTTCGCCTCGCGGGTATCGATGCTCGTCACGTCGATGGTGACGTCGATTTTCGCCGCCTTCGGGGTGGTCGGGTCGAGGATGACGCTCCCTTGGACCGCCCCGAAGCGCCCCTTCACGGTAGAGATCATCAGGTGGCGGACGCCGAACTCCACGTCGGTATGCGAGGGGTCGATCTGCCAGGTGGTGGCGGGTGCTGCAATGGTCGCGGTGGTCATGCTGATGCCCTTTCCAAAGATGGTATGCCTACTGTTAACCTGAGAACTATGCAGTCCTGAACTATCTGAGCACCAAAAGAGCTGATCTACTCCAACGCTACCATGACTCGGCGAAGCAGGACCCGGTCGTCCGTGGGGAAGCTGTCGGCCATATCCCGCTCCATCTGCTGGATCCGCTCCTCGCCGCTGGCGTGCCGCCGCCGACCTGCTTCGGTGAGCTGCGCCAAGATGATCCGCCGGTCGGCAGGGTTCGTCACCCGCCGCACCAGCCCCTCGCCCTCGAGGCGGTCCACCATCTGGGTGACGTTCGACCGGACACAGTTCACCCGGGCGGCCAGCTCGCTCAAGGGGATCGCCTGGCCGGCCTGCACCAAGTGATTGAGGACTCCAAACTTCGCGACCGAGAGCTGAACCTCCGTCAACGCCTTTTCGACTTTATCCTCGAGGCCACGGGCGATCGCGAGCAAGGAGAGCAACCGCTCACCGGATTCGCCGCCCGATTGACCATTTTGCTCGCTTACCTGTGAATAGTCAGTATGGAGATTATTCATGGCTATACAATACAGCAATGGCCCAGCGCAGTCAACCCCCTGTCAGAGGCACTTGAACACCGATCCGTTGGACCCCTGCCTGAGCAGGTAGTTCCCCAGTACTTGGGCGCTGTCGGTGAGCGTCACGGTGAACTGCATCACCGAGCCATGGATCGAGCCTCGGTAGCTCGCCGGGCGACTGGTGGTGTCCTCCTGCCAACCGATCGGTCCGCCATGTCCGGCCAGAAAGCTGCCCGTCGCGGAGAATTGTCCGTCCGACGTGACAGCCCAGTCGGCCGCCACCGTGCCCGTGGCGCAATCGTATTCCATGCTGCCTCCGCTCTCGGTGAGCGTGAGCAGGGCATGTTCACCTCCCCAGCTGCCGAGCAGGTCCTTCTCGCCAAGGCCGTTGGCACAGCTGGAGAGAGAGATCATTGCGGCGATCAGCAGGATCCCCCGTCGGTGACACCACCATCTTGATTCGCGCATCTCGTCTCCTGTCGGGTGAGTATACTATTTCTTGCACCCTCGGCGAGTCTTCCTGGTACCCCTATGGACGAGCGCCACCGTCGGCTTCCGCACCAAGGACACGATCCGTGAGTGATGCCCAGTTGCTGGAAACCAGGTTTCGTGGGCTGCTCGAAGCGGCTCCCGATGCGATGGTGATTGTCGATCCCCTTGGTCGGATCGTCCTGGTCAATTCGCAGGTCGAGCGACTCTTCGGCTATCCGCGGGTCGAGCTGATCGGGCAGTCGATCGACATTCTCGTGCCGGAGCGATTCCGCGGCAAGCACCCGGCGCACCGTTCCTCCTATTTCGCCAGCCCACAGCCTCGGCCCATGGGCGCGGGACTCGATCTCTATGGCTTGCGGCGCGATGGCAGCGAGTTTCCTGCCGAGATTTCACTGTCGCCGATGCAGTCGGAGATCGGGCCACTGGCGACCGCGGCGATTCGCGACGTCTCCGACCGGCAGGAACAATATCGCCGGATCGAAGAGGCCAATCGCCTCAAGAGCGAATTTCTCGCCAACATGTCGCACGAACTGCGCACGCCGCTGAATGCCGTAATCGGTTTTGCGGAGCTCATCCGCGCCGGCCGCGCCGGTACTGTTTCTGGCGAGCAGCAGGAATATCTCGGCGACATCCTCACCTCGTCGCGTCACCTGCTGCAGATCATCAACGACGTGCTCGACTTGGCCAAGGTTGAGGCTGGCCGCATCGCGCTCCGGCCGCGCGAGGTGAATCTGGCCAGTCTCGTCGGCGAGGTCGTGGATGGCCTGCTCCCCCTCGCGGAGCCGAAGTCAATCAAGATCGCCGTGGATGTCGGCGACGGCCTCTCCGCGTTGTGGATCGATCCCGACCGGATGAAGCAGGTGCTCTACAACTACCTCTCCAACGCCCTCAAGTTCACCGCCGAGCGGGGCCAGGTCACCGTTCGTGGCCAGCGTGAAGGTGCCGACCAGTTCACCGTCGAGGTGGAGGACACCGGCATCGGCATCACGCCGGATGACCTGCCGGCGCTCTTCACGGAATTCCACCAGCTGGACGGTTCGTTGGCCAAGCGGTATCAGGGGACCGGGCTGGGGCTGGCGCTCACACGGAAGATCGTGCAGGCGCAGGGTGGTTCCGTCGGGGTGCGGAGCGAGCATGGGGTGGGAAGTGTCTTTACCGCGACCCTCCCGATGCGCACGCCACCAGAAGAGGAGTTG
>JBBRBZ010000250.1:0-2992 GCA_038205305.1 Gemmatimonadales bacterium
CGGGGAAGCCCGGCATCGGGGGGAAGCCGGGCCCGGTGGCGTTCATCTATCAATCGCGACAGACCGTCTTCGTGGAAGACGCCACCAATCACCAGCCCTTCACTGCTCTGTGGGACGAGAGCTGCGCGAATCCCCAGTCGAAGGTCATCGCCGGCTAGCCGACGATACTGGCCATCACGGCGCCGTAGACCAGGTGCCCGACGAGGCTCCCCATGGCCACCATCGCGGAGCCTGAGAAGAGCCCGATTCCCATCATCGGCATGACGAGCAGCTGCGCCATCAGCCACGGTGCGATGGCGAAGAGCGCGCCGCGCATCGCGGGCGGACCGGGGAGTCGACCGTTGGCCACCATGGCGTAGATCATCGCGAGGACGACACCGATCATCAGGTGGGCCGCCCAGCCCAGCGCGGCGATGTTGCCCATCTGCATCGCCAGCATGTCGGCGGGATTCATCTTCATCATCCCCATCATCGGCGCCACGTAGAGCCCGATCGCGGTCATGGCGAGCGTTCCGACGATGCCGGCCACCGCCACCTTCATGTAATTCAATCGCATCTGTGCCACCTCGAGGAGGTTTCGGTACTGTTGGCCGACTCCCACCTTCCGCCGGCTGCACGGGTTATTGTTCCGAGGTGGACGATCATTACACGGCACATCGGGCCAGGAGCGACGGGTGAGGGAAGATGCCGCCCGCACCGCGGCGATCCGTCGCGGCGACTCGGCGACGGTGCAGCAAGTCATCCATGAAGTGCTGCCCGGCTTGATTCGCGCTGCCCGCGCATCCGGGCTGGCCGAGGACCGGCTGGAGGATGTGGTCCATGGCTGCGTGCTGGTCTTCCTCAGGCGCCATGCCGACTTTGATGGTCGGGCGCGCGTCACCACCTGGATCCATGGCATCCTGATCCACAAGATTTCCGAGGAACGGCGAATCCTCCGGCGTGATGCCGCCCGCGAGGACATCGATGAGGTGGTGGAGTCGCGCTTCGACGCGAACGGTCGCTGGTCGCGGCCACCAAGCAGGCCGGGCGATGAACTGGCGCGCGAAGAGGTCGCGCGATTCCTGAAGGGATGCCTCGAAGCACTGCCCGACCGTCAGCGGCTCGCCTTCGAAATGCGTGAGGTCGAAGAGTTCGATACCGGGGAGATCTGTAACATTCTCGACGTTTCCGCCAACAACCTCGGCGTGCTGCTCTTTCGGGCGCGCAGTCGTCTGCGTGAATGCATGGAATCCAAGGGAATCCAGGGGTCGTCCGATGCTCGCCTGTAACGAAGTAACCCGGCTGTGGGCCAGCGAGGAGATCCGGTCCGCGACCCTCGCTCGCCGGATCGCCGTCCGCATGCATCTGATGATGTGCCGCCACTGCCGCCGCTATGTCCGCGAGCTGGCGCTGATCGGGGAGGGAGCCCGCGTGGCCGCGGAGGCCTCGACCGACGACGCCATCCGGGAACGGCTGGAGCGGCGGTTGCGCGGCGAGTCTGCCAGCTAACAACCACCGGTCCGCCTACCGCCGCTGCATTGGTTCGAGATGACCGACTATACCGCCATCGCTGCTAGTAGCGGATCCGCAAGCCCGCCGCGATGGGCCACACCCATGCGTTGGTGGTGTTGAGGTCGGCCTTCTTGGTGAACGCGATGTCGCCCTGGGGCGAGAGGACGAACGCCACCGTGCGGTTGAAGTTGTAGCTGAGTTTCGCGCCGGCGTTGATGGCGAAGTAGGTCTTGGTGCTTGATGCCGCCCCGGAGCCCACTTCGAACGACATGGCGCCGGCACCCAGGTTCACCATCGCTTCCCACCCCTTGTCGTTCTGCTTGGTGAGCATGTAGCCGAGCTTGGCCATGTAGTGCAGCGTGTTGATGTCGACTGTGCCGGTGGCCTTGTCCTTGTGCATGCCGTAGTCAAACTCGCCCATCAACACCAGCCGGGGGTTCAGGTGGACGCCGATGGCGCCGCCGACCATGCTGCCGATCTTGGCAGTCTTGGCGATGTCGAACGTCGGAACCGCCGCGCCGGCGAGCCCCTCGAGGAAGAACTTCGGCGGGCTGTCGTACTGGGCGGCGGCAGGGAGCGCCGCGCCGAACGCCAGGCCGAGGAGCAGCAGGGCACCACGAGTCGGAGACGGGAACTGGTAGGTCATGATCGGTCCACCCTCAGGCAAATGTTGTGGTTCGACGCGGAGGGCCAGCGGCCCGCCGTCAGACAAGAGAGTGGCGATGTTGTCCATGTCTTGTCCATATATCTATCATAATTATCTATTGTTTGTACCGCAATAGGTGGACAAGAAGTGGACTTGGGCACAGAAACGGCCCCATGTGGCTGGGACCACAGGGGCCGGGCAGGAGCTTCGCTGCCAGCTGGTGCTACCGGTGGCTCACCGCGCGAAGGTCAGCTGGTAGCGCACCCCCGGTACCGCCGTGAAGGCGAAGGTCTCTGGCCCGACTCGTTCGAGCCGCATGCGCCGACCCGCTGCCATTCCCGTTGCGGTCCGCTTTGCGCGGATGAGCAACCGGCCGGGTTGGGTGGTGTAAAGAGTCGCCGCTGCCAGCTGGCCTGCGCTCCATGCCATGTCGACCGTGACCCCGCCACGAGCCCGCAAGCCATTCACCCGTCCATCGCGCCACTCGGCCGGTAACGCTGGGAGTAGGTGAATGACATCCTCATGCGACTGGAGCAGCATCTCCGCGATCGCTGACGTGGCGCCGAGGTTGCCGTCGACCTGGAGCGCCTTGCCGCAGAGCGAGAAGAGGTTGGGCAGCGAGGATTTCGTCAGCAGTGCCCGTAGCTGATCGAGCGCACTCTGGCCGTCGTAGAGCCGAGCACGGAGTCCCATCTTCCAGGCATAGGACCAACCGCACCCCCCAGTGCCCCGACGCGCCAAGGTCACCGCCGCTGCCGCCAACGCGGGAGTACCCTCCGGCGTGATCTCATGGCCGGGGTACAGCCCCCAGAGCGGCGAGAGATGCCGGTGGTGCGGTTCGATCTCATCCCAATC
>JBBRBZ010000251.1:0-2942 GCA_038205305.1 Gemmatimonadales bacterium
GCTGGGCCAACCGGGATGGATTTCATGGTGACGTTCTTTCTCCGCGCCGCGAGGGGATGGCTTTCGGCCAACTGTATCCGCAGATCTGCGAGGATACCGATCATGTCCCTGAGGCTGATGGTCGCCCGCTTGAGCGTCGCACTGCTCGGTGCAACGGTTCTCGTTGCGTGCACGTCGGCGGCTCCCGCTGTGCTGTCGGATGCGGGTCGAACCCCATTCCCGGCCGGCGGGCAGGTGGACTATCAGCTTGCGGAGTCCTATCCGGTGCCGGATGGCACAGTCATAGTCATTCGCGACAGCACCGCCGAGCCCGCCCCTGGTGTCTACTCGATCTGTTACGTCAACGGATTTCAGTCCCAGCCAGGGGAGACCTCCACCTGGCTCGCGGACCATCCCGAGCTCGTGCTCGGCGGTGCCGAGAATCCGGTCATCGATGCCAACTGGCCGGACGAGATCATTTTCGATACCAGCACAGAGGCCAAGCGTGCCGGGATCACCGCCATCATCCGGCCAACCATCGAGAGCTGCGCTCGGGCAGGGTTTGACGCTGTTGAGATCGACAACCTTGACTCGTTCAGCAGGTCGGGGGGCGCGCTGACGGCGGATGACAATATTGCCTTGGCGACCCGCTTCGCCGACGCGGCGCACCACCTGGGCCTCGCGATCGGTCAGAAGAACACGGCCGAACTTTCCGTCAGACTCCGCGACGAGGTCGGATTCGATTTCGCGGTGGCCGAGGAGTGCGATCGGTTCCACGAGTGTGGGTTGTACACGGATGTCTACGGAGACAACGTGATCGATATCGAGTACATCGGCGACCTGCGCGACACCTTCGCTCAGGCGTGTGCGCGCAGCGACACCCCACGCTCCATGGTTCTGCGCGACCGGAACCTGTTGCCAGACACTGCGCCCGGCTACACCTTCGAAGTCTGCGCCCCCGCCTCGGGGTGACCTAGTGGTCGCGCCTGCACAATGGAGTCAGGGCCCGTCGGCAGCGCGCATCCGACCTTGAGCGGGCAGCACCCGCCGAGCGCACGTGTGTGTCGTGCAGCCGCCGGATCACCTGGCGTGCGTCATGGGCGAAGGACTGGGAACACGAGAAGTACTGGTTCGTGCGCACCGGCATCCAGCCGGAACGGCGGGTACTCGTCGCGCATTAGTGCAACGTAAACCAGAACGCGGAAGAACCAGCGGTTGATGCCCATGAGCAGGTCGAACATCGGCCTGGGGTAGCGCCCGGTGATGAGCAGGAAGAATCCGGCGATAACGACCAGCAGGTTGAACACTGAGTAGCCACCGACGGGATGACCGCCCGCTTGCCAGTTCGCGGTGACGTCCCACGGGTAGAGCATGATCACGCCGAAGATGAGTCCGATGACGATGAGGTGCGGGATCGCGAGCACCCATTTCACCACCACCAGACCGCGGGAGAGCTGTTCCGGGTAGCTCACTTCGAGCTCGGCAGGGTGTTCGGTGCGCGCCAGCGTGAACGGTGGGTAGGTGTCGGTGCCGAGTGCGGCGAACACATAGAACCCGACCCGCCAGTGCCATCGGAGAACGCCAGTGGTGAAGTCCCACAGTGCGCGCGGGTAGCGCCCAGTGAAGAGGATCGCGAACCACGCGACCACGGTCGTCACGATGAACGCCGCCCACAGCACGACGAGCACGACGAAGTGAGGGATTGCGAGGAACATCTTCACGAGCCAAAGCCAGCGAGACAAGGTCGGGTCAAGGGCGCCGGTCACGCTGACCGGTGCGGCGGTTATCGGGTTCGGTGTTGTGATCATTTCTTTCTCTCTGTTCTTTTACTCGGTGACGATCTGGAGGATGACGGAGCCGCGCTTTCGCCCGGAGTCCACGTAGCGGTGTGCCTTCGCGGCCTCCGCTAGCGCGAAGGTGCGGTCGATGACCGGCCGCAAGGCGCCTGATTCGGCCAAGCGCGCGAGCGCAGTGAGCGCGGGACCGGTGTGCTTCACTCCGGCTGCGTTCACGTGCTTTCCACTTGCCCTGGTCTGTCGACCGGCGCGAACGATCCCGCCCAAGTCGGCCGCGACAAGTAGCAAGGATCCGCTGGGGGTTAGGGATGCCTCGACGCGATCGAATCCGGCATTTCCCACACAGTCCACGATCACGTCGTAGGTCGCGCCGGTCGCGGCGAAGTCGGTCGACAGGTAGTCGATGACCTCGATGGCTCCAAGTGCAGTGACGAGCTCCCGGTTCGTCTCACTAGTGACGGCGGTGACTCGGCCCCCGAGGCGGGTAGCGAGCTGCACTGCGGCAGAGCCGACGGCTCCCGCCGCACCGTTGACGAGCACACGGGTGCCCGGCACTACTATCGCCCGCTTCAGAAACTCGTGCGCGGTGATTCCGCCGAAGACCGTAGCAACCGATTGCTCGAAGTTGAGATTCTTCGGCTTCACCGCGATCGCGGCATCCTGGGCGACGCAGACGTACTCCGCGTGACCGCCGAACTCGGCTCCGAGCATCGCGATGACCTCGTCTCCAGCGGCGAAAGCGGTGACGCTCGAGCCCACCGACTCGACCGTGCCTGCGACATCCATGCCGAGAACACGATGCCGGGGCCGGAAGATGCCGATCGATAGCCCCGCAAGCACTGACAGTCCGGCTGGGATGTCGCGGGCGCGCGTGCGGTGATCGGCTGCGCTCACGGTGCTAGCGTGCACGCGGATCAGTACCTCGTTCGCCCGCGGTTTCGGCTTCGCGATCTGCTCGATCTGCACCACCTCGGGACCGCCAAATCGGCGGTAGACCGCGGCCTTCATGCGCCGACCCGAGTCGTGCTGGGCTGGCGGGTCGCGCGCGCTCGTGTCGAACGCCGTGCACGACGCCCGATGATGAGCTCCGCAATCGCGAGATTGATGACCCAGGCGGCCCCCATTGCTGCGGCGCGACTGACTTGCTCGTCGTGGCCGAAGATGATC
>JBBRBZ010000252.1:0-2927 GCA_038205305.1 Gemmatimonadales bacterium
TTGCGCTTGTCGCCGAGCATGACGGCGTTGGTGAAATACTTGTTGGTCTTCAGCATCCCCTCGATCGGCTGCGGGGCGATTTTCTTGCCGCCGGCCGTGACGATGAGATCCTTCTTCCGGTCGGTGATGCGCAGGCAGCCGTCATTGTCGATCAGCCCGATGTCGCCGGTGTGGAACCAGCCATCTGGGTCAAGCACCTCGGCGGTCGCCTCGGGCTTGTTCCAGTAGCCCTTCATGACGTGCGGCCCGCGCGTGAGGATTTCGCCATCGTTGGCAATCTTCACCTCGACCCCCGGGAGTGGCCGCCCGACCGTGCCGGGCTTGAGCATCGCGAAGGTGTTCACGGTGATCACCGGTGAGGTCTCGGTGAGGCCGTACCCTTCGAGAATCGGCAACCCAGCGGTGATGAAGAAGCGGCAGATCTCCTGATTGAGCGGTGCGCCACCCGAGACCATGTAGCGGATCCGCCCGCCCATGCGGGCGCGCAGCTTCCGGAAGACGAGCAGGTCGGCGATCCACTTGCCGAGGGCGAGGCCCGGCGGCACCCGGCGACTGGCCAGGACATACTGCAGCTGCTCCTCGCCGGTGACCTTGGCCCATTCGAAGATTGCCCGCGTCAGCCCGCCGCGATTGCTCGCCCCATCCACC
This sequence comes from Gemmatimonadales bacterium, assembly GCA_038205305.1. GTDB lineage: Bacteria > Gemmatimonadota > Gemmatimonadetes > Gemmatimonadales > GWC2-71-9 > Palsa-1233. Next base: position 649 of record JBBRBZ010000252.1, read on the forward strand.
ACCTTGGAGTAGATCTTCTCATACAGGCGCGGCACCGACGCGAGGATGGTCGGGCGCGTTTCGATCAGTTCGGCCGCGACGCTGTCGATGTTGGTGGCGTAGTTGATCACCGCGCCGGCGTAGAACATGACGTAGTGGCCGACCATCCGTTCGAAGATGTGGCACAGCGGCAGGAAGGAGAGGCAGGAGTCGCCGACGCCGATGGTCAGCACCTGCATCCCGGCGTTCACGTTGCTGGTGATGTTGCCGTGCGAGAGCATCACCCCTTTGGGATCACCGGTGGTTCCCGACGTGTAGATCAGGGTGGCGAGGTCGTCCGGCTTCGCCGCACGGGCCTCCGCCTCCCAATCGGGATGACCAGCGGTTACGGCCGCGCCCCGGCGCTCCAATTCCGACAGCGACAAGACGCCGGCGGGATGTACGCCCTCATCGAAGCAGATCAGGAACTCCAGCGCGGGCAGGTCACCGCGGACCTCGAGGATTTTCTCGAGTTGGGCACGATTCGAGACGAAGACGCCGCGCGCCCCCGAATCCTTGAGGATGTATGCCACTTGGTGCGCCGGGAGCGACGGATAGACGGCTACGTCGGTGAGCCGCGCGGTCAGGCAGGCATAGTCCGCGATCGCCCACTCCGGCCGGTTCTCCGAGAGAATCGCGACCCGATCGCCCGCCACCAAGCCGAGCTCGCGCAGCGCCGCGTTGAGACTGCGGACGCGGGCCAGGAGCTCGGTGCGCTGGATGCCGTGCCACGCGCCATCGAGCTTGCGGCGCATCACCACCGTGCGCGACGTCTCCGATACGGCGTCGAAGAAGAGGTCGTTCAATGTGGCCGGGGGCATCAGTGCTCCTGCGGCAGGATGATCGATGTCGTCGGGGTGGGGGCGAGCAGGATGCTGACCGGTGTGGAGTGCAACGTGCCGACGGAGGCCTGGACCCGGGCGGAGCCGCTCGCGAGCTTCGCGGTGACGATGCCGAGGACCGAGTCGACGGTGACTGCCGCGGTGTCCACGGTGTACCAGCGGAGCGCCGCCACGACTTCGTTGCCCTGCTGGTCGAAGGCGCGCCCCTGGAGCGTGAGCGAGCTGTCCTGATAGAGCGTGAGCGTCGCCGGGTTGGTGATTTCAATCGCCACCACGCCATCGCCGGTGGTGGGCAGCTTGCTGCAACCGACCAGGAGAAGTGCCATCGCCAGCCCGGGGCTGAGCCGCCTCAAGCGAACTCCTCGCTGCCCGCAGGGAGGCCTTGACCCTCGATGGTGTCGAGGGTGGCGCGGGCGTGGTCCACCCAGCGGGCCATCTCGGGGTCGCCGGCGGGGAGGGAGAGAAAGGTGCGGAGATGGCTCGCGGCGCGCTCGGTATCGCCCCGCTTCAGCAGCAGGAAGGCCAGCCCGTAGTGCGCGCCGGCGAGTTCCGGGGCGAGATCGAGGGCTCGGCGATAGTGGCGGATCGCCTCTTCGCGGCGGCCGGTGCGGGAGAGGGCGATGGCGATGAACTGGAGGATCTTGACGCTATTGGGCTGGTCGCGGAGGGCGAGCTGGTAGGAGGTCACCGCCCCCTCGTAGTCGCCCTGACGCTCGAGAGCGAGTCCCTCGTTCAGGTAGTCGAGCCGCTGGGGCTTGACCGCCTCCTCCCCGGAGAGGATTCGCTTCCACCAGCTCATGTTGGCAAGACCCCGGCGATGGAGAGCATCCGTTGAAGTTAGGCCGCGTGCGTGCTGGAGGCAACGCGATTGCCCCGGACTCCTCGCGCCATGTAGCTTCGCGGAGGTTCAATGGCCCGAGCCGCTTCCCGGAGGGACCCATGCCCCGCCTTCGCCCTGCACCCACCCGTGACATCCTCGAAGTCGACTGGCACTTTTTCGGGGAGCTCTGCCGCGCGCTCGCGCTGCATGTTGCCCGGGACTATGACCCTGAGGTCATCGTCGGGATCGCCAAGGCCGGCGTGATTCCGGCCACCATCATCGCCTCCATCCTGCAGCGGGAATTTGTGTCCATCACCATTGGACGCACCGATGACGACGCCGACCCGGTGCTGAGGCAGGGCCCGCCGCCCTCGATCACCGGCAAGCGGCTGCTGCTGGTGGACGAGACCTGCGACAGTGGCAACACCTTCAAGCTGGCGCTGCATACCGTGCGGGCCATGCAACCCGCCGATGTCCGGACGGCGGCCTCCTTCACTACCGGACGGTGGCGCCCCGATTTCACGGCCTTCGAGACCGAGAAGGCAATCGTGCTGCCGTGGGATCGCGAGATCATCGAGAACGGCGAGCTGGTCGTGCGA
>JBBRBZ010000253.1:0-2903 GCA_038205305.1 Gemmatimonadales bacterium
AGCGCACCGACGGTGGCCGCGACCGAGCCACCACCCGGTGCCGCCGATTCGGCCGCCGTCTCCTGGGCAAACTCGGTCACTGTCATGCCGACGAGGCGCCCCTCCGCCGGATCCTCCAGCAGGTATTCGATCACGCGTTCCTCCGGAATGAACGGGGCGACCTCATTGAGGCCGAGTGACTTGATGGCGATGCGCACCAGCTCGCGGTCGGAGAGGCCGGTCGAGCGCTGCTGCTTCTCGAGGAAATAGCGGCCCGCATCGAGCAGACACTGCAGCGGCACCACTCCCACCAACTCCGAACCGGTGACCCGAATGCCCCGGGCCGCGGCAGCGCGGCAGACCTCATCGAATGCCACATGTAGTGGCGTGACGCCGAGATTGGTGAGATTCATCGAGACTTGGGCCACGCCATATTCGGCGATGAACCAGCCGATCGCCTTCACACTCTTGAGCGTGCCGGGCACGATGATCGGCTGACCGGCGGTGTCGTGCATGGGGTTGCCGGCACGGTCGAGCTGGGTGCGGCCCGCCTCGCGGATATCGAAGGCAATGGCGTTGGCGCGGCGCGTGGAGGTGGTGTTGAGATTGACGTTGTAGGCGACGAGGAAATCGCGCGCGCCGATCACCGTGGCGCCGCGCTGAGCGTCAAAGCGCGCCGGCCCGAAGTCCGGCCTCCACTCGGGACTGACAATCTTCTTGGGGAGTCCCTCGTATTCGCCGGCGCGAATGACGGCGAGATTATTCCGGGCGGCGTTGGGTTGGGCCGCCTCGTAGAGATAGACCGGGAGGTCGAGCTCGCGGCCCACGCGCTCGGCCAGCTTGGTGGCGAAGGCGGCGGTCTCCGCCATGGAGATGCCCGAGATCGGCACCAAAGGGCAGACGTCGGTGGCTCCCATGCGCGGATGCTCGCCGTGCTGCTGGCGCATGTCGATCAACTCGCCTGCCATCCGGATCCCCCGGAAGGCCGCCTCGATCACCGCCTCGGGTTCGCCCACGAAGGTGACCACGGTGCGATTGGTGGCATGTCCCGGGTCAACATTCAGCAGCCGGACACCCTCGACGGACTCGATTTCGGCGGTGATCCGACCGATCAGGGCGAGGTCGCGCCCCTCGGAGAAATTGGGCACGCATTCGATAAGGCGATTCATCCCGTGAAGATAACGAGAGGCCGATCCTGCCTGAGGATGTCCACCCAGCGGGCCCCCACTCGTCTCCCGCAGTGTCCAATCAGGGGAGGGAACGATGAGGGACGTCCTGCGTGTCGGGTTGTTCAGTGGGTTGCTGATGGGGATCGTCGCGAGCGCCGCACCGTGCCAGCGCCCGGCACCCGATCCAGGGCTGGCAATCGGCCAGACCGATTTTGCCAGGCTCCAGTGGATCGAGGGATCGTGGCGCGGCAGGGCTTCGGGCGGCGCGCCGTTCTTTGAGCGCTACCACTTCGACAACGATTCCACCCTGGTGGTGGAGTCATTTGCCGACAGCAAGTTCAGCAAGCGAACCGACCAGGTCCGCTACCTCTGGCGCGATCGACACTTTGGCAAGCGCGGCCCGGGTCCGCAGTGGGTCGCCACCTCCTTTGACAGTGTCTCGGTGGGATTCAAGCCGGCGGCTGGGGGCGGGAACGCGCTGATTTGGCGGCGGGTCGATGAAGATCATTGGAGCGCCGTGATGACCTGGCCGCCGACCCTCGACAAGCCGGCCCGGGAAGTTGTCTACAAGATGGAGCGGGTGAACGGGAACTAGACACGCTGAAGGGCGATGCTTTCGCGACGCAAGGGAATCCGAGTAGTATTTCGGCCATACCCTCAACCTGTGCAGGCCTTCGTGCGATTTGTATCCGGCCTCCTGTTCGCCGCCGTCCTCGCCGTCCCGCTCGCGGCGCAACTCCCCGCCGCCGACCATGCCGCCAAGCGCCAGCGCGTGCTTGAGGCGCTCAGTCAGGACGGCATCATCATCGTCGAGGGCACCGGCACCCCGCCGCGCGAAGATCAGGCCTTCATGCAGTCGCGCGACTTCCAGGCGCTCACCGGCCTGATGCAGCCGGGGTCGGCGCTCGTGCTTTGGCGCAAGGGTGGCGTCACCGGCCAGCGCATCGTGGTGCCCCCCAAGCCGGCCTACGCCTGGGAGGGAGAGCCGATCGGACCCGAGGACGCCGCACGAATGCTCGGCATTCCCGCGCTCCCGACCACCGCGCTTGCCGCGCTGTTCGACACCCTCAATGCCACAGGCTCGCGGGTCTACCTGATTGGTCAGGACGCCGGTTGGCCCGGACTCTCCACTCAGGTGACGCGCATCCTCGGCGATTCCGGAGTGATCCGCGGCGGCGGACGCGGTGGGGCCGGCGGGGGAGCTGGTCGAGGCGGTGCGGCTGCCAACACTCCTGTTCGCGCAACCAATGACCTCGCCGCCATCGTGACTGCGATGCGGCAGGCCAGGGCGCAGAAGACCGACGCCGAGATTGCCATTCTGCAGCACGCGGCGGAGATCTCCGTCGAGGGACACAAAGCGGCGATGCAGATGGTCTACCCAGGCGTCAACGAATACCAGATTCGGGGCGTCTTCGAAGGGACGATTTTCCGCCTGGGCGCGGAACGAGTGGGCTACCCGTCGATCGTCGGCACGGGTGCGAACTCCACCTTCCTGCACTACAGCGCCGACACGATGCAGTCGAAGGCGGGTGACGTGGTGGTGATGGATGCCGCCGCCATCCTGCACGGCTACTCGGCGGATGTGACGCGAACCTTTCCCGTCAGCGGCAAGTTCTCACCCGAACAACGAATCATCTACGAGGCGGTGCTCGCAGCCAACAATGCCGCCGCCGCGACGGTCAAGCCCGGATCGACTGCTGCTCTCGCGAACGCTGCCGCCAACGCCGAGTTGTGGAAGGGGTTGGTCAAGGCTGG
>JBBRBZ010000254.1:0-2890 GCA_038205305.1 Gemmatimonadales bacterium
GCGATGGACTGGAGCAACCCTGCTCACCGAACCATCCTTGAAATGGAAGGACTGCGGCAGTGGGTGCTTCCCCAACTTGACGGGTATCAGTCGCTCATTGACGCGGTCGCAGCACAGGGAATCACTCCCCGATGGTGACGCAATCGCTGGTCCTCGACCTCGTCGAGCGGGCCGGTGCCGTGGCGACCGGGGCGACCTTCACCGTCGCCTGGCGCATCGAAGACTCCGCCGAGGCCATCGTGACGCTTGCCGCGTGGAGCGAACGAACCGGCAACCAAGTCGTGCACGTCGGCGACTCCTCGGCGCTCATACGGCGCGGCAGGGCATCCGACCCCCTGGCCGATCTCGAACCCGACCAACTCCCGGGTACCCGACTCTGGATGTACACCAACTTCGACTGCAATCTCGCCTGCGACTACTGCTGTGTGCGGTCGTCGCCTCAGACGGCGCGGCGGGCTCTCGGGGTCGATCGGGTTCGTCAGCTTGCCGCTGAGGCCGTCGACGCTGGTGTATCAGAACTCATCCTGACCGGTGGCGAGCCGTTTCTCCTGCCCGATATCGACGACGTGGTGGCGGCATGCACCGCCCAACTACCGACGACCCTGCTGACCAACGGAATGCTGTTCAAGGGCAATCGTCTCGATCGCCTTCGCCGGATGGATCGGAAGCGCCTCACTCTCCAGATCAGCATCGATTCAGCCACCCCCGAAATTCACGATAGCCACCGAGGCAAACGATCGTGGGAGCGGGCCGTTGACGGCATCAGGATCGCCCACGAAGAGGGATTCCGCGTCAAGGTCGCGGCCACTCTCCCGGCTGACCAGATGCATGAGCTGCAACCCTTTCACGACTTCCTCGACACGATTGCGATTGCGCCCGAGGATCAGGTCATCCGGGCTCTGGCGCACCGAGGCGTCTCCGAGGCGGGAATCGAGTTGACGGTGGAGTCGCTGATTCCTGAGGTCACGATCACGGCGGAGGGTGTCTATTGGCACCCGATCGCGGCGGACCACGAAGACCAGCTTGTGTCACGAGAGCTATTCCCCCTCAAGGATCGAATCGATGAGGTGCGTGCCAGGTTCGTCGAGCACCGCCAACGGGCAGATGCCGCCGCAGCTTGGTTTCCCTGCGCCTGAGTGGATTGCACCTCAGTGGATCGAGCTGGGTGTCTGCTGATCATTGCTGCTCCCTGCTAGGCGTTGTCACCACCCGGTGAAGAGGAGATGCTGCACAAGCACGGCGAATCCGAGCTGGCCGATTAGTCCGTAGCGTCGCCAACGCTCGGGCAGTGTCGCCGTTGCCACCAGAATCCACGGGATGAACGGAAGCCAGATTCGCTCGACTTCCCCTTTGCTCATCTGGGAGAGGTCGGCGAGCAGAACCGACGCCATGGCAGCCCCGGACAACAGCACCACGACGCGATGCTCAGAAGTCCAGTCTCGTACCCGCCGTCCAGAGGCGATCACGACGGCGATCGCCGAACCCATCAGCGGTCCGGCACTGACCGACAGCGCCGCGAAGTTGCCCCAGACCCAGTAGCCGAACGGTCGACGAGTGGCAATGCCATCCCAATAGCGCTCGACCAGCACCGGATACGCGCTCCACCAGGCGAAGCCTCCAGCGGCGAAGCCGAGAACGACGGCTGCTGCCGTGCCGGCCGCCCAGGGCAACGGACGCCAGTTGCGGGAGGCGACAAGAATTGCCACCGCGAGCGCGCCGAGCAGGACCAATCCGTACGACAACATCACGCAGTAGCCGAGTACGAAGCCGGCGCCTATGGCCCCGATGACCGTGGTGCCCCGGGAGCGCGAGGTCCCAGCAATCGCGAGAAGACAGAGTCCCCACGCGGCGATCGCAGCAAACACGCCGTCGGCGGAAACGGCCATCCAGATTGCCGACGGACCGAGTACCAAGAACGGCGCGGCTGCGCGAGCTGGCGCCTCCGCGCCAAGCCGGCGCAGCGTGATGAGAACGGCAACGGGTGTGGTGGATGCGGCCAGTACCGCCACGACGCCAATCGCCTGCCAACTGCCGAGTCCAAGCTGTACGAGCACCCAGAAGAAAAGCACGGCACCCGGTGGATGACCAGCAACGTGGGTTGGCCAGTTGTCGGGCGAGTCCGCAGGGATGCGTGAGATGAATTCGCGCAGGAATGCTGGCACGTCTGTGATGGCCCGAGCGGTCGGGAGGTACTCGTAGCTGCTCTCGAGTATTGCGCCGAGCCCCGATGGCCCGTCGACCAAGGCGAGACTGGCGAGCCAGAGGAGTCCGGCGACGAATGCCGAAACAACGAGCCGTCGCCATGGAAGCCGAGCGGCAGCATCTGTTGCGTATCGCGCGGCGATGATGGCAATGACGATTGCTGGAATCGTGCCTGGTCCGAGGCGGGGCGCCCACTCTGCGTGCAACGGCGGAAAGTGCTTCGCCCACACCTCCCAGCCGGTCAGCGCCGGGATGAGTATCGCGGCCGCGATCAGTACAACCGCGACCGCCAGCCCAATCCAAGCGGCACGGTTCAGTGCGCTGGTAGATGTCGTGCCCGATCCCTTCACTGGACCAGACCTCCCTTGGGCTGCTCGGCATTGATCCGTTCGAGGTCGCCGAGCAGCACGGCCATCCGGGAGCGGGGTGCGGCCAACGCGACGGCCCGCGCGCTGGCGATCGAATCCACATCGGTGAGCTCGCCGAGGAGGCCGACGTTGAGGCCAGCAGACACGAGCCGGTCGAGTTGGATTGCGCCGGTGTCATCCCGCGACATAGGCACCCCCCGGATCAGATCGCCCCGCGGTTCACGCATGCCGATCGCCCAAAATCCGCCGTCAGTGGCTGGACCAAGCCACGCGTCAATCTCAACGGGCCATTTGGTGAATGCGGGGGCGAGGTCGACATG
>JBBRBZ010000255.1:0-2851 GCA_038205305.1 Gemmatimonadales bacterium
CCGGAGCCATTCCGATGGCAGACGTCTTCTGCCGCCATGCCGGACGCCGGGTTGATGCGCTCTTCGCGGCGACCTTCAACCCGGTCGACACCGCTACCTACGCCCTGGCCCAAGATGTTGTCGCGGGAAAGCACGCCTGGCTTGAGGAAGGGATGGTCCGTTCGAAGTAGCCTCAGCCCGCCGCCACTCGCCGCGCCAGTGCGGCCCGAAGCGCGACCTCCTCCCCTGCTCCGTCGATCCATTCTGCGGGCCACTCCGCTCGCCCGTCGCGCGCGCCCAGCATGGCGCCAAGCACGGCACCGAGGGCCGGAGCCACGCCGCCGGCGAGGACCATCATGGTGAGGGCCTCGACCGCCCGCGGCTGATACTCCACCATCCAGAGCAGCCAGCAGAGCGCTTCGATGGCCGTGGCTTGGCCGCGGGGCACCGGCGGCACCCGACGCGCATGCCGTGGGAGGTCGCGGACAGCCTCCTGCATTGGCTCCGGCGCGTTGTTGGCCCGCATGAAGGCGAGCACCTCGGGAATCACATCGCGGCGTCCCTCGAGCAGCGCCGCCGATGCAACGACAATGGCCACCGCCGCGAGCCCCGATTCCTCCGAGGGGTCGAGCAACCGGGCCACATGGAATGCTCCCGCCACCATCGCCCGGGGGGAAGCGCTCGCCAAGGCGGCGGGAAGCACCACTGATAGGACGGCCGCCCCGGGAACCGGGAGCTGGGCAACCGGTGCGTCGAAATCCCGGAGGTGCTCGAGCGCCTGCGCGAGCAGCATATCAGTGTCGCAGCCGTCCTCGCGCCACCAGTCGCACCAGCGGTGGCTCAGGCGATGGAGATCCACACCGCCGGCGAGCAGTTCCTCGAGCAGCGCGTCGGCAAGGGCGGTGGCCGCCCGGCGACGACCAGGTGGCGGCGCGAGTGGCCGAGGCCTCCCGGTGGGAGCCAGTTGGTCCCGAATCGCGGACAGATCGATGTGCGCCGCCGTGGAGGCTGCCAGCGATGCGCCAATGACGGCTCCCACGAGGAAGCCATCGAGGCGCTTGACCGGGGTGAACTCGGCTGACATTCCGCTGACTGGCATGGTCTCGAAGTTAACCGCTCCCACTCCCGGCATCCCGCTTCCGGCGGGATTACTATTCGGGCTGCGCCGGTGGGCGCGGCAACACGACAATTGACCCCAACAGGTGGTCCCCGTGGCTAGCGAAACTCTTACCATCACTGACAATCGGACCGGGAAGCAGTACGACGTCCCGATCACCGACGAGACCATTCACGCGACGGACCTGCGGCAGATCAAGGTCAACAGCGAGGACTTCGGCCTCATGACCTACGACCCCGCCTTCATGAACACGGCGGCGTGTCGCAGTGCCATCACCTTCATCGACGGCGACAAGGGCATCCTGCGCTATCGTGGCTACCCGATCGAGCAGATCGCCGACAAGGCGAGTTTCCTCGAAGTGGCCTGGTTGCTCAACGAAGGGGAACTCCCGACCCAGGCCCAGCTCGACAAGTGGACCAACGACATCCGCTATCACACCTACGTCCACACCAATATCATCAAGTTTCTGGAAGGCTATCGCTACGATGCCCACCCGATGGGAATGCTGCTGGGGATCGTCGGCGGACTGTCGACCTTCTATCCCGACGCCAAGAACATCGAAGATCCCGCCAACCGCTACATCCAGCGGGTGCGGCTCATGGCCAAGTTGCCGACGCTGGCCGCCTTCCTCTTCCGTCACTCCCGCGGCCTCCCCTACGAGTTCCCCAGGAATGACGTCGACTACATCGGCAACTTCGTCAACATGACCTTCAGCATCGGCGGCAAGCATGAGCCGAACCCGGTGCTGCAGCGGGCGTTGGAGATCCTGCTGATCCTCCATGCCGATCACGAGCAGAACTGCAGCACCAGCGCCGTCCGCGCCGTCGGTTCCTCCGGCGTCGATCCGTTCTCGGCGGTTTCGGCAGGCATTGCTGCGCTGTACGGCCCGCTCCATGGCGGCGCCAATGAGGCCGTGCTCCGAATGCTGGGCGAGATCGGCACCGCCGACCGGATCCCGGCGTTCATCGAGTCGGTCAAGGCGGGCCACGGACGCCTGATGGGCTTCGGTCACCGGGTCTACAAGTCCTATGACCCGCGCGCCAAGCTGATCAAGTCGGTGGCCGATGATGTCTTCAAGCAGACCGGCCTCAACCGCCAGCTCGAGATCGCGCTGGAGCTCGAGCGCATCGCCCTGTCGGACGAATATTTCATCAAGCGGAAGCTCTACCCCAACGTGGATTTCTACTCGGGGTTGATCTATCAGGCGATGGGCTATCCGACCGACTACTTCACGGTACTCTTTGCCATGGGTCGCCTGCCGGGGTGGCTGGCGCAGTGGGAGGAGATGATCGGTGACAAGGAACAGAAGATCGCCCGGCCCCGCCAGATCTTTACCGGGCATGGTGAGCGGAACTTTGTACCGATGAAAAACCGATAGACGAGAGACGAGAGACGAGTTGAGGGGCCGTATCAGCAGGGAGTCTTTCCCGCGGGTACGGCCCCTCGTCTCTCGTCTCTCGTCTCTCGTCTCTCGTCTCTCGTCTTCAGTCCCCCGGCAACTCGCCTTCCAGATAGGTATACCCTTCCAGCCCCGCCACGTAGTCCGCGATGAAGGCATTGGCGTCCTGGCGGCCGAGATGGCTTGCCTTGGCCACCTTGCGGCGGAACGTCGCGAGCAGGTCGCTGGCGTGGAACTGCACGTAGTTAAGCACCTCGGTCACGGTGTCACCGTGGACCAGGTCGGTGATCTCGTAGCCTTGCTCGGTCAGCCGGACGTGCACCGCGTTGGTGTCGCCGAACAGGTTGTGCAGGTCG
>JBBRBZ010000256.1:0-2684 GCA_038205305.1 Gemmatimonadales bacterium
TCCGGGACGGTCCGCTACGACCAGTCGACCCGACTCGACTTCAAACTGCCACCCAACAGCCCCTTCGCGGACCGGCTGCCCAAATCCGCGGTCAAGGCGATGCAGCTCACCTTCTCGCCCAAGGCCACACTGTACGCCGAGGCGCCGCAAGGTGACGACGCACAGGGCGGGGCCAGGGCCGGCGAGGTACGGTTCTCGGGAGGCGGAGGCGGCGGCCACGACGTGATCGTCACCCGATCCATGGAGGGTGGTAGTGCGGTCATGGCGATGGGCGGGTTCGGCATGGGCGGCAGCGGTGCGCAGGACGCGATCGCCGGCGCCTTCACCAATCTCGACGATGGCAGCTACGTCGAGGTGCGCGAATTTCTGGGCCGGACCTTCCGGATCCCGACCGATCGCCCGACCTTCGCCTGGAAGCTGACCGGCGAGCAGGCGATGTACATGGGACACCATGTCCTCCAAGCCAAGGCTCATCCGGACAGCACCTCCCTCGAGGCGTGGTTCACGCCGGACATTCCCGTCTCGGCGGGGCCGGCCCAGTATGGTGGGTTGCCCGGACTGATCCTGACCCTCACGGTCGATTCGAACCGGATCACCTACACGGCGACCGCCATCGACACCACCACTCCCATCCCGACCATCAAGGCCCCGTCAGACGGCAGCAAGGTGACTCGCGCGGAATTTGATCGCATCGTCAAGGAAAAGACCGCCGAGATAGAAAAGTCGCGTCGCGGACGGGGGGGCAAGTAAGTGGGGCGGCTTTCATCGCTCCGCAGCGTCCTCGCGCTCGTGACTACCGTCTTGACCGTCCTGCTGGCCCACCCCGCCACCGCCGCAGCCCAGCGCTACGACGTCACCGGCACCGTCATCGACTCCGCGCGCGCGCCGATGGCGAACGCGATGGTCGTCGCCCTGACCCGCGCCGACTCGGTGATCTCGGTCTTCTCCACGACCACCGGGACTGGTCGCTTCTCCCTCAAGCGACTCGCGCCTGGGCAGTACGTCCTGCAGGTGACGGCGGTCGGCTACAAGCCGATGCGCCGTGACTTCACCATCAGCAATGCCAACATTGCCGCCGACACCGTCAAGATGGAGGCCTTCGCCGTCAAGATCGGTGAGCTGGTCGTGCGCGCGGAACATGTGCCGATCGTCAACAAGCCCGACACACTCGAGTACAACGCCGAGGCCTTCAAGACCCGCATCAATGCCACTGTCGAGGAACTGCTCAAGCGACTCCCCGGCATGACCGTCGCGGCCGATGGTTCCATCACGGCGCAAGGCCAGACGGTGCAGAAGGTGCTGGTCGATGGCAAGGAATTCTTCGGCACCGATCCGAAGATGGCGACTCGCAACCTGCCGGCCGCCGCGATCGACAAGGTGCAGGTGCTCGACAAGAAGTCGGATGCCGCCGAGTTCTCCGGCATTGATGATGGCCAGCAACAGAAGACCATCAACCTGGTCCTCAAGCCGAATGCGCGCGTGGGCTACTTCGGTCGCTCCGCCGTCGGCGTCGGCCCCTCGCCGAACACCGACGCGGCCTTCGCCGGCTCCAAGGCCAATGATCCGCGCTACACCAGCGCCCTCAACCTCAATCGCTTTTCCCCCACGACGCAGATGTCCATGATCGGCAGCCGCAACAACGTGGCACAGTCGGGCTTCTCCCTGGCGATGCCGGTCGCGATCGGCCGGGGCGGCGGTGGCAATGGTGGCGGCGGCGGCAACGGCTTCAGCGAAACGATGGCGCTCGGCCTCAACGGCAGTCAGCAATTCGCCCAGAACAGCTGGCTCCGTGGCAGCTACTTCCTGAGCACCAGCGACAGCCGCCAACAGTCGGTCACCGATGAGCAGCTCCTCCAAGGCGAGAGCGTCTCGGCCAACCGCAACGAGACCGCCACCAGCAAGTCGTACAGTCTCTCGCACCGGCTCAACTTGAACGCACAGGAAGCATTCAGCACCTGGAGCCAGCTCCGCTTCCGCGGCAACTTCAACGCCGGCCCGAGCAACTCCGACAATGCTTCGGTGCAGCAGACGCTGACACCGGCCGGGGCGTTCCAGAATAGCGCCACCTCGAACGTTTCCACCGATGGCAACAATCTGGGTGGCGACGGCCGCTTCACCTACTCGCGCCGCTTCAACCAGGCGGGGCAGACGCTGGTGGCGGAAGCATGGGGCAACCTGAGCAAGCCCAACCAGCTCACCAACCTGAACTCGAGCACCGAGCTCACCAACGGCGCCGGCGGCACCACGACGCGCGACGTGCTGCAATCGCAGCAGCGCAACAGCCGCACATTCACCACCGGACAGCGCCTCGGGCTGACCAACCCGCTCGGCCACAACTTGGTACTCGAGCTCTTCGGGCAGCATCGGGCGATCGCCGAGACCCAGCACTACGACGTGAACGACATCGTCGGCAGTGTCCAGGTACCCAACACCGACCTGAGCCAGGCCTTCAAGCGGACCTACTCCTACCTGAATGGCGGCACCCGCTTCAGCCGCAATACCCAGGCGCTGCGGATGGTGCTCGGCCTCGAGGTCCAGAAGTCCGATCTGCAAGGCACCATCATCAATCGGGACCAGTCGATCTCCAACGGCTTCACCAACGTGCTGCCGTCGGCGAACATGCGTTACCAGTTCAACCAGGGCAGCAACGTCTCGTTCAACTACCAGACCTCGACGCGCGATCC
>JBBRBZ010000257.1:0-2650 GCA_038205305.1 Gemmatimonadales bacterium
GTGACTCCTTGAGATCGTGTGGCGGAAATCTGCGGGGGCGATAGGCCCTGTGAATTCGAGCCTAGGAGCCGGGCCGCCGCGTGCAAAGAGAGCCCGAAACACGGCGTAACTTGTCACTTGGCTTCTTCTTCGACGAATCGCCCCGAAAGGACTCCCGTGTCATCTTCCGACGCACCGCCCGCGCCCGAAATCCCCCGATCCGCGTGGCTGGCACTCGTCGTGCTCCTCGGCGGCATGTTCATGTCGCTCCTCGACACCACCATCGTCAACGTCGCGCTCCCGACGATTCGCACCAGTCTGGATGCCTCCGAGGCCACACTCTCGTGGATCATCTCCGGTTACGCTCTCGCCTTCGGGCTCGCGCTGATCCCGGCGGGACGCATCGGGGACCGCTACGGCCACAAGTGGGTCTTCTTCACCGGGCTGGCGCTGTTCACGGCCGCGAGCATCGCGTGTGGGCTTGCTCAGGATGACACTCAGCTCATCGTCGCCCGTGTCGTGCAGGGACTCGGTGGCGGCATCTTCTTCCCGCCGGTGACTGCTTTCATCCAACTGCTCTTCCCGCCCCGATCCCGCGGCAAGGCGTTCGCGATCATGGGCGCGGTAATCGGGGTTTCTTCGGCGCTCGGGCCGCTCGTGGGAGGACTCATCATCCAGGCACTCGGCGACGAGACCGGCTGGCGCTGGATCTTCGCGGTGAACCTGCCCGTCGGCATCCTCGTGCTCATTGCCGCAGGAGTCCTGCTGCCGACCGGAGCCGAGGGCACGCGCGCCTCCGCGGACCTCGTCGGGCTGCTTCTGCTTGCCGGTGGCCTCGTGGCCATCCTTGTTCCGCTGATCCAGGGACAGCAGGAGGGGTGGCCGCTGTGGACGTATCTGTCCATCGGCGGTGGAGTGCTCCTGATCGTCATCTTCGCGGTCTGGGAGCGGCACGTGGCATCCACCGGTCGGGAACCGCTCGTGCCCCCGCACCTGTTCTCACATCCGTCGTTCACCGGCGGCACGGTTCTCGCCCTCGTCTATTTCGCCTCATTCACGAGCATCTTCTTCACGATCTCGTTGCTCTGGCAGGCGGGGCTCGGCCATACGGCGCTCGAGACTGGATTCGTGTCGGTTCCGTTCGCGATCGGCAACATCATCGGAGCCAGCCAGAGCGACCGACTTGCACAGCGCCTCGGTCGCACCGTGCTCGTGATCGGTATCGGGATGCTGACGGTCGGGCTCGCGGTGTTGTTCCTGCAATTTCTGCTGATTCCGACCGCTGACCTCACCAACTGGCTGCTGCTCGGCCCCCTGCTCGTCGCGGGGTTGGGAAGTGGCCTGTTTATCGCGCCGAACGCTCGGTTCATCGTCGCCACCGTTGACCGTTCCGAGGCCGGAGCGGCGAGCGGGGTGATCGGCACCATGCAGCGCGTCGGCGCAGCCGCCGGCATAGCGGTCATCGGCTCTGTGTTCTTCGGAAACATCGGCACGATTGCCGGGCCCGCCGACCTCCCCGACGCATTCGGCCAAGCTGCGACACCCGCCATGGCCGTAAGCGCAGCGCTCGCGTTCATCGCACTATTGCTGGTGTTTGCGCTGCCCAAACGGGTCGACCTGCACTAACCGCCACTAACCCGGTCTGGGCGGGCCGGTCACGCTGTTTCGCGGAACAGCCAGCGCGGCTTTGGTTCGACAATCGGTCGGAAAACCCGGCGTACAACGGGGCTCGCCAGCGCGAGAGAAATCGCGACGCTCGCGAGAATCATGCTCGCGAGCCAGAGAATCGAACTGTGATCGCCTCCGAGAATTCCGGACTCGCGCACGGGGTAGAGCACGAAGGTGTGGAGTAAGTAGACATACATCGTCGCCTGACCGAAGTCGGTGAACCACGTCATTGTTCGCGGGACGAGTGCAAACAGTGCAGCGCTCAGCACCACAGCGAGAACAAGAAACCCGAGCCGCGCGAACGCTGCCCACCAGTCATCTTGACCGAGGGCGTGATAGCCCAGATCAAAGAAGAACCACCGAGCCAGTCGGAACTCACGGAAGGGTTCGACGAAGACGAAGGCCACGACAAGCCAACCGCCCAGCACGACCGCTGCCGCACCCCGCACCCACCAGACGATGGTGCCGGCGGACATCCACCGGTCCATGAGGCCTATCTCACGAAGCTTCCAGCCGAGCACGAAGAACGGCAGGATGGCGATGGCCCTGGCCAGCGAAAAAGTGCTGTCGACATTGGCGTAGAACCCGACACCGACCGACGCGATCACCGCCCACAGCAGCGGCCACTTCAGCACCGCGAGGTAGGGCAGCACGAGCCGGAAGATCGCGAGGGCGAGCAGAAACCAGAGAGTCCAGCTCGCCGTCGTCGGGTTGAAGTCGACCGTGCCTTCGACGAAGTATTTCACCACCGACCAGATAAATTCCATGATGAGGTAGGGCAGCAGAATGTCGGTGATGACCTTGGTGAGTTGCTGCCGATTCGGCGGATCGGACTTCGAGAAGTACCCCGAGATGATCGCGAAGGCCGGCATGTGGAACGCGAAGATGAACAGGTACAGCGCGAACGCCGGGTCGGAATCCGCGGTGAGCCGCTGGATGCCGTGACCAATAACCACGAGCGTCACACAGACGAATCGCGCGTTGTCCCAGAACGGAACCCGCG
>JBBRBZ010000258.1:0-2640 GCA_038205305.1 Gemmatimonadales bacterium
ATGACGACGGCGGTGACGAAGCCCCACGTCGACACCGTGACGCCGTCGATCAGCCAGGAGGCCACCAATAGTCCGATCGCCGAGGAGCCGAGGAACACGACCATGCGCAACAGAAAGCGGATCACGGTCGGAGCCTAATGCGGCGAGGTCGATCATGATGAAGTTCGGATATCGCCGGCGAGGGTCACCGACTGCCTGTGCGACCATGGGGACCGCGCACGCGCGCAAGGGGCGATAGCTCAGTTGGTTAGAGCCGCGGACTCATAATCCGTTGGTCCTGGGTTCAAGTCCCAGTCGCCCTACGTCAGAAGGTGTTCTGGCCGAGCACCGATCAGTCGACGCGGGGCCACCGCGGTGTCGTGCCGATAGGACCACCGCTGTAGATGAGGGTGGCGATCGTCTCGCGTGAGTCTCTGCGGAACATCCAGCTCGAGTATGGCGCCGAAATCGGCCGGGCCATCGTTAACTTCGACGGACTGATCGCGTTCAGCGTGATCTCCCGCTATCATTGCGGAGCTTTCGTGGTCTTCTCCAACGCGCTGAACGAGAACATGGAAGTGCTGGCCATCGAGGGATCGTTCTCGTCGATCATCGGCGGCGCACCTGCGGCCGCAGTCGTCTTCACCCGATACGTGAATGCGCGTAACGCTGCCGACGTGGCCGTGCGTCAGCGCGAAGCGCAACTTGCGGCCTCCACGGACGACGCGGCGAATGCCGGCCTGCGGGTGAAGCTCTCCGCCACCAGGGCGGCGGTGCGTTCGGACAAGCTGGGCGAGGTGGCAGCGGAGTTCGACGCGCAGGGTGGGTTCAGTTCACGCGATCATTCCGGCGGCAGAACTGCGCCCGAGGATTGGCGAGGCTATAGAGCGTGGGATGGCTCGGACGATGGAGGCGCTCGGCGGGTAGGCCCGGATTGGGCGCAGCGCGGACCACTTTGGTTGATAAGGCCAGTATGCAGTGCGACGAGTCGCGCGGGCGCGCACACTGAACACGTCGAATCTTCCTTGGAATGTAAGGGAACTCCGTACCGGTTACTCCCGCACGAAAATGGTCAGCCCATGCCAAACCTCGAAGACGACCCGAATGAGATCGCTGTCCCCGTACCCAGGGGCTCCCACATCGCCGATCCCGGGCCCTTGGGCCTGGCCGCCTTTGCACTGACCACGTTCATCCTGTCCAGTGCCAACGCTGGATTCATCTCATCGAAGGCGGAGGCCGCCGTCCTGGGAGTCGCGCTGTTCTACGGCGGCGTCACCCAGCTCGCCGCCGGCATGTGGGAATTTCTCAAAGGCAACGTCTTTGGAGCGATGGCCTTTTCCTCGTATGGCGGCTTTTGGCTGAGTTTCTGGTACCTGGTCACCTACACCGCCGCGGACATGGGCGCCGAAAAACACGTCGGGGTGGGCATCTTCCTACTGGCCTGGACCATCTTCACCAGCTACATGTGGTTCGCCAGCATCCGAGTCAGCAATGCCATTCTCACTACCTTCTCGGTACTTCTGATCGCCTTCGTCTTCCTGACCCTCGGAGCGTTCCTCCAGCAGACAGGCTTAACGAGGGTCGGCGGCTACTTCGGACTCGCTGCCGCCGCCGCTGCGTGGTACACCTCCGCTGCCGGGCTCCTCAGCACGACCTACGGGCGTGTCGTCCTGCCCACGGGCCCGCGGATAAGGAAGGCCCCTGAATCTGGCGTACTCGTGAACTGACCGCCGTGGCGGTACGGGAGGCGGATGTCCCCCGTACCGGCCCTGGCCAGAGTGTGTCGGCTTACTTACTGGCTCTGATGGCCTCGAACACGCCGGGATCCAGGAGCGTGGACGTGTCGCCGAGTTCCCTGCCCTCGGCTACGTCGCGTAGAAGTCGACGCATGATCTTGCCGCTGCGGGTCTTCGGCAGTTCAGGGACGACATGGATCTCGCGCGGCCGAGCGATCGGCGAGATCTCACGAGCTACCTCGTCGCGCAGTTGCTTGACCATGAGATCGCGTGGGACGTCGGCGTGGTGTGCCATCAGGATGACGAACGCGCAGATCGCCTGGCCGGTCGTGTCGTCGCTGGCGCCGACGACTGCCGCCTCGGCCACCCCGGAGTGGCCGACCAGAGCCGACTCCACCTCGGCAGTGGAAATCCGGTGTCCGGACACGTTCATCACGTCGTCGATGCGGCCAAGCAGCCAGATGGCGCCGTCGGCGTCGTAGCGTGCGCCGTCGCCGGCGAAGTACCAGCCCTGCTCGGCGAAGCGGGACCAGTAGGTCTCCTTGAACCGCTCCGGGTCACCCCAGATTCCGCGCAGCATGCCCGGCCAGGGCTTGTCCAGCACCAGGTAGCCGCTGACCTGCTCACCGTGGACCTGCTCACCGTGATCGGTACCGCGGGCCAGTTGGTTGCCGTCGTCGTCGACGACTAGGGCGGAGATGCCCGGCAGCGGAGCCATCGCCGATCCCGGCTTGGCCGCCGTCACTCCAGGCAATGGCGAGATCATCGCCGCGCCGGTCTCGGTCTGCCACCAGGTGTCCACGATCGGGGTGCAGTCGGCGCCGATCGCCCGCCGGTACCAGCGCCAAGCCTCCGGGTTGATCGGCTCACCGACCGACCCCAGCAGTCGCAGACTGGACAGGTCGTGGGCTTCGGGGATCTCGTC
>JBBRBZ010000259.1:0-2573 GCA_038205305.1 Gemmatimonadales bacterium
ATCATTGCCGGCCGGCGGGTGGACCAGGTAGGTGCGTTGCAACCCTCCGAACGACAGCTCACCGCGGGAGTCACCGCCGGGAAAGGCCGACGCGGTGACGACGCCACTAACGCCTAGCGCCAGAAGGGCACCGCTGAGCACGGTCAGCAATCTCGGGCCGAAACGGCGGCGCTGTGGTGGCGAAGTCCTGGTCGGTGCGGGCACGCCGTCAGTATCTGCAGCGAAGCTGGACAGCGGGTGAATTTCAGGCGCCGTGCCAGATTTGGCCGAAGAACCACCCAACGATGTATCGGGGGTGGACCCCACGACGGAAGAGCCTGAAACAGCTCTGGAAGCAACCGGCCTCAGGCCAGAATGGGCAGATGCGCTTCGGAAACTTCATGGCCCCGTTCCACCCCGTCGGGCAGAACCCGACGCTCGCCATCGAGCGAGACCTCGACCTGATCGTGGCGATGGATCGCCTCGGCTTCGACGAGGCGTGGATCGGCGAGCATCATTCCGCCGGGTTCGAGATCATCGCGTCTCCCGAGGTCTTCATCGGCGTCGCCGCTGAGCGGACCAAGCACATCCGACTCGGCACCGGCGTCAGCTCATTGCCCTATCACAACCCGTTGATGCTGGCTGATCGCATGGTCCTGCTCGACCACCTCACCCGCGGCCGGGTGATGCTCGGCTGCGGACCCGGCCAGCTGACGTCGGATGCGCACATGCTCGGCATCCCCGCGGACGAGCAGCGGCCCCGCATGGAGCAGAGCCTCGACGCGATCATGCGCCTGCTCCGCGGCGAGACCGTCACAATGCACACCGACGGTTTCACCCTTCAAGACGCACGCCTTCAGCTCAAGCCGTACAGCGAACCGTGTTTCGACGTCGCAGTCGCGGCGTCCTTCTCGCCCACCGGACCGCGTGGCGCGGGCAAGCACGGGATCGGCATGCTGTCGATCGCCGCCACCGCGAAGCAGGGCATGGATCTCCTTGCGCAACACTGGAAGACGTGGGAGGACGTCGCGCTCGAGCACGGTCACGTCGCCGACCGTTCGAAGTGGCGCCTCGTCGGTCCGATGCACCTGGCCGAAACCCGCGAGGAGGCCGAACGCGACGTCGAGCACGGTATTGCCGAATTCTCGCGCTATTTCAAGCACCTGCTTCCCGCAGGCCCTGTGCAGGGTGACACGACCGCGGAGATCATTGCCAACAACCACCAGTCCGGCTTCGCGGTGATCGGCACACCAGAGGATGCGGTGGCCAAGATCGAGGAACTGATCGAGGCGAGTGACGGCGGCTTCGGTGCGTTCCTACTCTTCGATCACGACTGGGCGCCGCCAGCCGCGAAGCTCAGGAGTTACGAGTTCTTCGCCCAGTACGTGATGCCGCACTTCACCGGCCAACTCGCAGGTCCGGTCGCCTCGCGCGACTGGGTCCTCAGCAGCGGGACCGAGTTCATGGACCGCGCCGCGCACGCGATCGGCAAGGCGATCGAGGATCACGCCGCGGAGCAAGCGGCGAAGCAGGCCTGATCCGGTGCCACCGGTGGACCCGCTGCTGCAGGAACTGCTCGACGAGCACCAACTTCGCAAGCTCGTCCATGGCTACTGCCGCGCCGTTGATCGCGGTGACCTCGAATTCCTCAAGGGCCTCTATCACCACGATGCCGAGGACACCCACGGCGCATTCTCGGTGGGGTCGGCCGACGACTTCGTCGGTCAGCTCGCCGCCGCCCGCCCCTACCTACGGTCGATGCAGCACAACATCACCACGGTCAACTTCGCCATCAGCGGGCCCGCCGCCGAAGGCGAGATCTATACCGTTGCGACCCACACGCTGAACGCGGGCGATCGGGACGTCGACGTCATCGTGGGCGGGCGATACCTCGATAAATACGAGAAGCGTAATGACACATGGAAGTTCATCGCACGCATGATCGTCACGGACTGGGCTCACGTGAACGACCCATCCTCCGTGGAGTTCAGCCACCCGATCACCAGGGACACCCCGAGAGGCAGCCCAAACGCGAACGATCCGTCACACGGGTTCTTCACGCTGCTGCGCAGTAGCTGAGCCGGCAGCCATCCACTGTTCGCTGAGCCTGCACATCGCGGACCAGAGGTCGGGGAGCGCCGGCCACAAGGCGATCAATCCCCCGGCGATGCCAAGCGGGATCGCCTACCAATGCACTCTCGTCGACTAGAACGGACTGCTGTTCGTCTGCGACCTGGCCGAAGCAGGCCGCGGCCCGTAGCGCTGGACGTAATCCTCGTGCAGACGTGCGTCCTTCTGGCGCCTGATCACGTCGACCAGATTCGGATCCAGGCCGTGTTGCGCCAGGCGATGACGGCGCCACACCTTGTTCAGCGCAACCGACATCAGGATGGCCCAGATGTAGATCGGCGCAGTCATCTCGGAATGTACGTATAGCGATGCGGGGAGCAGCCAGAGCGGGGCAAGCACGAAAAGCGGCGGGATGGCCATCCGGATCACGTGTCGGCGGACGGCGCCCTCGCCCGCGAGATCGTTGGCAACCCAGTCGCGCATCGAGTCGGGCAGGCGCCGCCCGTAGGAGTAGGCGACGTACT
>JBBRBZ010000260.1:0-2555 GCA_038205305.1 Gemmatimonadales bacterium
CGATGGCATCCTCGGAGTGGACGTTCAGCTGCAGGGCGTTGCCGGCGTAGCGCGGCCGCACCAGGTGGTGGCCAAGCTGTGGGACGGTGACCGGGTCATCGCCCAGTTGCAGCAGTCGGTCTCCGTGGCCGACTCGGCGTCGGTGCACCTCGAGACTGCAGTGTCGCATCCGCGTCAGTGGTCTGCCGAGGCGCCGAACCTCTATACGCTTACGCTCACGCTCATCGGTCCCGACGGCAGGGCAGTGGAGTCAGTGGCGAATCGGGTGGGTTTCCGCACCACGGAAGTGAAGGACGGTCAGTACCTGCTCAATGGCAAGCGCATCTACATCAAGGGCGCCGACATGCACGAGCACAACGAGGTGACGGCGCATGTGCTTGACGAAGCGACAATGCGCCACGATCTCGAACTGATGAAGCAACACAACCTCAACGCCATCCGTTTCTCCCACTACCCGGAGCCAGAGCGGATCTACGAACTGGCCGACGAGTACGGCATGTACATCGTGGGGGAGGCCAACATCGAGTCGCACGGCATGGGCTACGACCCAGGCGTCACCCTCGCCGATAGGCCGGAATGGCTGACGATGCACATGGACCGCACTCAACGAATGGTGGAGCGCGACAAGAATCATCCATCGATCGTGATCTGGTCGCTGGGCAACGAGGCGGGTGACGGACGCAATTTCGTGGCGACGTACAACTGGATCAAGCAGCGCGATGGCTCGCGGCCGGTGCAGTACGAACGTGAGAGTGAAGGGTACAATCCGGCGTCGGGGCAGCGGCACTCCGACCTCAAGGTGCCGATGTATCCGAGCATCCAGTCACTGGCGCGGTATGGCGCCAGCACCGGTGACCGCCCGCTGATCATGTGCGAATATGCCCACGCCATGGGCAACAGCACCGGCAACTTCAAGGAATACTGGGACGTCATCAAGAAGTATCCCAAGTTGCAGGGTGGCTTCATCTGGGATTGGGTTGATCAAGGGTTGCGCGAAACGGCGTGGAATGGCCTCCAGTACTGGGCGTATGGTGGCGACTACGGCCCGCCGGGCACGCCGAGTGATGGCAACTTCAACGCCAATGGACTGATCGGCTCTGATCGGGTCCCCCATCCGGGACTCGAGGAAGTCAAGAAGGTCTATCAGTACGTGAACTTTGCGCCGGTCGATCTCGTCGCGGGCACCGTCCGCGTGCACAATGAGTACAACTTCACCTCACTCGATGCCTTCGACCTGCACTGGACCATCACCGATGATGGCGTGGCCGTCGACTCTGGCGTGGTGCGCCCGCACGCCGTCGCCGAAGACAGCGTCGTGGTGTCGCTCGGTTACCATCTGCCGAAGGCGCAGCCAGGGAATGAATACTTTGTCAATCTCTCGCTGGTGCGGCGTGAGGCGTTGGGCCTGATCCCCGCAGGGTTCGCGGTGGCGACCGAACAGCTGGCACTGCCCGCGCCGACGGCCATCGCGCCCATTACCGCCACCGCATTGTCAGCACTCACGCTGACACGCACTCCCACCGACATCACCGTGAGTGGTGGGGATCTGGTGGTGCGCTTCGACCTACGGCAGGGCACTCTCGCCTCGCTGCGTTACCGCGGCGCCGAGCTGATCCAGCGTGGTCCGCAGCCCAACCTGTGGCGTCCGGCGACCGACAACGACTGGGGCAACGGCCTGCCGAGCCGAGCGCGTGTGTGGCGCTACGCCACCCAGAGCCGACCGGCGACGGCGCCCCGCGTGGATCAGTCATCGCCGGGAATGGTGCGAGTCACCTTCGATCATCAGCTCCATGACGATGCCGGTGTCAGCGTCGCCACTATCGTCACCAGCTACACGGTGCTGGGGAGCGGCGACATCCTGGTTGACGACCAGCTCACCAAGACGGGCACGACAGTCGAGTTGCCACGGTTCGGCCTGAACGTGGTACTGCCGGGCGACTTCGAGCAGATGACCTGGTTTGGTCGCGGCCCATTCGAGAATTACTGGGACCGGAAGACCGCCGCGTTCGTTGGGCGGTATGAGAGCACCGTCACCGCGCAGTACGTCCCGTACATTCGCCCGCAGGAGAACGGCAACAAGACCGACGTGCGCTGGGTGGCCCTCTCCAACGGGACGACCGGACTCCTGGCCGTCGGAGCCCCCGTGCTCGAGGTGGAGGCGCATCACAACATGCCGGAAGACTTCGAGACGCCGGGAGCGGGCTTCTTCGGTCGCGAGCAGACCATCAACCGGCATACCAGTGACATCACGCCGCATTCGCTCACCTGGCTCGCTCTCGACCTGCATCAGATTGGCGTGGGTGGTGATGATTCCTGGGGCGCACGAACCCATGACGAATACCGGCTGACCGACTCCACCTACCGGTACGCATTCCGCTTGCGGCCCTTCGATCCCAAGCACGACGACGTGGCGTCGCTCGCCCGGCAACGATTTGATATTGCTCCGGGTAGCGGACCGGCGACGCGATGAACTGGCTTCCCTTTTCGGCAGACCCCATGCTGCTCAAGACCATGCTGCTTACCGCCGTGCCCCGAATCATGGCGGCCATCGTGGT
>JBBRBZ010000261.1:0-2540 GCA_038205305.1 Gemmatimonadales bacterium
CTCGCTCATGTCGCTCGCCACTCAGCTGGAGCTCGAACGCGATCACGCACTCGACCGGGAACACGACGAGACCGGGCTCCTCGACGACGACCTGCTCGAGAGGGAGAACCGCGAGGGGGTGACCTCCGACTTGCTCACCGACGAGTTCACTTGGCAGGCCATCGAATCCGACGCCAACTTCGACCGCGTGCTCTTCGATGGCGATGAATTCGGGATGGCCGCGATGGTGGGAAGCGATGAGGAGTTGGACTTCATCGGTTTGCCGGGCATCCTTGAGCCAGATCAGGTTCGTGAGTTGCTGCGGCAACGTCAGGCACGGCAGTCCCGTCGCAGCGCGGCACAGACCCGTTCCGCCGATCAGGCGCCACCCCTGTACCGAACCTTGCGCGAACAGCGCACCCTGCTGAACTCACTGGTAGGGATGCGATCGAAGGTCTCGGGGGAGCCGCACGGACTCATTCACGCCGAACTGCGGCGGCTGCACGGGGGCCCAGCGGTGGGGCAGGCGAGCGTGAGCCAGCTCCAAGCCAGGATCGACCACCTGCGCAGGGGGCTGCGGCGGTAGTCGTTGGTTGAGTCGTTGGTTGAGTCGCGCGAAGCGCGTACCGAAACCAAAGAAAACGCCCTCGGCATAGGGCCGAGGGCGTTTCCTTTACTGATACTGATTTACAAGATCAGAGGGGGCGGATGTTCTCCGCCTGGGGACCCTTCGGTCCCTGAGTGATGTCGAACTCGACCTTCTGGTTCTCGTCGAGGGACTTGTAGCCACCGGTTGCGATGGCCGAGTAGTGGGCGAACACGTCAGGACTTCCGTCCTCGGGGGCGATGAAACCAAAGCCCTTCTCTGCGTTGAACCACTTAACGGTACCTAATGCCATTTAAAACTCCTCCAGGAGCGTATCTCAGGCCCCGACAGTCGAGGCCACATCAGTTCGCTCCGAAGAGTTCACTAACGATGTGCCAAGGGTATAGCAGGAGTTGGCTGGTAGGGCCATGTATTTCTAAACCGGTAACTAAACGTCATCTAGCGTGCACCTACCGGAAATCTCGAGATCGGGTGCGCGGAGCCAATGCGAGCACCTCGAAACGGTCGGCGAGCACGTTGGTGACTCCCTCGGCCGAGCGCTCGAGGATGCCACGCACCACCAATGCCGGGGACTCACGCACCACGCGACGGTAACGCGACCACACGCCGACGCTGCAGATGACGTTGACGAGCCCCGTCTCATCCTCGATGTTGAGAAAAGTGATTCCGCTGGCAGTAGCTGGCCGCTGCCGGTGGGTGACCACCCCGCCGATCTCGATCCGTCTGCCGGACTCTGCCGTCGCCAAGTCCGCCGCCGTGAGTACCCCGCGGTCGCTGAGGGCAGGCCGGAGATGTTGCACCGGATGACTGTCCGTCGAGACTCCCGTGGCCCAGAGGTCGCTCATCAGCTCGTCGACCGCGGTCGGCATCGCAAACAGAGGCGGTTGGACGCTCACAATCGTGCCCGGCAGGAACTGCGCGCGATCCTGTGCGGCGCTGCCCGCGTTCCACATGGCCTCGCGGCGACTCAGCCCGAGGCTGTCAAAGGCACCGGCCGCAGACAGCATCTCCAGTTGCGCGGTCGTGAGATCGACCCGACGTACCAGATCGTTCATGTCGCGATAGTGACCGCCGCGATCGCGCTCGGCAACGATGTGCTTGGCGACAGCGAGGCCGATACCGGTGACCTCGTCGAAGCCGAGTCGCACCGCGAACGAGCCGTCACGGCGGTGCTCGGCCGTGGTGTCGGGTGCCGCCCGGTCGAAGGCTCCGATCGGGGGTTGCTCGCGGTGCAGACACCTGTTGGTTGAGTAGCGCGCAGCGCGTATCGAAACCTCATCCGTTACCGCCTCCAGCGTGGCGTACACCCCCGACCGCTGGATGTCTGGCCGCAGCACCACGACACCGTGGCGCCGGGCATCCGCCACCAGCGACTGCGGCGAATAGAAGCCCATCGGCTGGGCGCGCAGCAGAGCGGCGAGAAATGCCGCAGGGTAGTGCAGTCGCACCCAGGCGCTCGCGTAGACGAGTAAGGCGAAGCTCAGGGCGTGGCTCTCGGCAAATCCGAATCCCGCGAACGCTTCGATGCGCGCGTAGATGGTGTCGGCGTCGCCGCCCACGATTCCGTTGGCCGCCATGCCCTCGTAGAGCTTCGTCTTGAGCGACTCAATCTTCTCCACACCGCGCTTGGACCCCATCGCCCGGCGCAGCAGGTCGGCGTCGTCGGGGGTGCAGCCGCCGACCGCGACCGCCATCGCCATGAGCTGCTCCTGGAAGATCGGGATGCCCAAGGTGCGCTCCAGCGGCTCCACGAGTTTCGGATGCAGGTAGGTGATCGGCTCCTGACCCATCTTGCGTCGCACGTACGGATGCACCGCCCCGCCCTGGATGGGGCCGGGGCGGATGAGCGCGATCTCGACGACGAGGTCGTAGAACCGGCGCGGCTGCAGGCGCGGCAGTAGCCCCATCTGGGCGCGGGACTCGACCTGGAAGACGCCGACGGCATCCGCGCGGC
>JBBRBZ010000262.1:0-2532 GCA_038205305.1 Gemmatimonadales bacterium
GTACGCTGCGACCGTCGCGTCAAGGGAGAATGCTTCCTCCACTCGCCGACGCGCGGCGATCGATTCCTTCGCGGCGAGCTCGGCGTCGCCGAGCATGGTCACCATCGCCTCGGCCAGCGCGGACGGGTCGTCCGGCGGAACAAGGAGTCCGCCGTGACCCGGCCCAGTGACCTCCGGCGTGCCGCCAACCGCCGTGGCCACCACCGGGAGTCCGCTCGCCATCGCCTCCAGCAGCGCGAGCGAGACTCCCTCGGAGCGGGATGGCAGCACGAAGAGGTCCGCCTCGCGGAGCAACGGCCGAACATCCTGTTGTGCGCCGGCGAAGGTCACGACGTCACCAAGTCCGAGTCGTTCCACCTGCGCCTCGAGCGCCTCGCGCATCAGACCGTCGCCCACCATCGTCAGGTGCAGCGGGCCGGCGTGATCGGCGATGAGCGCGATGGCGTCGATCAGCAGGTCGGGGCCCTTGATCGGGCTGAGCCGACCGACCGAGATGATGCGTCGGCCGAGTGCGTGCGCCCTCGCGGGTCGGGCCACGAAGCGCCGCAGGTCGACGCCGTTCAGGACCACGTATGTTCGATCCGGTGATCCGATGCCCACCGCAACGAGCTGATCGCGAACATCCTGCGAGACCGCGATGGTCGCGTGGTAGGAGCCGCTGAGCCAGCGACGGAGGGCGAGAATGGTAGGCCGATCATCGGCGAGTCGGCCATGTTCGGTGTAGATCAGTCGCGTGGTGGTGTCACCCCAGCCACGAAGGCGGCGGCTAAGCGCGACGGCGATGTGCGGGGCGATGTTGTGGGCATGCACCACGCGTGGGTTGGCGTCGCGCAGCTGTGCCCCGAGATGCCATGCCATCCCGAACACCCCTCGTGCGGACGCCGGGAGTGAGCGCACTGGAATCCCGTGTCGGGTGAACTCGGGTTCCAGCGCACCGCGCCGCTCCAAGCAGATCACGCTGCACTCGCCGATCACGCCGTGCTGGGCCGCCGCCAGGTCGAGCACCACGCGTTCGGCGCCGCCATGCTCGACGGAACCCAGCACGTGAATGATTCGGGGCAGGGACACCCGCGTCAGGCCTGGCGAGTCCACTGCCGCGCGACGCGGCGGCCGTGGCCGCGAGGGCCCGGAGCAACAGCGGGGGCTTCCACCGGGTCGGGTGTGGGCAGCGGCGAGCCAAGCAGGACGGCACCCATCAGGCCGAGCGCCATGTAGAGGAGCGCACCGTAGGCGTTGGACAGAAAGGTGTCCGCCACAAGAATTGCCGCGAGCATGGCGATCATGTGCGAGGCCAGCCATTCCTCCTTGCGGGCCTCGGGATACTGCGTCTCAAGACTCATCGCCCGGCGGCGATGGGCGACAAGTGAGCGACCGAGGAAGTAGCAGAGCATCACGAAGGTAACGATACCAGCCACACCAAGCTCCATGCCGTACTGCACCCAGGTGCTGTGCGCCGCGCGTCCATCGCCGTTGATGATGTCCATGTACGTTGGGAAGTTGTCGAGCCCGTAGCCCCAGGGGCGCTTGATCGTCCAGACGATGCCCTGCTTCCAGAAGTACCAGCGACCGGAGTTCGAGGTCAGGTTGTAGTCGTCACTGCCGAAGTCGGTGAAGCGCCCCATGCCGGCGCCACTGGCCATCATGATGAAAAGCGCGACACCGCCGGCGATCATGACAAAGGTCAGGATTCTTCGCCAACCGCGCGCGCCCATGCCGAGAAGCACCGTGGCTGCCGCCCCGAAGGCGAGCATCGAGCCGCGCGACATGGTCGGCACCACCGCCGCGCAGAGCGTCAGGGCGCAGGCGCCCCAGAAGATCCGCCGACGCATGCTCCCGACGCTCAGCCAGAGCGCCAGCGGGAACGTCGCCGCCAGGATCGATCCGAAATCATTCGGGTCGAGCGACTTGCCGACGTTCGGCCGGGCCTTCTCGACCGAAGAGTCGATCGGGTTGCCCAACCGGTCGTAACGGATCGCGTCCGGGTTGTACTTGTAGACGTAGTTCGCCCCGATCGCGGTGACGCAGAGCACGAAGATGGCCACAGCCCATCGCATCGTGCGCCGGTCGCGCAAGATCACCAGGCAAAGCAGGAAGACCACCAGCGAGATGATGAAACGGGTGCGCAGGTAGTAGAGCGAACCCGAGGGCCAGATGCCGATGGGGAGCGTGGCGCAGGCCAGCCCAAGAATGATCGCCACCAAGCGAAGCGGGCGCGATTGCCCCCAGATCAACTTCCACGCGTCACTCGGGATGGCCAGCGCCAGTACCGCCACGAAGGCGAGCATCGCGAACATCGGCAGGTTCGGGATGTCGAAGGCGTCGAAGACTTCGGGCAGACGCGCCACGGCGTAGCCCAAGTACAGCCCCAGGAGCGGCGCCACGGCGAGTTCCACCGCCCCCGCCCGGCTGAGCGAGAACCCACTCGGCTTGACCCGCTTGGTCTCCTGGGTGGAGGCACTCTTGACGAGGTCCACCAGGTTGGACGGGTGCATGCCGGGATTCAGGGGGGCGACGCTCATAGCAGTCCTTGAT
>JBBRBZ010000263.1:0-2504 GCA_038205305.1 Gemmatimonadales bacterium
AAGTCTGAGTCAGGTCGTGAATGAAGCCGATTGCAAGGGGCCCCAACGCTGCTCCCCCGTAGCCGATTCCTTGGACGAACCCGCTCAAGGCGACCGATGACGTCTCAGACTGCGTGCGCAGATTGATCAACACGAGAGCCAATGGGAAGATCAACGGTCCGCTGCCCACCAGGACGACCCACAGGCCCGTTGCTGCGCCGGGGGCAATTAATAAGCCGAGATAGCCGATAACGAACACAGTCATTCCGGCGACAATCAACCAGGCAACGTTGCGCACGCGTGACGCCAGCGGGGGAATCAGGATCGCGAAGGGAAGTCCCATGATGGCAAACAGCGCGAGGAAGGAGCCACCCGCGGACGCCGGTGCACCGGTGAGGTCAGCAATGATCTCGGGCAGCCAGGCGAACATCGCGTAGACGTTGAAGCTGGTCAGCATGAATGCCAGCGCGATCGCCCACGCCACGCGCGAGTGCATCATGCGCCCCACGTGCTGCGGCACCAGTGTTGTCACAGCGTCACCGGCGAGGGCGGCACGCACCTCGCGACGCCTGTCTCGCCAGAGGAGTAGCCACGGAAGCACCAAAAAAACCCCCATGATGGCCCACACGCCGAGGGCGACTCGCCAACCGCTCGCCTCAGCGAGCGGGGCCGCAACCAATGGCGGTAGCGCGGCACCAAAAGACATGAGAGTGGCGTACACCGAAGTCATGGTGCCAATGCGGTCGGGGAAGTAACGCTTGATTACCGGCGGCAACAGGATGTTGCCGAACCCCATTCCGCCCAACACAAGGATGCTCCCGATCAGCAGCACGGCGTAGTTGGGCGCGAGCGCGCGAACAATCGGTCCGACAATCATCGCCACGCTGGCGAGCACTAGGCTGGCCTCGAGTCCGAAGCGGCGGGCCACTAGGGGCGCCGCGAACCCGCTCGCCGCGAACGCGAGCGGAGGAAGCATCCCGAGCAAACCGATACCCACGCTCGTGAGCGGAACGTCTTCAGAAATCGACCGGATGATGGGCGAGATGACCGCGACCCCGGTGCGCAAGTTCAGCGCGAGCAGCACAATGCCGATCAGGGCAATCGTCCGGCCAGCCGTAAGCGGCCTGCGCGGGCTGAAAGAGCTCACATCGACTGCCTTGGCGCCACGCCCAGCAGAGCACGGATGCGCTGTTCGTCCTGCGCCATCTGTGCCGACAGTGTCTCGGCGCCCGAGAATTTGACCATGCCGCGGATGTAGTCAACAAACGACACCTCCACCACCTGGTCGTAGAGATCGAGTTGTTGGTCGAACACGTGCGCCTCGACCTGCTTGTCGGGGATGCCCTCGAACGTCGGGTTATTGCCCACCGATACGGCGGCCCCGTATCGCACCCCACGCGCGGTCAGCCACGCGGCGTACACCCCATCCTTGGGGATAAATCCTTCCAGATGGGGCGAGAGATTTGCGGTCGGATAGCCCAGAGTGCGCCCCCGTTGATGCCCGTGAACGACGGTGCCGCGCACGGTCGGCAATCTGCCGAGCAGCTGGGCCGCCTCGGCGACTCTTCCCTCGTCGAGAAGCTGCCGAATCCAGCTGGAGGAAGCTCGGCGATCGTCGGCCAAGACGACATCGTCCATGGTGAGAACATCGAAACCCAACTCGCTGCCCAGTTGGGTGAGCGTGTGCATCGTTCCGGCGCCGCGCGCACCGAAACGGAAGTCGCTTCCCGCGAGCACCACCGAAGTCGAGAGAGCGTCTACCAGCACGGTCCGCACAAAGTCCGACGCGGATTGAGTGCTCAGTTCAGCGTCAAAAGTGAGCATGAGCGTGGCATCCACCCCCGTCTCGGCGAGGAGCTCGAGCTTCTGCTCGTTGCTCAACAGACTGGCTGGGCACTGCTCTGGGCGCAGCAACGCAAGGGGGTTTCGGTCAAAAGTCACGACCACCGAGGTGAGCGAGCGAGCCTGCGCGGTCGACATGAGTCTCGCGATGACCGCGCGGTGCCCGGCGTGCACGCCGTCGAACTTGCCGATCGTGACCGCCGTTGGGCCGAAACCTTCCGGAATGGCGGACAGTGAGTCAAACACCTGCATGTCAGGCCTCCCCGGCCGCGGGTCGAGATCGAATCAGCCACACAATACCCAGCACGGGCAGCGCGAGAGGGATGAAGAGGTAGCCACGACCGAAGGCCGACCAGACAGTATCAGACGGGAACAGGGCCGCGTCCCCGAGGCTGAGCGCCCCGACTGTGAGAACACCGAGCAGCTCGAACACGATCGTCACCCACGCGACGACGTACCACGCCCGACCGGGCCGCAACAGTGCGACAGTGGCCACGACATAGACGAGACCCGCTACTGCCGAGAGCACGTACGCGACGGGTGCGTTATCGAACTTGGTCGCGATCTGAAACCCGGATCTGGCGACAGCGGCCAGTGCGAGCACCGCGTAGACGGCGATGAGCACGCGGCCAGCGCCGCGGGCGCGGGAGGAAACACTCTGAGACATCGTTCCCACTGTAGGC
>JBBRBZ010000264.1:0-2497 GCA_038205305.1 Gemmatimonadales bacterium
CCCGCTTGTGCCAGGGATGATCTTCGTCGAAGACCTGCTGGCGAGCGTCACCGCGCTCGACAAGGCGAAGGCCGCCCTCAAGGCCAAGCTCCCGCTCGGATGGCTCCTCGGCATGGTGCATGGCGGGGCAGAGAGCGACAACGCCGTGGTGCTCTTTACCAGTGGCAGTGAGCGGGACCCCAAGGCCGTGCTGCTCACCCATGCCAACATCTCCGCCAATCTGGATGGCATCTCCCCGATCTTCGAACTGAGCGACCGGGACATTTTCCTCGCCAACCTGCCGCTCTTTCACGTCTTCGGGCTCACCACCAATATGTGGTTGCCGTTCCACTACGGCATGACCATCGTCACCTACGCAAATCCGCTCGAGTTCAAGACGATCTGCGACGTGATCCGGGAGGAGAAGGTCACCTTCGTCGTCGGCACCCCGATCTTCATGTGGGGCTACCTCCGGAAGTCGGAGCCCGGCGACTTCGCCAGCTGCCGCATCATGCTCACCGGCGCCGACAAGACGCCTGACTCGCTTCGGTCCGAGTTCTTCGAGAAGCACGGAATTACCCTGCTCGAGGGGTACGGCTGCACCGAGACTTCGCCTGTCATCTCGGTGAACATCCCGTCGGCGAATCGCCCCGGCAGCGTGGGTCGGCCGCTTCCCAATGTGCAGGTCCGAGTGGAGAACTACGAGACGGGGGAGGCGTGTCTCACCAACGAGATCGGCAAGATTCTCGTCAAGGGCGATAGTGTGATGACCGGCTACTTCGATGATTTCGAGGCGTCCACCAACGCCATGCGTCACGGCTGGTACGACACCGGCGACATGGGCTACCAGGACGCCGAGGGATACCTCTGGCATGTCGGTCGACTCAAGCGCTTCGTGAAGATCGGCGGGGAGATGGTCTCGCTCATCCGGGTCGAGAATGTCCTGGAGAAGTTCCTCCCCGACGAGGTTGATTGCTGCGTGGTGGAGGTGCCCGATCCGATCCGTGGCGCGCGTATTGTCGCGGCGGTCACCCAGCCGCTCGACGAATCCGCAATCCTGAAGCAGATGGCCACCGAGTTGCCTAACCTCGCGCTCCCGAAGCATTTCGTGCTCATGGACGAACTCCCGCGGATGGGGAGCGGCAAGATCGATTTCCGGAAGATCACTGAGCTGGTGCGCGACTTGGTCTCGCGGCCTGGTTCCTCACCCTGACGCCCGCACTCCGTGAGCCACCAACCAAGTCCGGTCCGGCTCCCGAGACATGCGTCACCGTCCTCCCCACCAGCGAATCGCCCACCAACCGGTAGACGGTGCTGTCGAACGCGCTGACTCCAGTGTGGGTCAGACTCTCGTAGGGTGGGGTCACCACCAGAAAGCTGTCACCCGCGATGGCGACTCGCAGTGGCAGCGGCGCCCGGTTCGGCAGCGTCAGGCTCCAGCCCACGGTGTCCGAGGTCGCAATCAGAATCGCGGTACTCGCTACCTGGGTGCTTCCGGTCGGCGTGACGGCGAGGGTCCAGGTCCCGGCGGCGGAGCGGTCGGGAGTCGCAGTGCGGTCCGTCGTGCAGGCGCAGAGCATGGTGGCGCAGAGGAGCAGGGCGACGGGGCGCACGGAGTCTCCGGAAGTGGGCCAACCGGGACAGCATCGCCTCGGCTCATGCCGGAAGATATCGTGATGCCAGGGCTGGTTCGCCCGAATGCGCCCGAACTCCTGTCGGCATTTTCCTGACTGCGCGGGTCGCGCCCAAGGCATAGACTTGATCCCATGCCTACTCGAGCCGGTGTCTACATCGTTCCGACCCACCGCTGGTACATCGAGCGCACCGTCTGGCTGATCGCCGGGATCGTGCTGCTCAGCGCCACCGCACTGGCACACTGGGTCAACCCGTATTTCGTCCTGCTGGTCGTCGTCACCGGGCTCTCCTCGGTGGTGGTCGCCCTGACCGGCTTCTGTCTCGTGGGGAACGTGCTCCACCGACTCGGCTTCACGCCGATGATGGGGACGACCCTTCCCGGCAAGCTGTACTTCATGCCGACCGACAAATGGTATCTCGAGCGACGGATCTACCTCGCGGTCGGCATCAACATCTCGATCGCGTCGGTGCTGTCGCTGGTCTGGACGCCGTGGTTTCTCGCCTTCACGGGGTTCGTGGGGGTGGCGATGGTCTGGTTCGCCGCGACCGGCTTCTGCATCATGGCGAACGGGCTCTACTGGCTCGGGGCGGAACCCCGACTGGTGCCTGAGGGCAGCCTGGCGCCCAAAACCACCCCTCGTGCGGAACAGTCGCCCCAGTTGGGGCGCTGACAGGCTACCCGCTTCCCGGTTCCCTTGCGCCGTGTAGGGCAAAGCCTCTCGTTGTGAAATTGCTGGATCGATAGGTTCCATGGTCGGGATTGCGTTCGTCCCGATGAGGCTCGGGATGTGCGAGCCCCGGCATGCAGGCGGCACAGGCCCGGCGGAACCGGCATGGAATTCGAGCGCCTGATCGAGACGGAACGAGCCAATGAGGCCCTCCT
>JBBRBZ010000265.1:0-2474 GCA_038205305.1 Gemmatimonadales bacterium
AATCATCAGGATGGCGGTGGTCGACAACTCGGGCTTCTCCGCCATGGCCGCGGAGATCGCGGGACCAATGCGGGATTGTGCCCACGCGGTGGCGAGTGCGGGGATGGCGACGGCGAGTGCGGCGGCAAGGGCTATCAGGGCGGGATTCATGCGGTATGCCTCGTGGAGGGGGTGGAGAGGGCGGCCGATGGATTCGACCGGGTCCAGTGACGGAAGGGCTGGTAGCGCAGTCCACCGGGACTGTAGAACTTGCCAAAGAACTCCACGTAGTGGAGCCGCAGTGCGTGGATCGTCGGCGAAAACATGGCGATGGCGAAGTTCACGAGATGGAAGAGGAGCGCAAAGACCACACCCACCACCACACTGCCCATGGCGCCGACCATC
This sequence comes from Gemmatimonadales bacterium, assembly GCA_038205305.1. GTDB lineage: Bacteria > Gemmatimonadota > Gemmatimonadetes > Gemmatimonadales > GWC2-71-9 > Palsa-1233. The sequence goes on from JBBRBZ010000265.1 coordinate 385, forward strand.
TGATTGGCGATCACGGCCAGCATCACCGAGGCGACTCCCAACGCCATGATGCGGGTGTAGGAGAGAATGTTGCCGAGCGTGGTCAGCAACTCGATCATCGCGACAAGGCCCTCGAGCAGGATCAGCACCGGGAACGCGATCAGCAACGCGATGACCGTCGGCGTGAAGAAGCGGCCCGGCAACACTTCCACCGACGCCAGCAGCGCGAGGATCACCAGCACCACCATGATGGCCGAGAGCCCGCGACCCATCGCCTCGCGGGGACGCTTCCTCGCGCTCACCGCACCGAGGATGAGGCCGAAGATGATTTGGACCGCGCCCAGTGCGACGCTGAGGAGCAGAAACGGGACGATCGCCTCCTCGCGGCTGAACAGCAGTGGCCGCAGGCCGAACCACTGCGTGCCGAGATCGCCGAAGAGTTCGCCAAAGAGGGCGCCAGCGACTATGGCGGCCGCGGCGCACGGCCCGATGATCTCGGAGATGTCTCGCAACAGGGTCCCCGGCCGGGAGCGATGATGCAGGACCAGTCCAAGGCCGGCGAGCAGGAATCCGTAGCCCACGTCACCCACCATCAGCCCGAAGAAGGCGGGGAAGAAGACCGCGATGAAGGGCGTCGGGTCGATCGAGCCGTAGCGCGGCAATGGCATCAGGCGGATGAGCGCTTCGAACGGTCGCAAGAGGCGCGGGTTGGAGAGTACCACCGGTGCGCGCTCGCTGGCCCACTCCTCCTGCCCCACCTCCGTGACGACGACCTCCTCCCCGCAACGGTCATGCAGACCCGTTACCAGCGCATCGCGGCTCGCAGTGGGAACCCAGCCCTCGATCACGAAGGCGCGCGGCGTCACTCCCGAGAGCGGCAGCGCGTCCAATGCCTGCAGACGATCATGCAGCGCGAGTCGCGCCTGTCGAAGCGTGGCACCGTGGGCGGCAGCCAGGGCCCGCCGCCGAGCGGTGATCCCCTCAAGCTCGGTCGGAATTGCCTCAAGGCGTGCCAGCATCAGGGGGATTGCCTGCGTGAGCGACTCCCCACCGAATTCCGAGGGAATCGGCATCTCCTGCACCCGAGCCTCCATCAGGACCTGATCGACCCGCCCAGCCGCTTGGGCGGAGACCACCACCAACACGGCGGTCTCGCCCGAGGGAAGCGGCTGACTGTAGAGGTGGAAAGCATCGCCGATGAGCGCCGTGAGCGAGGTGCGCAGCGCCGGAATGGTGCCGAGATCTCCCGCCTTGAGGAGCACGTGATACGCCGTGGCGTTCGACCAACGCGACTCGCTTTCCATCAACTCGCGGAAGGCGGCGAAGAAGTACTGGTACTTGCGGATCAGCGCCTGCTCTTCCTTCGCATGCGTCTCGCGGGACGTCAGTGCCCTCGTCTCCCTGACCACCCGGTCGGCCAGCCGGGCCCAGCCCGCGAACTCGGCAGTGGTGGCGCGCGAGGTACGTGGCGGAGCGACGCCTCCATTCGCGCCAATGGCGTCGAGCGATTCATCCACGTCAGCGAGCGCCACGCCGAGGTGGTCACGCTCCCGCTCCTGCGAGGGATTGAGCTGCACGGTGTCCAGTGCACCGGCATGTTCAGGAATGCTGATGTGGACGAGGGAGATGTCCTGAAGGGCCGCGAGCACTTCATCCAGGCGCGCTCTTGGGCCGAGCACCCGCACCTTCGACATGGCGAGGATCATGTCGACGGCCCCTCACTCACCAGCTGCTCGATCAGGGCCGACACCGCAGTTGCCACCTGGGTATCGGTAACCTGTCGGTAGCGCTCGATCGCGGTGCGCGATTCGCTGGCGATGCGGGCGAGTTCGGTGGTCCGGCGATCGGCGATGGCCGACTGGCTTGCCACGATGGCCCGTGACAGCTCGGCTTGCCGCGAGGCGGCGCGTTCGTCGATCGCACGCCGTGCGTCCTCACGCAGCACGATCGCCTCTTCCCGCGCGTGCTGCAGGAGGGCCTCATTGGCTCGTTCCGTCTCGATCAGGCGCTCGAATTCCATGCCGGTTCCGCCGGGCCTGTGCCGCCTGCATGCCGGGGCTCGCACATCCCGAGCCTCATCGGGACGAACGCAATCCCGACCATGGAACCTA
>JBBRBZ010000266.1:0-2453 GCA_038205305.1 Gemmatimonadales bacterium
CTTCGGCATGGACGTCAAGACGACGCTCAAGACCTGGACGGTCATGGAGACAACGCTTGGCCTCACCGCGTTCCTCATCAGCCTCGCGTTGTGGGTCCTAGCGTGAGACGGCGAGGTCCGGCGGCCCCGGGAACTCCGCGACCTGGAGTCCTCTTGCCTACGAGAGTCGCCGCGCTCGCTTGAGCTGATGGCCGACGACCGGTTCGGGGCGCATGAATCCCGATCCCGACAACGCCGCGCGGCGCTCCCGATCGGCTTGTAGGCCATGGCAATTCCGGTGGCCCCGCTCTCCGGGCCCTCTTGCCGACCTGTGCACGGAGGCGATCGTCCGACCCGATCGGTTGGCGGTCCGCGGAGAAATCCGGTGTTACCCGGGATACTTGCAGGACTCCAGCAGCACATCGGCGTCGTCAACGATCTCGGCGACCACCTACGCTCTACCGGCAAGGGGGCGCGCATGACAGTTGTCGCCATCTATCTCGTCATCACCTTCGGCCTCGGCGGCCTGGCCATGGCGGTGCGCCTGCCTCCCCTGGTCGGGTTCCTGGCGGCGGGATTCGCCATCAACGCCCTTGACATCGCGGAACTGCCACAGCTGAACGTGATCGCGGACCTGGGCGTCACATTGTTGCTCTTCGCGATTGGACTCAAGCTCAACATTCGCATCCTGCTGCGCCGCGAGGTGTGGCTGACCACATCCGTGCATCTACTGATCAGCGTCGTCCTCGGAAGTGTGGCCATGTGGCTGGCAGCCGTGGCCGGGGTGGCAATGCTGGCCGGGCAGAGCATGCAGACCATCGCCCTGCTCGCCTTCGCGCTGTCCTTCTCCAGCACGGTATTCGTGGTCAAAGTGCTCGAGGGACGCGGCGAATCGCACGCGCTCTACGGCCGCGTCGCCATCGGCATCCTGGTGATGCAGGATGTCATCGCCGTGGTCTTCCTGACTGCCACCAGCGGTCACCTGCCCAGCCCGTGGGCGCTGACGCTGGTGGGGCTATGGCCGCTGACGCGAGTCCTGCGCAAGATCTGGAGCCGGCTGGGCCACGGCGAGATGCAGTCGCTGTTCGGCATCGTGATGGCACTGGTACCCGGGTACGCATTGTTCTCCGCGGTCGGGCTCAAGGGTGACCTCGGCGCCCTGGTAATGGGGGTGCTGCTAGCGTCGCACCCGGCTTCGTCCGAACTCGCACGTTCACTGTTCCACATCAAGGAACTGTTGCTGGTGGGGTTCTTCGTGTCGATAGGTCTGAGCGGGCTGCCGGATCTGCCCACGGTCGGCGTCGCCCTCCTGATGGTGCTGCTCCTCCCGTTCAAGGCGGCCTGGTATGTACTGCTGCTGTCGCGTATGAAGCTGCGATATCGCACCGCGCTACTCGCCGGGCTGGGTCTGATGAACTACTCCGAGTTCGGGTTGATCGTCGTGTCGGTCGGGGTCTCGGCCGGGTTGCTGGAACCGGCCTGGCTGGTGGAGATGTCGATCGCCGTGGCCCTGAGCTTCGTGGTCTCGGCGCTGGTCAACGGTCGCGGGCATCTGATGGTGGAAAAGATCGCGGCGCGGCTACCCGCCCAGGACGAAATCAGCTTGCGACCCGAGGAACGCCCCGCCGACGCCCGCGACGCCGACGTCGTGGTGATCGGCATGGGCCGGGTCGGGTTCGCCGCCTACCAGCGACTGACGGATCACTACGGGCGCCGGGTCGTCGGTGTCGACTACGACGGCCCACGGATCGGGCGACTCGCGGCCGACGGCCTGCGGGTCATCGAGGGTGATGCCACCGACCTTGACTTCTGGCACCAAATGCGGCGCTCCGGCTCGGTGCGCATCGCCGTGTTGGCCATGCCGCGTCACGGCGCCAATGTCACCGCGCTCGAATGCCTGCGCGAGTCGGGGTTCAGCGGCAAGGTCGCCGCGGTCGCCCGCTACGACGATGAGGTGCAGTGGGCCAAGGACCACGGTGTCGAGATCGCCTTCAACGTCTATGCGGGCGCGGGGTTGGAGTTGGCCGATCAGGTGGCTGACGATGTTGGAGCCCACTCCAGCGGACCCGGGGCGGACAACGTCGGAGCGGGCAGCACCGCTCGCGTCGAGGAGGCGCGAGTTCGACCGACCGAGGACGGGCCCACCGATGGGCCGTAGGGGGCAAGCGTTGCGCAAGTCAAGCGCTTGAGATTTGGCGACTCAAGAACGGCAGCACGATCACCGTGTCCACATTCACACAGTAGCGAGGAAAGACAGCTCCGTGCATTCGTCCAGAAGGCCGCTCAGCGCATCCACCACCGTGGGTGGGAGATCCGTGCCGTGGTCGGTCAGTGCCTGGCGCGCGGTGCCTGCGAGGACCTCGACGTGGTTCTTGACCGTGGCGACGGCACCGGTGTGGACGAAGATCTGCTTGATCTCTTCGATCGCGACCTGATCGGCCTCGGGATCTCCGAGGATGGCGGTCAAGGTGCGC
>JBBRBZ010000267.1:0-2450 GCA_038205305.1 Gemmatimonadales bacterium
GGCGCGCGCCGAGCAGATGAAGCGCGTCATGGAGGCCCACGGCGTCGGCGACGACACGTTGCTGGTGGCATACGACGAGGAGGGCGGCCACCAGGCGGCCCGCGTTTGGCTGGCGATGCTGGTGCACGGCCACGAAGCCGGCTTCCGCATCCTTGAGGGCGGCCTGACGAAGTGGGAGCAGGAAGGCCGCCCGATCTCGACGACCGCTGCTGATGCGCGCATGGCAACGTTCACGCCGCTTGCCGGCCCGGCCGAGGTGCTGGTCACGGCAGAGCACGTCCTGAGCGCCGCCGACGACGCGAACGCGGTGGTGGTGGACGTCCGGCGGATGACCGAATTCACTGGCGAGGAAGCGCGGGCAGCGCGTGGCGGCCGGGTGCCGGGCGCGGTGCGCGTGTTCTGGCAGGATCTGTTGAATTGGGACACGGACCGCACGTTCAAGTCGCCGCAAGAGATCCGCGCGCTGCTGGCTGCCGCCGGCGTGACGCCGGAGCGGCGAACGATCACGTACTGCCAGGGTGCAGTGCGGGCGGCGCACACGGCGCTGGTGCTGCGGATGCTCGGGTACGAGAACGTCGAGGTCTACGACGGATCGTGGGAGGAGTGGGGCAGCCGCACCGATCTGCCCATCGCGACCGGCTGAGCGCCGATGTCCCATGCTTTGAACTGTCAACGGAGAGTTGCGGTCGGGACCGCAACTCTCCGTTTGAGTTTAACTTGCGTTATACGTTAAGGTAGGGTTGGCTCGGGAAGGGTAGTGCGAATGATCAACCAATCAGTGTTCTGCGCTAAGGTGAGGCTCCGACATGTCGCTTCCCTCCTTCACCGCCAGTGGCTTGCTGCCGCCGGGCGACCACGCGCTGGCGCTGCCTGAACTTCGAGCGTCGTTCCTTGTCACCGGCGACGGAGTGCCTGATTCCGATTGGGATTCTGCGTGGCGCGCGCGCCTCGTGGACAATCTGGCGTTGTTTGTAGGCCAGTTGTGGACTGTCGGGGTTGACCGTATCTTCGTGGACGGTTCATTCGCTTCCGACAAGCGCCATCCAGGCGACATTGATGCCTACTTCGAGTGCAGGGTGATGCACTTCCCAGAGACCATTGTCAGATTGCTCCAGCTTGAACCGTCACTTCCGTGGGACTGGACGCACCGACCGATTGATCCAGCTACTGGCATTCCGAAGCCGATGATGTGGCATCGGTACCGCGTGGAGCTTTTTCCGCACTTTGCCGACCAGCCCAATCCCACCGGCGTCCGCGACGCGTATGGGAACGAACTGCTCTTTCCCGCGCTCTTCAGGCGTGACCGTACGACGGCATCTCCGAAGGGTGTCATTCAACTTCTGCGAGAGTAGGCGAGAGTCATGATCCGCACTGACCGCGAATACGAAGAGGCGCTGCGCCGTCTTGCAGAAGCACGCGCATTTGCAGAGGCTCAGCGCAACTCGCTGGAGGCGACGGGCTTGCCTCCTGATCACCTGGACCTTGCGATGTCGCCGATACTCGCGATGCAGGATCAGATGGCTGGCGAGGTTCGCTGGTATGAGGAAGCGCGTCGAGGCGACATCCGCCCCGTACTGCACTTTTCGGATATCGGCCTGACGCTCATCGCGCTGCGCATTGCGCACGGACTGACCCAGCGGCAGTTGGCCGAACGGCTGGGCGTCAGCGAAGCCCAAGTATCCAAAGACGAGCGACACCAATACCACGGCATCAGCATCGAGCGCGCCCAGCGGGTGCTGGAAGCACTCAACGGCTCGGTGACGGTGTCGGTGATGTCTCGCTCGGATCAGGAGCGAACACCAGTACGCGTCGAAGCGAACTAGGCCGGGCGGGGGACAGCAAAACAGCCTGGAAAGCTCTCGCCCCCCAGGCTGTCTTCATCACGCAAGCACGGAACGGACCGTCATCCCAATACCTTGAACCGCTGCGGCGAGTCCCTTGCGGGCCGGCCTACCGCCTCGGCTGACTGCCTCTTGCGAAGCCGTCATCTGTGACACCATTAGCGTACACCGTTGCGCGCACGCTGTCTACGGATTGGTGTGCGCGAAGATGGTGCCTTCGGGCACATTCAGCAACAATCCGGCAACGGCTGGCCTGCACCCCCCCGGTGCGCCTTAGCGGCGCGGTGCGAGGCGCTCTCGCACGTCGAGGACGGACGCGATGCGGTCCGCCGCCGGAATGGGCGCTGTCCCGCCAGGGTCGATGAGGAGCGCCGGCAGCCCGGCTCCTCGGGCACCCTGATAGTCGGCCTCGTAGGAGTCCCCGACGAAGAGGGTCGTTGCCGCCGCGCAGCCCAGTTGTTCGACGGCAGCGGCGAAAATGCTCGGGTGCGGCTTCGGCCGGCCGTGCTCCACCGAGGTGACGACGACTTCAACGTGCGGCGCGATGCCACTCCTGGTCAGATGCTCCTGCACCAGCGACGCCGCGTGGGTGTTGGTCACGACGCCGAC
>JBBRBZ010000268.1:0-2411 GCA_038205305.1 Gemmatimonadales bacterium
CATAGAACAGAACCGGGATGTAGAAGCTGGGCTGAGCAATTATGGCCAGAGTGAACTGCCCAACACCCTGAATCGCAGCGATGATGGCGACAACGAGGGCGAAAATCGCCGCGAAGATCAGGCCGGACAGAATCGCCAGGAGCGAGCCAATCCCCCGGTTGCCCTTCTTCTTCGGCGGCACCGGCGCCTCGACGTACACGACCTGGGGTGACGGAGAGTCCATCACGACCGGTTCGACCTTGGCAGGGACGTCCGCTGGGGCAACTGTCGACTCGTCGACCACCGCCGTGCCCTCGTCCACCACGACGGCGTCTTCGATTACTTCGTCTTTGCGCGGCGAACTTGCGCTTTCTGACTCTCCTGAATTGGACATGAGCGCCTCTTTCAGTCGGCGATAACGGAAACCGAGTCTATCGCCGAAGAGGGTGCGCTAGTGCGGAGAAGTTAAGAAGCGACATCCACTACGTAAATCACACCTGACACGTGGCCACGCACTGTTCCATCGGTTTGTGCCGTGCTGGTCATTCCGGTCACGAGAAACAGGCGGTCGCCGGACTGGAGGCCCTTCACAAAGGAGAGGAACGCTTCGTACGTTCCGCCGATATCGATACCCATCTCGATGATCACGAAGTTGTCCGGCGTGATGAGGGGGCTAGTGACGACCGGAGCCGGGGTAGGCCCGGTCGGCTGAGGTGCGACGGGAGCAGCCGGATCGGTCGTCGCATCGGTCGTTGCCACGGGTGCAATCGCCGAGCTCGGCACGGTGTAGGCAACGGGATCGGCAACGGTAAAGCCGAGAATCTGCACGCCCGCAGCGACTGCCAGGGCGTCGAGATCCGTGATGAACGCGGACGTGTCAGCCTCGCCGGGCACCGACTTCTGTAGCAGCGCATACTCCTTCTTAAGCGCAGGCAGCTTGCGCTGCTCGGCCTCGAGGGCACTGATGGTGGCCTGCTGTGATGCGATCTGGGACTCAACGGTCGAGCGCTGAGTATCGGCCTCCGCGGCCGCAGCGAGTGCTGGCTGGAGGCCGAGGAACCATCCGGCCGCAACCAGCACGACCATGATGGTCGCGCACGCCGCGACCCAGAGTCGATTGCCTTGCGTCATGGTGAAACCTCCGGGAATCGGTGAGAGTACGCGTCGGCGTTGATGTGCATCGACATGTTGACGAGGTAGGTGCCGTCAGGCTGAATTGAGACCGCGTCGGGAACCGCGTCGGCGAATCCGAGCAGCTTCTGCAGTCCGTCGAGCCACACCGGAATGTCCGGGATAGTGGGACTTATTGCGGTGAACGATAGCGTGGCGACCCGGCTGGCCTGCAGCGGGGCGCTCGACTGGCCGAAGTCGGCGAAGGGCGATGCTGACTCGATGCTCACCGAGGTAATAATCACGCCGAGGGGAAGCGTGCGTTGGAGATCCTCTAGGTATGTCTTCCACTCGATCTCCGTGGATGCCCCCACCTGTTGGGCTGCAGTAGCGAGCGCGGTGCCCTGTTTGACTTGACGGAGCTCGCTGAACTCGGCCTCGCGCAGCAACAGGTCCTGGCTCGTTGACCGCGCAGAGTCGAGCTTGGCTTGTGCGAGGGTAGCGAGCACCATGCTCCCGCCGACCGCGGCACACACCAGAATCAGCACGCCGACAGTGCCGGCCACTAAGCGCCGACGCGTCGCCCGCAGCCGGTTGAGGTCATTGACCTCGCTGGGCAGCAACGACACCCGCGGCTCGCCCCCGATCGCGCTCGGTGCCGAACCGGGGCGTGGGCCACTGCGCTCGCGGCGCTGATCCTCCGCCGTGGGCGGCGCGGCTAGGGCTGCGTGTGTGGTCATGCTGCGCTCCTCAGAGTCAGACCAATGGCGACACCCATGGTGGCCAGCCGGTGGGGGAGGGCGACGGCATCAACGCCGCGACCAATAGTGAATCGCGCCGTCGGATCGCCAAGGTCAACACGAACCCTCGAGACCTCTTCCAGCGCGCCCGCAAACCCGCGCAACCGCGATCCGCCTCCTGTTACGACCAGGCCCCCGATGGGATCGTGCGGCCGGTTGGTGGCGTAGAACGCGAGACTCGCGCGAATCGTGGACAGGAGTTCTTCTGCCGCTCGAAAGACCGTTTCGCCCTCGCTGCTCGAACCGGCGCCGTATGACTGGCGTACGAGGCCCTGAGATCCCTTGATCTGGTCGGCGGCGGCGGCCGTTATGCCGTTCGTGCTGATGAGGGCATTCGAGATGTCCTGCCCCCCTGACGGGATGATGCGCACGAACTTGGGAACCCCATTGGTCGCGACCACGATTGAGGTGGTCACCGCCCCAACGTTGACGAGCGCGACCGTTCCTCGCGTCGTCTCGCCCTGAAGCAGAGCCCGCACGAGCGCAAAGGGAATCAGATCAACATCGATGAGGTTGAGTCCG
>JBBRBZ010000269.1:0-2395 GCA_038205305.1 Gemmatimonadales bacterium
TCGCCCTCGCACTACTCGCGGTCGGACTGGTGCTTGGACATTTTGTCTTCGGCATGCCGATGGTGGGGAACTTGGCGGTGATCTTCATCGGTGCTGGACTCTTTCTGATTGCGGCGCTCGGCCTCGGTCTCTGGATCTCCAGCATCGCCGAGACCCAACAGCAGGCGCTCTTCATCACCTTCGCCCTCACCATGGTGTACACCTTGATGAGCGGGCTCTTCACCCCCGTGCACGGCATGCCCGAGTGGGCACAGAAAGTGGCGCAGCTCAACCCCATGCTCCACTTCATTACTCTGATGCGTGCGGTGCTCCTGAAGGGAGCCGGTTTCCGGGATGTGGCCCGCCAGCTCTTCGCCCTCACCGCGGCCGGGGCGGTGATCCTGACCCTCGCGGTACGGCAGTACCAGAAGCGGGCGGCGTAAAACCTCAGCCCATCTTTCTCCTTCCGTCGCGCCGTGTTCCACCTCCGCTATAGAATTGAGCCTCCTCCACTCAAGGTGGCTCCATGCGCGTTCTTGTCTTTCTGCTCACCGGCCTGATCGCGGGCTGGCTCTCCCGCCTCGCCATGAAGTCGCGTACCCAGGGGGTGGTGGCCGACCTGATCCTCGGCTCACTGGGCGGGCTGGTGGGTGGTGGCGTCATGCGCCTGTTCGGCGCGGCCCCTTCGCCCACCTACTGGCAGAATTTCGCCGTGGCGTTGATCGGTGCGATTGCCCTGATTGGTTCGACGCGACTGCTGCTGCGCTTCTCGAAGCGTACGGGCTTCTACCATCGCGAGCCTGGTGCGACGGTGAACATCCTCGACCTCGAAGCGCATGTGAAGCGCCTCGACAATCTCGAGCGCAAGGTGTTCGCCAGGATACTCGGCGGCCACACAGTCACGGAAAACCCCAACCAGGCATTCGATGCCCAACAGACCTTCGGCCAACGCATCGCCGACCGGGTTGCCAGCTTCGGCGGCAGCTGGACCTTCATCGGGCTCTTCCTGCTCTTCATGATGATCTGGATGCTCGTCAACACCGAGCACGACACGCACTTCGACCCGTTCCCCTTCATCCTGCTCAACCTGATCCTCTCCTGCCTAGCCGCACTCCAGGCGCCAATCATCATGATGAGCCAGAACCGCCAGACGGCCAAGGATCGGATCGAAGCGCAACAGGACTACGAAGTGAACCTCCACGCCGAGATGGAGGTGGTGGCGCTGCACGCCAAGGTCGACGAGCTGCGACAGGGGGAGATTCCGGCCCTGATGGAGATCCAGGAGCGGCAGGTGCAGCTGCTTGAGAAGATGGAGCGGATTTTGGAGCGGTTGGGGGGCGCGGAGTGACTCACTCGACTCACACTTGCCTGGTGCTGTCCGAGAGGACCATTGTCCGCAATCCCGCCACACCACAACTTCCCCTTGCCCCCCGCCCCGCCGAACCCCAATTTCCGACCATCAGTCCACCAGATCCCCGACAGCCTGCCGCGCCCACTCGGCGCCCCGATCACCGGAGTCGTCCGTGACCGCTGCCCCACGCCGTGCCCTGATTGCCGCTGGATTGCTGCCGCTGCTGCTCACCGCGCCGCTCTTGGCGCAATCCAGCAACGTCGACTGGCCAGTCTACGGCGGGTCGCAGGACAACACCCACTACACCACGCTCAACCAGATCACCCCCGGTAATGTCCGCCAGCTGCAGGTGGCGTGGACATACGAGACGCATGACGAGTCGACCGGTTCGGAGATGCAAGCCAACCCGATCATCCTCGATGGGGTGCTCTACGCCGAGTCACCGAAACTGAAGATTTTCGCGCTCGACGCAGCGACCGGCAAGGAGCTGTGGAAGTTTGATCCGAGCGATGGGCAGGGCGGCCCGGCCCGCTTCCGCCATCGCGGTCTGGTGGTCACCGGCGATAGGGTCATCTTCACCTATCGCAGTCGCCTCTATGCCCTCGACCGGAAGAGCGGTCTCCCGATCAAGTCGTTCGGCACCGACGGCATCGTCGACCTGCGCGAAGGCTTCGACCGCGCGCCTGCGGCCATTTCGGTCAGTGCATCGACGCCGGGGGTGGTCTACCAGGATCTCTACATCATCGGTAGCACCGTGGCCGAGGCGCTGCCATCGGCGCCGGGCGATATCCGCGCGTATGACGTCAACACAGGGGCGCTGCGCTGGAGTTTCCACACCATCCCGCACCCGGGCGAGTTCGGCTACGAGACTTGGCCCCCCGATGCCTGGAAAAGCTCCGGTGGTGCCAACGCTTGGGCCGGCGTGACCATCGACGAGAAGCGCGGGATCCTTTTCGCCGCCACCGGCTCGGCCGCCTTCGACTGGTACGGTGGCGATCGCATCGGCGACAACCTCTTCGCCAACACCCTGCTCGCTCTCGATGCGCGCACTGGCAAGCGGATCTG
>JBBRBZ010000270.1:0-2390 GCA_038205305.1 Gemmatimonadales bacterium
CTCCAAGCGGCAGCCAACGAGATCCCTGCGAATTTGGGGATGTGTTCGATGACCGTACCCGCTGCGAGTCTGAGACGTATTTGTTGCGCCATGTTATTCCGAACACATCCGGAGGTTTGGCCCTGTCGCCCCCTTACTCCAGGTCGATGGTGAGCGTGAGCTCGATTGTTTTCGAGATCAGCTCCAGCTCGGCATCCCGGTTGAGATTGGGCCATTCGGCGTCGATGTCGAGTAGCTCGTGGACGAACGACAATCCTGTGACGATCGAGGCGAGCAGCACGGCACGCTCTTGAGGTCGAGAAAGCCCGAGTTCGGTGATCATGGGAAGCATCATTCGGCTGACGAACATCTCTCGAAGGTGTGAAATCGCCTCGGGCCGTGAGCTGGCGGCTCGCATGATGGAGAGAATGTTGCTGGGCTCCTCAGACTTGATCGACTCCAGTATTCTCTGCGCCATAGCCCGGGCCGCCTCCGCTCGCGGCAGAGCGGCCAGGAGTTTCGGTGCACGAAGGGCCTCCTCGCTCGGTGCCGGCATCGACGCGGCGAACAGTTGCTCTTTGCTGGAAAAGAAGTAGATGACCAGACTCGGGTCGACACCTGCCCGTTCCGCAATGAGCCTGATGGTCGTGCGCTGATAACCGTGGTCCGCAAAGAGCGCTTTTGCCGCCTGAAGCACGTCGTCGCGGCTCTCGCTCGAGCCCGAGCGTCGACCGACTCGTGTGGCGTTCATTGGCCCGCCCCCGCACGCTTCTCGCTATTTGACATCTACTGAAATCGTAGTTTACGATCCCAATTACACAACTGTTGAATTTATGGAGAGGGTCGCATGTCCGCCAGCGCAACCGAGGTCAGCACCGCAAATCCGTCGGATCTGACCCCTAATCCGTTCCGGTGGCGCGCGCTCGTCGTGATCGCGTTGGCGCAGCTCATGGTCGTTCTTGACGGCTCCATCGTGAACATCGCCCTGCCCTCGATCCAGACTGACTTGAGCATCTCCGATACGGATCGCCAGTGGGTTGTCACCGCATACACCCTCGCGTTCGGCAGCCTCCTCTTGCTCGGCGGTCGCATCGCCGACTACGCAGGACGCAAGCGGATGTTCGTGGTGGGCCTCATCGGCTTCGCCATCGCATCCGCGCTCGGAGGCCTCGCCCCGAACGCGGGAACCTTATTCGCCTCACGAGGTCTACAGGGCCTCTTCGCTGCCATGCTCGCGCCGGCCGCGCTCTCACTCATCAGCGTGACCTTTACCGACATGAAAGAACGCGCCCGCGCCTTCGGCGTCTACGGCGCCATCGCCGGCGGCGGGGCGGCGATCGGCCTGATTCTCGGCGGCGTTCTCACCGAGTACGCGAACTGGCGCTGGTGCCTTCTCGTGAACGTGCCGATTGCCGTTGTCGCGGTGATACTCGCGCTGCTCTTCGTGCTGGAGTCCCGAAACACCGGGCGGGCGCGCTACGACATCCCGGGTGCGATAACGGTCACCGCTGGACTCTTCTCGCTCGTCTTCGGGATCACCCAAGCCGAGAGTGCCGGGTGGGGCAGCGCGACGACGATCGGTTTCCTCGCTCTCGCCGCGGGGCTGCTCGTAGCCTTCGTACTCATTCAAGCTCGCACAGCGACCCCAATGCTGCCCCTTCGAATCGTGAAGAACCGGGTGTGTGGGGGCGCGTATCTCGCGGCGTTCTTCGTCGGCACCGCGGGGCTGTCGTTCTTCTTGTTCTTGTCGTACTTCCTTCAACTCGTGCTGAAACTCACTCCGCTGCAGTCCGGCCTATCGTTCCTGCCGTTCTCAGCTGGAGTGGTCGTCAGCGCCACCGTCGCGAGTCGACTGCTGCCGAGATTCGGACCGCGATTTGTGACCTTCACCGGATTCATCATGATGTCGGGAGCAATGCTGGGATTCGCTCAGCTGACACCGACGAGCGCGTACGCGTCGGCGGTGCTCCCCTACATGATCGTCGCGAGCCTCGGCTTCGGCCTGATCTTCGTTCCGCTGTCGTCTACGGCGCTCTTCGGCGTTGCGAACAATGACAGCGGAATCGCCTCGGCCACCCTCAACACCAGCCAGCAGATCGGCGGCACGATCGGAATCGCGGTGCTCAACACGATTGCCGCATCCGTGACGACCACCTACCTCACCGACCATTCTCTTGCCCGACCGACCCCCGATGCGCTCATCGCCGGGTTCTCCACCGCGTTCCAGGTCAGCTCGGCGATCTTGGTCGGGATGGGAGTCGTGTGGCTTTTCATCCTCGGAAGAGGCGCAGACGCGATGCGCAGCAGTACGCAGATGGACGCCGCGCCCACCGCCAGCATGCCTACGAAGACCGTCAAAAGTGAGATTGGCTGATGTCCTCCTTTGGGAACGTGCGAAAGGACTGGAAGCC
>JBBRBZ010000271.1:0-2362 GCA_038205305.1 Gemmatimonadales bacterium
GATGGTTTCGGCAATGCCGACGATGCGAAGATCAGCGGCGCGGGGATCACGGACGACGCGGCCATTCACTCCCGGATCGCCAGCGTGGTCATCCGGGGCCAGGCGTTCGGCACGAGCGGCGCGGGCGATCACTTCGGCATCGTTGCGCAGGAGATCGTCGCCCTCAGCATCGGCGCGGTGAAATTCCCGCTCGCCGCGCGGCCCTTCAATGACGACCTCGGCGCAAGCAATCCGCTCTTCCTCATCGGCCCGACCGGCGACCTGCGCGTCCACGAAGTCGCGGAGTAGCGCGGTGCGGCGGTTCGTTCAGCGCGGCGCTTCCGCCGGAGGCGGCGTCTCCGGCGTGCTGAAGTCCACCTTTTCATAGACCTCGGCGAGCGGGAGTTCGGCGGCGATAATTTCGAGCGGGAGCACGGCCTCGAGGCCGCGCGCGGTGGTGAGCACCCAGCGATCGTCGCCTTCGCGCGTGAAGCGCTCGATGAGCGGCGCGTCCTGCGAGACGAGCAAGTATTCGCGCAGGCTGGGCAGCCGGCGGTAGGACTCGAACTTGCGCCCGCGGTCGTAGGCTTCGGTGGTTTTGGAAAGGACTTCGACAATCACGGTGGGATTCGTGGCCGTGTCGTCCGTGCCCGGCAGGAAGGTCATCGACTCGCAGAAGACGGTGACGTCGGGATAGGTGTAGAGGTCTTCGAGTGGAATGCCGATGCGCAGGTCGCTCTGGTAGGCGGTGCATCGCTGGCCGCGGAGGCGAGTGCCGAGCGCCATCCCGACGTTCGCGGCGATCAGGCTGTGACGGGGAGTGCCCCCCGCCATGGCAAACATCTCGCCACCATGGTACTCGCTCTTAAAGGGCGCCTCGCGTTCGAGACGCAGATACTCCTCGGGAGTGAGAGGACGGGTTTTGACGGGCAGAGCCATGCGCGGGAGAATACGCGCCCGGCACGGGTCGGCGACAAGTTTTCCCGCTTGTGCGCGTCTTGTACGCAGGGCAGAAAAGGGGCAGTCGGTTTCTCTCGGAGAGAGGTCCCATGCACATACCCCAGACGGAAGTCAGCCTTCGCCACCAGGACGCAGAACTGGCGCGTGTGACCCTGCCTCCCGGCGTCTATGTCATCGGCCGCAATGAGGACGTGGAGATTTCTGCGGACACGCCGCTCATCTCGCGGCGGCACGCGCAGCTCACCATCCACCTCGACCACGTGACGATCGAGGATCTGGGCAGCAGCAACGGCACCTTCGTCAACGAGCAGCGCATCACCGGGGCGACGCGCCTTTTCCCCAATCAGGCGGTGCGCCTCGGGCCCGACATCACCGTCGAGATCCACCGCCCGCGGATGTCCAGCGTGCCCGGTGAGGATCGCGACCCGGTGCAGGCCACGCTGCGGCGCCTCCTGCCAGGGGAATTGCTCGGCGACAAGCGTTACGCCATCGGCGGCATCGTCGCGCAGGGCGGCATGGGCGCGATCGTGGACGCGCGGCAGAGCGCGATCGAGCGCACCGTGGCGATGAAGGTGATGCTCGACCCGGCGGACGAGGGCGATGTGCTGCGCTTTCTCAACGAGGCGAAGATCACCGGCCAGCTCGAACACCCGAATATCGTCCCCGTCCACGAGCTGGGCGTGGATGAACTGGACCAGCTTTTTTACACCATGAAAATGGTGCGCGGCATCACCCTGCACAAGGTGCTCGACCTCATGGCCGAGGGCGTGGGCGCCACGGTGCGAAAATATCCGCTGCCCGTGTTGCTCACCATCTTCCAGAAGGTCTGCGACGCCATCGCCTTTGCCCACAGCAAGGGCGTCATCCACCGCGACCTCAAGCCGGAGAATGTCATGCTCGACGACTTCGGCGTGGTGCTGGTCATGGACTGGGGACTGGCCAAAGTGGTCGGGCGAAAGGAGATGCCCGACCCCGATCTCAACCGCACCCTCGTCGCCGGCACCCGCGGGGCGGTGCCCAAGTCGCGCAGCACCCGGGCCGGCAGCATCATGGGCACGCCGCAATACATGAGCCCCGAGCAGGCGCGCGGAGAAGTGAAGACTCTTGACGCGCGCTCCGACATCTACTCCCTGGGCGCGATCCTTTACACGATGCTGCTCCTGCATCCGCCGGTCACCGGAGCCGATCTCGAGGAAGTCGTCGGCAAGGTCGGGCGCGGCGAGATCGAGCCGCTGGTGGGCGTCGGCACCTTCAGCGACTTCGACGAGGCCATCAGCCTGGCCAACGGTCACGGCTACGGGCTGTCGTCCTCGATCTACACCACCGACCCGGTCAACGCCTTCCGCTTCGCCGAGCGGATCAGCGCCGGCATGACGTCGATCAACAACTCCACGTCCGGCGCCGAGGCCCACCTGCCGTTCGG
>JBBRBZ010000272.1:0-2340 GCA_038205305.1 Gemmatimonadales bacterium
ATACGCAGCGTGCGATCGAGACTGCCCATATTCTTGACCATGGAAACTCCTTGATCGAAAGCGGAAAGACCGGGCGGGGGCGTGCCCTGATGGGGAGGAGGAATATACCCTTCGGGCCCGGTCGCGGGACGGTGTTCGAACCAGGAGACGAGATCATGCCCAGCGTCCTTGCCGCCAACCTTGAGAATGGATGAGATGACCAACCCCGCGTACACCCCCCAATCCGTCCGAGTCATGCACTTCGGCCTGGTTGCCGGAGGAGCCGCGGCGATCCTCCTGACAAGCCTGCTCTGCGTGGGCGCGCGGCTCCCTGCGCAGAGTGCCCTCAAACCATTCCGGGTGGCAACCAAACCGGACGAGATCACTTTGGTCGTGTCAGCGGTGGTGAAGGACCTCTCCAATGCGGTCGCCTCCTCCATGTCCGCATCGACAGCCAAGGCGTGGCGCATCGAGGTGCCGGACTCGACACGAAAGGTCTGGAAGGAGGTTCGCGACGGCCTCGCGGCGATTCTCCACGCCCGCGCGGTGAGGCCATCGGATAGCTCCTATCAGACCATCGCCATCCAATCATCAATCGTACGCGGAGACACTCTCTTCGCCACCTATTCCACGAGCACGGAATGGTATTGCGCGCCGAGCCCGAACCTGGTGATACCGAAAGGCGGCGGCTGGACGGGGAGTTCGAGCGAAACGAATCTGGTGGCGGTTCGCCAAGGCAAGTACTGGTCGACGCCGACTGTGCTTCTCGGACTGACAACCGATGGTGGATGCATGTACAAGAACTCGCCACTCAAGTGGCGGCTCGGCTGATCGCGAGTTCCGTCGGGGAGTACCCCAAGGCCGAGTCGCTGCTCTTGCAGGCGCAAGGCGGTTTGGTTGCCGCGCTCGGAGCTGCGAGTCCCCGCACGCAGATCAACACCCGACGGCTCGTCGCGCTCTACACCGCTTGGAAGAAGCCGGTCCAGGCGGCGGAGTGGCAGGGGAAGTTGTCCAAACCGGTATCGTGAAAGAATCGTGACTCGAACACGGCTGCGTGGCGCCGCATGAAGGCTTGTCGCATACTTCCAGAATCCCCATGAAAGTCCCTGTCCTGACCGCCGATGGCTCGTGAAGCGACTACCACCAGCAGGAGAAGGACGCATGCCACGTCACACCAGGACCGCCGTATTGGCGCTCGTCATCTTCGCCGCGCCCCTGACCGCGCAAGGGGGATTCACTGGCGCCTTTCCGCCGGAGGAATTCGCCGCGCACCGGGCCCGAGTGATGGAACAGATTGGCGATGGGGTGGCCGTCATCCAGGGGGCGACCGAGCCGCGCGGCGAGTGGACGCTGCGGCAGGGGAATCAGTTCTTCTACCTGTCCGGGGTGATCGAGCCGCGGGCGATGCTGATCGTCGATGGCCGCACCAAGCGCACGACACTCTTCCTCAACGCGGCCGCGGCACGCGTCCGGCAATATGGCCCCTACCTCACCGCGAACGATTCGGCGCGGAAGGCGACCGGAGTCGATGTCGTGATGCCCCGCGATTCCTTCGCGACGGCACTGGCGCAACTCGATGGCCGGGTGGTCTTCACTCCCTTCCGTCCGGAGACGCAGAGCAGCGAATCGTCGGGAGACGTCGCCAGCTACTTCCGACGCTCCCAGGCCGACCGCTGGGATGGCCGCGTCTCCCGGGAGGAGCTGTTCGTGGCGGCGGTGAAGCGCACGGTGCCGACCGCCACTCTCAAGGATCTCGACCCCGTCCTCGATTCACTGCGTGCCTTCAAGACGCCACGCGAGATCGCGCAAATCCGTGAGGCCAGTCGTCTCGCCGGTCTGGCCATCATGGAAGCGATGCGCGACACCAAACCGGGGATGCTCGAGCATGAACTCGAGGCGCCTGCGGAATATGTCTACAAGCGGGGTGGGGCGTACGGCACGTCGTACTTCCCGCTGATCGCCGGCGGCCCCCGCATGCAGTACACTCATTATCACAAGAACAATGGCGTGCTGGTCGATGGCGAGCTGCTTCAGTTCGACTGGGCGCCGGACATCAACAACTACACGGCCGATGTGACGCGAGTCTGGCCCGTGAATGGCAAGTTTACTGGCCGCCAACGCGAGTACTACACCATCTACCTGCGGCTCTACCAATCCGTGCTGACCTCGATCCGGCCCCACCTGACCGCGCGAGCGATCATGGACACTGCCTATGCCAAAATGCAGACGATCATGGCGAGCTATCGCTTCAGCGATCCCCGGATCAAGGCGGCGGCCCAGGCGATGATGGACCGCTACAAGCCGGTCGCCGCCAGCAGCACCGGGCGCGGCGGTTCGCTCGGCCACTCAGTCGGGATGGAG
>JBBRBZ010000273.1:0-2319 GCA_038205305.1 Gemmatimonadales bacterium
GTTCCGCCGGACGACCCGTCCGCGCTGGCCGAGGCGATGGTGACCATGCTCGGCGACGCCGAGCTCGCCGCGAAGGAATCGATCGCCGCGCGTCGGCGAGTGGAGGAAGCATTCTCCCTTGACGCGACGGTCGCAGCGTACGCGATGCACTACGGCTTGGCTATGCATGACTGATCGTGCCGTCCCCGGGAAGCACCTGGTCTTTCTCTCTACCGTGTACCCCACGGCATGGGAACCGCACAAGGGTCCCGCCATGGCGAACCTCGTCGCGGCGCTGCGCACACTGGGCTGCCGCGTCTCCGTGGTGGCGCCGGTGCCGTGGACCGCAAAGCTCCCCCGACACCGCTCCGCCAGCGTGCAGGGTGGGGAGTATCCGACCTACTGGTACACACCCTTCGTACTGCGCGAGCGCTACCACGACATGCTCTGGTGGTCTGTGCGTCGCACGCTCGACCATCTCGCGCGGCGCACCCCTGCGCCCGATGCGATTCTCGCCTTCTGGACGCACCCCGATGGCACCGCAGCCGTCCGCTTCGCCCGCGAACAAGGAATCCGCTCGGGAGTGATCGCTGCGGGTTCCGATATACTCCTGCTGCCGGCTGACCCGGCACGGCGCCACGTGGTGAGCACCACGCTGCGGTCTGCGGACCACCTCTTCGCCGTCGGCAACGAGATCGCACGGCGGGCGATCGCCCTCGGCGCCGACGCGGCGCGCGTGACGACCTTCATTCAGGGAGTGAACCTCGAGCGGTTCGCCCCTGGTGACCGGCTGGTCACGCGGCGTGTACTGGGGATCCCCGGGGACGGGCCCCTGCTGCTGTGGGTGGGGAACATGGTGGAGGTGAAGGCAGCAGCTCGGGTGATTGCGGCAGCCCGGACGCTCATGACGACCCATCCGCAACTGCGGGTAGCGATGGTCGGCGGTGGTCCGCTCGACGGCGCCCTGAAGGAGCTTGCCGCCGCCTCGGGGGCGCTCGCCACTCGCATCATCTTTCCCGGGCCGGTGCCGTCGGCTGCGCTGCCGACTTGGTACCACGCAGCCAACGTCATGGTGCTCCCCTCGCGCTCCGAAGGGGTGCCCAACGTGCTGCTGGAAGCGATGGCCACCGGCCTGCCCTTCGTCGCCAGCAATGTCGGCAGCATCGCGGACCTGCTACCGTTCGGCGCATCCCGCACCGTCCCCGAAGGCGATGTCAGCGCGCTGGCCGAGGCGATCGCGCAGGTGCTCCTCTGCACCGACTCCGCAGCGACCGAGCCGAAACAATTCGACATCCTCGACGGTGCTCGCGAGATCCTCCACCACCTTCACCTCGACCGGCCCTGAGCATGCACCTGCCCCGTCACGCGGAACTCTGGGCGCCCGGCCTGGTGGAGAGCTGGTGGCGGGATCGTCGCTGGCGTCCGAACCCCGCCTCGCCGCCGACGGTCTGGCTGATGTTCACCGACCACTTCGAGCCGTGCGGTGGCAACGTGTCGCATGCGGTGGCGATCGAGCGGGCCGATGGCTGGGCGAAGCACTGGCCCCGAATCGCCCACGCCGCGCGCGACAGCTTCGGACGCCCGGCGCAGTTCACCTTCTTCTACCCCGTCGAGGAATATGATCGCGAGGTGGTGGACCGGATTGCCGACCTGACCCACGCGGGCATCGCCGACGTCGAGGTACACCTCCACCACGACAACGACACGCCGGGCCATTTTCTCGAGGCGCTCGCGGATTTCACCACCAGGCTGCATCGCGACCATGGCGTGCTCCGCCTCGATGCGACCGGGCAACCGGTGTGGTGCTTCATTCATGGCAATTGGGCACTCGACAACAGTCGACCGGACGGACGCTGGTGCGGCCTGAACAACGAGCTGACGCTGCTGCGCCAGGCCGGGTGTCGCGCCGATTTCACCCTCCCCTCGGCACCGAGCGCATGCCAAACCTCGCTGGTGAACGCGATCTACTGGGCCATTGATGATCCGGCGCGGCCCAAATCCCACGACCGAGGGCCCCTGCTTCGCCCGGGAGTGGCCGCGCCGACCGATGCCATGCTGATGGTGCAGGGCCCGCTCACGGTGCGGCGTCACCCAAAATACCATGTGGTGCCAACGCTCGAGGTCGGTGAATTGGCGGGCTATGCGCTGCCGACACCGACGCGAGCGCGCGCGTGGCTACATGCAGCACCGCGCGTCGGCAATCATCTCTTCGTGAAGCTGTTCGGCCATGGAGCGCAGGAGCGCAACGGTCGGCCACTCCTGGAAGGCGGCGGCCTGGCCCGTTGCCTCGAGCTGGTGAAGGCCGCCTGTGCCGAGCGCGGTTACCAGCTCGGCTTCCTC
>JBBRBZ010000274.1:0-2271 GCA_038205305.1 Gemmatimonadales bacterium
GCTCCATGGTCGGACCGAGGAGGCGCTGGTGCGGATCGTCGTACCGGTCACCGAGGGTGATGTCGGTGGCGCCGACGCACTCGCCCTCAAGGTCGCGCCCGGGTTGATCGCCGAGGTCAACCGCATCCTCCCGCCGCTGTAAACGCCCGCGAGGATCACTTCGATTTCGGTTGCCAGTCCGTGGTGTGCCCAGCGATGTTCGAGCTCACGGAGGAGTCGCGGATCGCCCGGAGCGCAGCGAAGGCGGGCTGACGGAAGAGGGACCTCCCGCCTGCCCGCGATGGTTGCTCAGCCCTGCCCAACCACCAATCCTTCACCCACCTCGCGCTTCCGCCCGGCCGTATCGAGATTCGGCGTGCTCCGGAAGCCCTTGATGCCGACCCAGACGAGCCCGAGCGCGAGCAGCGACACGTAGCCGGTGTTCTTCGCCCACTGCATGTCGAAGGCGTGGCGGTTGGCGAGCGGGATCAGCTTGCGGGCGACCACGAAGTCGAGGCCGTAGAACGGCACGGTCACGAGGTAGAGCAGTCCGAAGAGGAGGGCCGCGATGGCTGCGACACGAACGACGAGGCGACGCTCGGCCAGCGCCCCGAGGAGCATGAAGAGCGCCACGAAGAGGCCGGTCTGGGTTCCGCTGGTGAGCAGGCCGGTCATCAACGAGTATCGCCAGCGGATGTCGCCGAAGTTGGTCGGAAAGATGCCGAGGAGCAGATCGACGGCCGAGGAGAGGGCGACCAGCAGGAGGAGGCCGAGCACCAACGGCAGGAGATCGCGGAGCTTCGGACTGAGGACAGGACTCGAGGGCTGCATGGGCCTTCCGATAGGGATGTGGGCAATGGAATGGCGAGCGACCGATGCTCGCGCTGACGCTTCGACTTGGGTATAGCAAGAGATGGACCGTGCCCATCAATGCTACCCGTGTTACCGTTGTGGGTAAACCGTGTGGGGGTTCAGGGTCGGCAGCGCCACGATCCCTCGTGGCTGGCCCGTGAATTGCGGCAATCCCGATGGTGCGCCCCCGGGATCAGCCCAAGTGCTGGCCAGAGCTGGCTCGTTGCCGGGGCGGAGTTTCTCGTGAATCAAGGACTGCTATGAGCGTCGCCCCCCTGAATCCCGGCATGCACCCGTCCAACCTGGTGGACCTCGTCAAGAGTGCCTCCACCCAGGAGACCAAGCGGGTCAAGCCGAGTGGGTTCTCGCTCACCCGGGCGGGGGCGGTAGAACTCGCCGTGGCGCCGCTCCTGGGGCTGTACTTGGGCTACGCCGTGGCGCGTCTGCCCGAGGTCTTCGACGCCTTCGACATCCCGAACCTGCCGATGTTCGCGATGCTCGCCTTCGTGGCGGTACTGGCGCTGGCCATCCCGAGTGACGCGTGGAAGTTGATCTGGGGGCAATCGCGCCCGCTTCGCCTGGTGGCGATCATCGTCGGGCTGACCTGCGCCACGCTCCCCATCGGCATCTGGCCCTCCGGCTCGCTCTACTTCCTGCGCACCCGTTTCATCATCTCGCTGGTGGTCTTCCTGCTCTGCCTGGTCATCTTGCGTGACCGGCGCGCCATGCGATGGGCCGTGATGATCTTCGTGCTCTGCGTCACCGCAATCGGGGCGAACTACGTCTCCACATACAACGCGAAAACCCTGCGCTACGAGCAGCTGGGTATTGCGCCCCAGACGTCTATCGAGCGGTCGCGGCCGAACGTCGGCACCTCACTCGACCCGAACGATTTCGGGGCGATCCTGTCTGCCACATTTCCGCTGGCGCTCTGGCTGAGCGTCGGCAGTTTGCGGCGCCGAATCTTCTGGGGTGCCTGTGCACTCACGCTCTGTGCTGCCGTCGTGCCGACGGCGTCGCGAGGTTCGATGCTTGCCTTCGGTGCCGCAGCCACGGTACTCCTCGGGATGGGTGCACGCGGCTGGCGCCGCGTGCTGACATTCATCATGATCGGGGGAGGTGCCGCGCTCTTCATCATGACGGCCAGTGGTGCTGGAATGGGACGCTTCACCGACTTCGGCAGCGACGACTACAACCTGACATCCTCCGGTGGTCGGTGGTTCTTCTGGAAGCAGGGAATCGTGTGGACCATCAAGAAGCCTTGGGGCTATGGCCTCGACAACTTCCCGATCTACATGGACATCATCAACGGCGATGGGCGCGCCGCCCACAGCACCTGGGTGCAGTATGGCATGGAGCTTGGTGTCGCCGGACTCGTCACCTTCGTCACCCTGTGCTATTTCCTCGGCCGCGCGCTCGTCGCCCACAGGCGCCGGGCGA
>JBBRBZ010000275.1:0-2238 GCA_038205305.1 Gemmatimonadales bacterium
CCCCCACACTACCCCCCCCTTTCCCCTGGGTGTGGGGGGGGCCCCCGCGCGCCCCCCCCCCCCCACGCCTGGAGCCGGTTCCATGGCTCAGAACGCCACCCACGCGAGCAGGTAGAGAGCGTTGTTGTCGCTCGCCTTGCGGCCGGCACCGTCGTAGTTGGTCTTGGCACCGTTGAACTTGCTGTAGGCCACATACTGTGCCGAGAAGCGGGTGTTGAGCCAGGGCATGAAGGAGAGCTCGCCGATGAGACCATTGCTGTTGGGAGAGCCGGTGCTGCTCCCCACCACCGCGTCGCCAGAGTACAGCAGGGCGTCGGAGGATCCGCTGATCCCGAAATAGCCCACCGTCATCCCCACGCGAGAGGCGGTGATGATACCGGCATCGAGCCGCAGGGAGTTGAGCGTATTGTTGGGGTTGGCAACGTCACCGGCCGCGGCCGCCGCACTGAGCGCCTGTTTCTCGCGCAACCAGGAGCCGTGCGCATTGAAGGTCGACGAGCCGATTTTCCCCTCGTACTGGCCGTCGAAGGCAACGTCTGTGTAGCGATTGACATACCCCGTCACGCCCTCCGGAAAGAGCTTGGCCTTCATGCCGAAGGTGCCGAGCATGATGGTATTGTCGCCCCACGTCTGCTGATAGAACCCGCGCCAGTAGGACGCGACGCCGGAGATGGTGCCCATCGAAGTTGCGTTGGGCGGGATCGCGCCCCCCTGGGCAGCCGACCGGTATGCGCTGTACTCGCCAAAGAACTTGCCATTGTACATCGCGTAGGTTCCGAGTCCTGCGACCTGCTGTGCCAGGGCACCTTCCAGCAGGGGCGCGGCCATCGGGCTCGGCGCGGCCGCGGAAGAAGCGTATGGGAATCGCCACGCCGGCACGGTGTTCCAGATATCCTGACTGGTTGGGTTGTTGTTGAGCGACACGCCGAAGAGCAGAGGCTTGCCGCCAAGTTCGGTGGTGGAGGCGTACCGCAACTCGGCATTGTCGATGGCCAGGGCACCATCGGCGCCAGCGTAGGTCAGCTGCAGGAAGGTGCCCAGCTTGGGACTGATTTCACCGCCCACAAAGAGACTCAACTGCTGCGGAAATTGGGCGTTGCCGTTCTGGGTGCCCGGGATGGTGGTGGCGGTCTGCGTGAACGACGTCTGAACCATCGCCGAAATCGGTGGGATCAGGTTGAGTTTCAGCGTCTGCGGCTTGCCGCTGTCCCCGGCCTGGATGACCTGAAGTCCGGTCATGGTGTAGCCATTGAGCTTGAAGAGCCGACCGAAGGCCGTCAGCTGCGGAAAGGAACTGTGACAGGCGGAGCAGGCGAGGCCGGTCTGGCGGGCAAAGCTCGGAATCAGGTGCGTGGCGAGGAAGCCACTCCGTCCGGCCGATCGATCGGCGATGTAGGCGCGGGCGAGGGTCGCCAGATCGTTGGGGGAACGTACGGGCGCACGAAGCGTGGCGCCGTTCCCGAGAAGGGCCAGCGACAGCAAGGCGACGGGAAGCATGAATGTCTCCATGGAAAGAGTAGGTGCCCTCAACCACACCGGACAACTCGGCGTTCAATCGACGCTGAACCCGTGTCCTTTCAAGCTACAAGTTAAATCTCGAAAGAAACAGATGTAAAAATGTCGGGATTCCGACAAGCGGGCCTCCGCGCCGTCAACGGCGGGGCACAGGGGCGGTGCGGCGATGCCTAGAATGCGTCCGCGCATCCTCTCCACCCAAAGGACTAGCCCACGCACCGTCACAATGACTGATGGTGCTCGCTTGCGCACTCCGTGAAGTTTCCCCTTCACGCATCATTGCCGCGGAGTCCCTGTGCGAACTTTCCAGCGAACCACCCTCGCCGTCCTTCTCCTCGCCGCCAGCAGCGGCATCATCAGCGGCTGCGCGTCCAAGATGCAGACCGGCGCGGTCATCGGAGCCGGCGGTGGTGCGGTCGTCGGCGGGGTCATCGGCAAGGTGGCCGGCTCCACCGCCAAGGGCGCCATCATCGGCGCGGTGGTGGGCGGCGCGGCCGGGGCCATCATCGGTCACCAGATGGACAAGCAGGCCGCCGAACTGGGGCAGAACATCAAGGGCGCCACGGTGGAGCGGGTGGGCGAAGGGATCCAGGTAACGTTCGCTTCGGGCTTGTTGTACGACTTTGACTCTGATGTCATCAAGGCCGACGCAGCCACCAACCTGCGGGAGCTGGCGCTGAGTCTCGAGAAGTACCCCGACTCCGAGCTCCTCATCGTGGGTCA
>JBBRBZ010000276.1:0-2232 GCA_038205305.1 Gemmatimonadales bacterium
CGCCACGGCGACCCACTCACCACCCCGCTCCGGCTCAATGACGACCGGCTGATCGGTGAGCTCGCCGCCCTCCCCTCTCGCCTGACCCGGCTCGCCGCCAAGCGCGCCCTCGCCGACGCCGATGCCGCCAGGCTCGATACCTTGCTCGCCCGGGCCGCCTCCGACTTCCCGCGCATCCTGGTCGCCACCCATGTGCCGCCCTTTATCGAGGCGCTCCCCACCCGCGGACCGATCGCCCGGCCCGAATGGCAGCCCCTGCTGGTCTGCGGCGCCACCGGAGCCGTGCTCCGGCGCTTCGCCCAGTCCCATCCGGAACATCAGGTCACCGTCCTCTGCGGCCACAGCCATGCCCCCGCCGACGTGGCCATCGCTCCGAACCTCCGCTGCGTGGTGGGCGGCGCGCGGTACGGGTCGCCTCAGGCGGTGTCATTCACCCCCTGACCGGCGGGGGTGGCATATTGGAGCACGGGCGACCTCCCAGCACGGGCGCACCCCAGCATGGGCGACACTCGGTACGGGCGACGCATGCGTCGCCCTTACAGCTGCTCCCTGACGCATGCGCCGCCCTTTCACCTGCTCCCCGACACGCGAGGATCTCAGATGCGCCTCCCCCTGATCGCCCTGCTGCTGGCCACGCTCACGATGCCGGTTGCCGCCCAGCAGCCCGTGCGGGCGACGCCCCTCCCCGTCGACACCGCCACCCACAGCGGCCGGCTACCCAACGGCCTCCGCTACTGGGTCCGCCGCAACTCCTACCCCGAGAAGCGCCTGGAGCTGCGTCTCGTCGTCGATGCCGGGTCGATCCTCGAGGACCGCGACCAGCTCGGCCTGGCCCACTTCATCGAGCACATGGCCTTCAATGGCACCACCCACTTCGCCAAGAACGACCTGGTGAAGTACCTCGAATCGATCGGCGTGAGGTTCGGCGCCGACCTGAACGCCTCGACCGGCTTCGACGAGACCACCTTCATCCTGCCGGTGCCGAGCGACAAGCCGGAGCTGGTGGACAAGGCGTTCGACATCCTTCGGGACTGGGCGGCAGGGGTGACCTTCGATTCCACCGAAGTCGTCGACGAGCGCGGTGTGGTGCTCGGCGAATGGCGTGACGGACTCGGTGCCGGCAGCCGCATTCGCGACAAGGAATTCCCGATCCTCTTCCAAGGGTCGCGCTACGCGACGCGTCTGCCGATTGGCGACACGGCCATCATCGGCCACGCCAACCCCGCGCCCATGAAGCGCTTCTATCGCGACTGGTACCGCCCCAACCTGATGGGTGTGATCGCAGTCGGCGATTACCCCGTCGATTCCCTCATCGCCCTCATCAAGAGCCGCTTCGGCACCCTGCGCGCGCCCGCCAAGCCGCGGCCGCGCCTCGTGGCACCGGTGCCGGTCATTCCCGGGACGCGCGTGACCATCGTCACCGACCCCGAGCTCAGCACCGAGGATATCTCGCTCCAGATCCGGCACGACACCACCAGCTATCGCACCGAAGCCGATCACCGCCACCAACTCATCAATCAGCTCTTCGCGATGATTTCCGGTGCGCGCTTCGCCGAGCTGCAGCGTCGTCCCGAGACGCCGTTCGCCTGGGCCTTCCTTGGTCCGTCGACGCTCATCCGCAACATCGAGACGACACAGCTCTCGGTGACCCCAAAGAGCGGCAAGGCAACTGAAGCGTTTGAGGCAGCACTCCGCGAGTTGCGGCGCTTCGCGAGCCACGGCGTCTTGCCGGCGGAACTCGCGCGCGCCAAGGCCGACCTGCTCAGCGGTGATGCCGTCGCCGCCGCCAACGAGGAGAGCGGCAAGCGCTCCTCTGGTGGCATCGTGAACAGCTACCTCCGCGCCTTCTCGAGCGGCGCCGTTCCGGTGAGCACCCACGACGAATACCTGCTCGACCAGCGACTCCTCCCCAGCATCACTGTCGCCGAGGTCAACGCCAGCATCAAGGCGGCCACTCGAGGCGTCGATCGCTTCATCTCACTCGAAGCCCCGACCGGTGCGGCCGACAAGCTGCCGACCAAGGCGCAGTTGCTCGCGGCCGTGGCCCACGCCGATACCGCGACGATGGCACCATGGACGGAGAAAGTGGTCGCCGGCGATCTGGTGCCGAATCCGCCCGCCGGCGGACGGATCGTCTCCGAGACCACGGACACCGCCCTCGGCCTCACCGATTGGCGTCTCTCCAATGGCATCCGCGTGCTGGTCAAGCCGACCACCTTCAAGGCCGACGCC
>JBBRBZ010000277.1:0-2215 GCA_038205305.1 Gemmatimonadales bacterium
GCACGATCGAATCGGCCCAGACGACCAGAGGGGCCCGCGCCGTGGGGATCGCCGGGTCGTGAATCGACTCCCCGACGATCACGTAGGTCAACGGCAGCACCGGCAGGTATTGGCCCGCGATCGACGACACCAGAAGTGCCGGCGCGGGCGCAGGCTTGCCGCCCTGTGCGTGCAGGGTGCCTGGCGAGGAGCAGGCGGTAAGGAGGAGCGTCAGGGCGCCGAATCGGCGCGCCACTACCAGAGAGGGATTCACCCCCGGAAAGCTATTCCAGCGAGAGACCGCCGTCCACCACGATGGTCTGCCCGGTGATATGGCGTGCCGCATCGGAACAGAGGAAGAGCACCACCCTGGCGATGTCCTCCGGTTCAGCAAGGCGGCCGAGCACAGCACGCTTCCGAGTCCGCTCGATCAAGTCCGAGGGGAGCAGGTCGAGCCGTTCGGTGTGGACGAATCCGGGGGCCACCGCGTTCACGTTGACGCTGGTGGGGCCGAGTTCCACGGCGGCGGCGCGAGTGAGGCCCTCGAGAGCGGCCTTGCTCGCGGCATAGTTGGCGACCCCGAAGCCGGGACGTTGTGCCTGATGCGCGCTGACGCTCACCACCTTGCCGGCGTGCTGCCGCCGGAAATGCGGCGCACAGGTGGCAATGCAGTTGAAGGCGCCGGTCACGTTGGTCTCGAGCACCGAGGCCCAATCGTGCGGGGTGAGCCGCCAGAGGGCGCCATCGTGGGCAATCCCGGCGTTGTTCACCAGGTTGTTCACTGTCCCGAACCGCTCCACCACATCCGCGATGAACCGCTCGACCTGCGTGCGGTCGCGCACGTCACAGCGCGCCGCATAGACCTCGACCCCGAGCGAGGAGAGCGTCGTCTCGGTAAGCAGGGCACTCGCCTCGACCTCGCGATCATCCATCTCATACCAGCAGAAGGCCACCCGGCTCCCCACGCGCCCGAACTCGTGCGCGATCGCCCGGCCGAGTCCGGTGGCCCCGCCAGTCACCACGGTGACCTGCCCCGCCTGCACGGGATTCACCGGTGCGGGCTTGGGCTCCGTCAGGGTGGCGGAGGAGGTGGAGGAAGTACCGAACGTGGCCGACCAGGGTTCCTGGCGGCCTCCGAAGGTCGAGGGCATCCCGCGAAGCTACGGGCGATGGGAGAAGGGGGCAAGGCGGGTGGTAGAAAACCCGCCGCTCTCCTCGCCCCCTTCCTCCTCGATCGTCACTTCAAAAACAGCAACTCCCGATAGGTCGGCAACGGCCACAGATCGGCCGCGACGTAGGTTTCCAACGCATCGGCGGTGCGGCGCATTGCATCCATCGCGGGACGCACCTTCTGCTTGATGTGCAGCGCGTGCTTCATCGGATCGTCGTCGTGGAATTCCGAGGCCGTTTCGAGGGTGTGCAGCGCGACGCGTGCCCCGCTCACCAGGCCGACGAACTTCTCCAGCGACTTGACGGTGTCATCGCAGTCGATGCCGGCACCCTCGGTGGCATTGATGGTCTCGCCCAGGTCGGCCTGATGGCGGAGCGCGGCGGGAAGGATCATGGTGCGGGCCATCGCGATCATCATCTCCGACTCGATCACCAATTGCTTGACCCACTTCTCCACCGCGATGTGATAGCGCGATTCCACTTCCGGCTTGGTGAGGATGCCGTACTTCTTGAAGAGCTCGACCGTCTTCTTCGCCTTGAGGACCGGGAACGCCTCCACCGAGTCGCGCAGGTGGGGCAGCCCGCGCTTGGCGGCTTCCTTGTGCCACTCCTCGGAGTAGCCGTCGCCATCGAACACCACTCGCTTGTGCTCCTTGATCACCTTCTTGAGCACGCCGAGCACGGCGGTCTGGAGTTTTGCGGGGGTGGGATTGGTGCCCACGGCCTTCTCGAGCTCGCCGGCGAGGTAGTCGAGCGACTCGGTCGCGATGGCGTTGAACACCGTGGTCGGCCAGGCCACCGAGGCGGTCGAGCCGACCGCCCGGAACTCGAACTTGTTGCCGGTGAAGGCCAACGGGGACGTCCGATTCCGATCGCCGGAGTGCCGCGGAATGGAAGGGAGCGACCGGGCGCCCAGGTCGATCACCCCGCCCTGAATGGTGCGCTTGGGAATCCCTGCTTCCACCTGTGCCAGGATGTCGGAGAGCATGTCCCCGAGAAAGATCGAGATGATGGCCGGTGGCGCCTCATTGGCGCCGAGTCGGTGATCGTTGCCGGCCGACGCGGT
>JBBRBZ010000278.1:0-2167 GCA_038205305.1 Gemmatimonadales bacterium
CTCCAGGCGGCACCGCACCCTTGCCGCGGCGCCAACGCCGGAGGCAGTCGATCATGCTGACACCCACCACCCATCCGTGGACCGAAGGTGACACCCTCGGCCAGCATCTCGAGGAACGCGGCTACAGCCGTCGCGAATTCGTGGAGTTCTGTGGGTCGCTCTGCGTGGTCCTCGGTCTCGGCCGCGAGGCAACGCCCAAGATGGTCGAGGCGTTGAAGGCGCAGCGACGACCCAGCGTCATCTGGATCCAGCTGCAGGAGTGCACCGGGTGTGTGGAGAGCGTCATCCGCACCTCCGAGCCCACCATCGGAAACCTCGTCCTCGACATGATCTCGCTCGATTACTCGCACACGCTGATGGCCGCATCCGGGACGGCGGCCGAGGCGGCGCTGCAGTCGGCGATGATGGAGAACAACGGCAAGGACCTCTTGCTGGTCACCGGCTCGGTACCGCTCGCGGACAACGGCGTCTATCTCACCATCGGTGGGCGATCAGCCAAGACCATCCTGGAGGAGGCCGCCAAGGGGGCCACGGCGATCATCGCCCTAGGTGCCTGTGCCCACTGGGGCAGCATTCAGGCGGCCCGGCCGAATCCCACTGGTGCGGTGGGTGTGCAGGACATCATCAAGGACAAGCCGGTGGTCAACATCGCGGGCTGCCCGCCGATCGCCGATGTCGTCACCGCAACCATCGCGCACTACCTCACCTTCGGCACGCTGCCGAATACCGACGCGATGGGGCGACCGCTCTTCGCCTACGGCGCACGGATCCATGACCAGTGCTCCAAGCGCGCCAACTTCGACGCCGGACAATTCGTTGAGGTCTTCGACGACGAGGCAGCCCGGAAGGGCTGGTGCCTCTATCACGTCGGCTGCAAGGGGCCGGAGACCTTCTCGCCCTGTCCGATCTTCCAGTGGAATGGCGGCACCAGTTGGCCGATCGGCGCGGGGCACCCGTGCATCGGCTGCACCGAACCCCACTTCTGGGACACGATGTCGCCGTTCTACGATCGGCTGCCCGATGTCGGTGGGTTCGGCGTGGAGCGTCGCGCCGACCTCATCGGTGCCGCGCTCGCGATCGGTGCCACCGCTGGCGTGGTGACGCACGGCATCGCCACCGCCGTGCATCAGTCCCGCCTCAAGCATGCGTTGCCCGTCATGCAGGCCCCGGGGAGTGGACCAACCGTTCCGCCCTCCTCGCCACCGTCCTCCACCAGCGCGAAGGAGTAAGGCCCCATGGCCGTGACCAAGATTGTCGTCGACCCCATCACCCGGATCGAGGGACACCTTCGCATCGAAGCGCAGGCGGAGAATGGGAAGATCAGCAACGCCTGGGCGGTCTCGACGCAGTTCCGCGGGATCGAGATCATCATGAAGGACCGCGACCCGCGCGACGCCTGGGCCTTCACCCAGCGCATCTGCGGGGTCTGCACGGTGGTGCACGCGGTCGCCTCCTGTCGTGCCGTCGAGGATGCACTCGGGATCGAGATTCCCGCCAACGCCAACACCATCCGCAACCTGGTCCACGGGATGCAGTACATCCACGACCACGTCATCCACTTCTACCACCTACATGCGCTGGACTGGGTGGACGTGGTGAGCGCGCTCAAGGCCGATCCGGCCGAAACGTCCAAGATCGCCAAGAGCATTTCTCCCTGGCCGAACAATTCGGAGACCTATTTCGCCGAGGTCCAGAATCGGGTGAAGAAGTTCGTCGGCAGCGGTCAGCTGGGCATCTTCAGCAACGGCTATTGGGGCCATCCGGCCTACAAGCTGCCCCCCGAAGTCAACCTGCTCGCCGTAGCGCACTATCTCGAGGCGCTCGACTGGCAGCGTGACGTTATCCGGCTCCACACCATCTTCGGCGGCAAGAACCCGCATCCGAATTTCCTTGTAGGCGGGATGGCATGCGCGATCAACCTCGATGACACCGAAACGATCAACACCGAGCGACTGATCGATGTCCAGGCGATGATCACCCGGGCACAGGCCTTCGTGGAGCAAGTGTACTGGCCGGACCTCCTGGCCATCGCCGGGTACTACAAGGAGTGGGCCGCGATCGGTGGCGGGGTGCCGAACTTCATGACCGTGGGAGAGTTTCCGCAGGGCGGCATCAAGGATTACGACAAGCTCTACTTCCCGCGCGGCATCATCATGAACAAGGACCT
>JBBRBZ010000279.1:0-2097 GCA_038205305.1 Gemmatimonadales bacterium
GGTGCGTCGGGATAGCCTTCGCTCGCGAGTACGGTGGTGACGGCGGCGGCGTCGTGCAGCGTCAGCGTGGGCAGAGGTTGTCCGCGCGCAGCGGCGTCGAGGAGTGCGACCAGCCCCGACTGCACCAGCGGAAGGATCACCTCGGCCTCGGGATCGCCCAGTCGGCAGTTGAACTCCACCACATTGGGCGTCCCGTCGGGATGGATCATCAGCCCGGCGTAGAGCACGCCGGTGAAGGTGGCACCTCGCCGTTCTAGCTCCTGCAGTGTCGGCAGCAGCACGTCGCGCTCGACGCGCGCGAGCAGTTCCGGCGTGGCCATTTGCACCGGCGCATAGGCGCCCATGCCGCCGGTGTTGGGGCCGGCGTCGCCCTCGAGCAGACGTTTGTGATCCTGAGCCGCAGGGAGGAGTCGTACTTCCCGGCCATTGGTGATCGCCATCACCGAGAGCTCCTCCCCTTCCAGGAAGTCCTCAATGACGATCACATCACTTGCCTTGCCGAAGCGCCGGTCGCCGATCATCGCCCGCGCCGCCTCGCGCGCCTCGGCACGTGTAGCGCACACCACGGCACCCTTGCCCCCCGCCAATCCGGAGGCCTTCACCACCAGTGGTTCGGTATGCGTGTCGATGTAGGCGAGGGCATCGTGGAGATTGTCGAAGACTTCGCTTGCGGCGGTCGGAACTCCGGCGGCGCGCATGACATCCTTGGCAAATGCCTTCGATGATTCGATCATCGCTGCGGCAGCGAGGGGACCGAACACCACCCGTCCCTCGGCGGCGAGCCGGTCGGCGAGACCCTGCGCCAGCGGCCCCTCGGGCCCGATGATGGTCATGTCGATGGCATACATGTCGGCGGCATCGGCAATGCGGTCGATGTCATCGGCGGGGACGGCAATGTTGGTGGCGAGGGCGGCGGTACCTGGATTCCCCGGCGCGACATAGATCTGATGGGACGGATCGTCGGCGGCGATGGCCACGGCCAGCGCATGTTCACGGCCACCGCTGCCGACGACGAGAATCCTCACGTCCCCTGCTTCTCCCGCGCTTCGTCGTAGGCTTCCTTGGCTCGGGTGGCCGCGCGCTTGGCTGCGTTTTTGAAGTCTTCGGCGACGTTCTTGATCTCGTCCCCATAGTGCTTGGCCGCCTCGCGCATGTCGTCGCGCAGCGGCCGCTCCCGCTCCTCGGCGCCGCGACGGACATACTCGCCACGCAGGATGCGCTCGTACTCGCCCGACTGCAGCCAGCGCTGCACCTCCGCGGCGCGCACCACATGCATGGGATGCGACAAGTTGAGCGTGTTGAGCACCTTCCAGATCAGGTTGGTGAGCTTCTCGTTCACCGCGTACTCGTTGGCCTGTTGCACGAACGGTTCGAGGTTCAGGTCGCCCGGCCGGATGTTCGCCGTGTTGCCGCCGCCGGCCATCTTCATGAAGAGCCGCATGGTGGCCTGCAGGTCCTGCGAGCCGAGCAGCCCGGCGCGATCGGCGGAAAGCTCCGACTTGCGCGACCACTCCAGGAAGGCGAGTCGCACCGGCAGAATCACCAGCGCGGCGATCATCGGCAGCGCACCGAGCGACACCATCGTCATGATCTCGGCGATGGTGGTGTAGAGCGAGTGTCCGCTGATGACGTGCCCGAGCTCATGCGCCAACAGCACCCGTTGCTCTTCCTCGTCCAGCAGCTCGAGGGCCGAGGAGTGGA
The DNA here is from genome assembly GCA_038205305.1 of Gemmatimonadales bacterium. Lineage (GTDB taxonomy): Bacteria > Gemmatimonadota > Gemmatimonadetes > Gemmatimonadales > GWC2-71-9 > Palsa-1233. The sequence continues at coordinate 1,702 of JBBRBZ010000279.1, forward strand.
TCACGATGAACGGGTTGTCGATACCGTACGCGCCGGCGTTGAAGATCGGGGTTTGGGTGACGTAGACCTCGGGGACGGCCTCCCAGCCGAAGGTCGCGCAATTCTCGATGTGGAGGCGCCAGAGGCTCGGGAACTGGGTGAGACCCACCCGCACGGCGTTGCCCTGAAAGAGCAGCCGGATACCGTCCTCGCCCCCCACGATGCCGAGGATTTTCCGCATGATCTCGTCGACCCCCGGGATCGCCCGGAGGGCCTGCAAGGCGGCCCGATCGGCCGGATGTTCCCAGGAGACGGCGGAGATCTCCGGCAGGGCGACGCGGGGACGGGCGGCGGGAAGATTGGTCATGGCTGGCTCACCGGGAAAGATTCGAGAGACGAGAGACGAGAGACGAGGGG
>JBBRBZ010000280.1:0-2085 GCA_038205305.1 Gemmatimonadales bacterium
TCCAACCCTTTTATTGACAATGGTTTAGATCAGATTGCTGGTGGCAATGCCAGCGCCGAGCGACCAGAAATCGTATAAATTCTTTTCACTATGATCTCCTGCGGGGACCCCGTGCTGGCAGTTCGGCGCAACCAAGATGGCTCTCCGATGGTCCGTGCTGCTACCCTGCTATGGCTGGGTGTCGTGGGGTGGCTGACCCTTCGTTCCGCCCCAGCGATGCGGGACAGCGTCCTCCGCGCTCCGTGGTACTGCGTCGTCTGTGGCGAGGGTGGGGCGACTGACGTGGTGGTGAACCTGGCGCTCTTCGTCCCGTTTGGCGTACTCGCCCGTCTGTACTGTCTCTCGCTCCGCCGATTGGTGCCATGGGCGTTCGGCCTCACCCTCGCGATCGAACTCACCCAGGCCACGCTGCTGGTGGGCCGCGACGCCACACTGGGTGACGTGTTGTCGAACACCGGTGGAGCGGTTCTTGGGTGGCTGCTGGTGGTCTGGGTCGTGTCGATTGCCCACTCACCGAGGAAGGCCAGGATAGCCTCTTTGCTGGTGCTGGCGTGTCAGGCGACGATCTGGCTGGGGACCGGCTTCGGGATGCGCCCTTCACTCGACGGAGCTCCCCCCTGGGTGGGGCGGTTCGGAAATTCCGGCGCGAGTCAAGCGGCATTCGAGGGCACCATTCAAGCCGTCACACTTGCGGGCATCCCGGTCTCGATGGATCCCCTCGTTCGGCTCCCCGGACCGCACGACTCGCTGACACTCGGCCTCGTGCTCACCCGCACCAGCAGTACGCCGCCGCCGCGCCCCTCATCAATCGTGCGCTTGGTGGACGGCACGCCCCGGGCGTTCATCCGGGTCAGTCAGGTACGCGGAGGAATGGACATGGAGGTGCAGATGCCGGCGTCCGCACTGCGCTTCCGGACGCCGAGCTGGCGCTTCTCAAAGGCAATGGAGATTCCGACGGGCAAGCCCTGGCGGTTCGATTGGCGATGGCATGCCACTACCGTTGAACTGGTCAGTGGTCCGGCGGCATCACCCGAGCAGTCGACGCACTTGGAGCGACGAATCTCCGTTGGATTGGGATGGGCGCTGGTTCACCCCTTCACCTGGGCGATCGACGAGCGCGCCGAGTGGTGGACCGCGCTCTGGCTGTTCAGCTGGTTTGTGTTGTTGGGCTGGTGTGCCCGATTGGCGGGGCGGCGCTTCGCGATCGTGCTGGTCTGCGCGGCGGTCATGGTTCTCATCGCGGCGGGGTGGCTCACCGGGCTCCCTGTGGTCATCGCGGAACTTCTCCCGTCACTGCTCGGCCTGGCCGCGGGGTGGTGGGTAGCATACGCCACAGCGCCCCGCTCGGGTGAACCGGACGGGGCGCCGCGACACACGCGCTGATCAGGAGCGGGTACCGATCAGAAGACGGTGACGTCGATCCCGCTCCGCGGCTTGAGCACCCAGGTGCCATCGCCCTTGGGCACCAGCACACCCTTCACGGTGATCGACAGCCCAGGCCTCCAGACGGAATGCGGAATGTTGAGCAACGAATCGATCACCACGTCGGTGCGACGCGTCGAGTCGACCGGGTCGCCGATCCGTACCAGGAAGTCCTTCCCCGAGATCATGCTGTCGGCGATCCAGGCACCGGTGATTGACACCAGCGCGGCGTCGAGTGTGCCATTGCCCGCGGTGTGCGCCTCGAGCACTGATGACGCGAGGGGAATGGGCATCGGCGAGGTCCCGAGCGAGTTGAAGAGCCCGCTGAGCAGGACAGGTTGGCCCAGATTGGCGCCGGTGGTGCCGACGACGGTGACGGAGTCGCCGATGTTGTTACCGGTCCGCCCCGGACGATGCCGGGCGCTGGTGATCCGGATGCGCCCGGTCGGGTCGCTCACGAAGGCGCTCGAGTCGTGGAAGAACTGGAGCGGCGACAGCACGGTCCCGCGGATGAGCACCCGACGGCCGGCGGCGAGCTGCCGCGCCTGAGCGATGGTCACTTCACGATAGCCGAAGCGGACCTGCCGGAACGCGACCGCGGAATCGCTGCGCGCGAGCACGCGGAGGGTTCCCGAATCACCGACCACGATGCCGACACTGTCG
>JBBRBZ010000281.1:0-2076 GCA_038205305.1 Gemmatimonadales bacterium
CATCTGGCACGGTGACCGACTGGCCTCGGTGCCACGCCGCCTCATCCCAGTGCCCATCGGTTTCGTTCACAGTGGCCAATGCTTCATGCGCTCGGTGGCGGTCATCGGAGTGCGCCCCGTCGTAGACGGCGGTACGGATGAGCGGATGGCGGAACTGAATTCGAGGTTTGACTGTCAGGATAGCTTGCGCCACTGCGGGTTTCGCGGAATCGATGGCCACTTCAAGCAGAGCGGCGGCGCGCCACAGTGTCACGGGCTCATCGGTGGATGCGGCGGCCGCGATCAGCAGCAAAGTGCCGGTGTCGGCAGGCATCGCGGCAACTTGAGCAAGGAAGTGCGCACCGATGCGTCGCCCGACCGGCAAGCGCCGTGGCAACGGGAACTGGCCTGCCAGCTGTTCGGCGGTGAGCTCCCCGGCCAGCTCGAGCAGGGCAAGGGGGTTCGCGCCGGTCTCGCTGATCATCCGGGCCGCCACCCGTGGATCGAGCGCACCGACGACCCGCTCATCGAGGAGCACCCGCGCGGACGCCGTGTCCAGAGGGCTGACGTGGTGCGTGGCCAACCCGTGCAGAGCAGTCAGATCGCCAGTGTGCCCACGAGCGCTGAAAATCAGGCCAATCCGCTCGGCATGGAGGCGGCGAGCGACGAAGCCCAGCACCCGCAGTGATTCCTGGTCCAGCCAGTGCGCATCATCGACGAGGCACAGCACGGGCCGGGCTGCTGCTGCCTCGGCGAGCATCGCCAGCGCGCCGAGACCGACCAGAAATCGGTTGGGCGGCGGACCGTCACGCAGGCCGAACGTGCACTCCAACGCGTCACGCTGGGGTCCGGGCAGCCTGTCCCGTCGGTCCAGATGGGGCATCAGCAGGTGATGCAGAGCCGCGTAGCTGAGTTGAACCTCGGATTCCACTCCGGAGACATTCATGACAGCCAGATCGGCGGCCGAGGCCGCCAAGTGCTGCAACAGACGCGTCTTCCCCACCCCGGGTTCACCGACCAAGACGAGCGATCCGCTCAATCCGTCGCGGACATCGCGCTCGAGCGTGGCGAGTATCGCGCGCTCCTGGTCGCGTCCCGCCAGCCCCGCGGGGCGCCCGACTCGCGCGTCGTCCCAATCATTGATCATGTCCCGCGCACCTGTCGCCCACGACGAGAAGAACAAGCCCATGGCCCGCTTGCACTCGCAAGAACAAATCTTGATCTGCGTACTTGCACAGCCGCGGCCGCCGGCATCGGCACTGGGGTTGATCCCGGATTCGCTCGAGCAGATTTCATGATCGGCTCAATCGGTCGGCTGGGCCGACGGGCTCGACACCTACCCGCCGGCTGACGACGACTCTCCCGGCAGCTACTGGAACAGGGGATGTTCATGAATGCCTTTGCCACGCGCTACAACACGGCGATGATCGACGGACTCAAGGTGTTCTACCGCGAGGCCGGTGGCCCGGCGAAACCGACCCTCATGCTGCTGCACGGCTTCCCGTCCAGCTCACACATGTTTCGCAACCTGATCAACTCGCTAGCCGACGAGTATCACCTGGTCGCCCCCGACCACATCGGGTTCGGGCGCTCGGCGATGCCGACGACGACCCAATTCGAGTACAGCTTCGACCACCTGACCGAGATCACCGAGAAATTGATCGAACACCTCGGCCTCGATCGCTTCGCCCTCTACATTCACGACTACGGCGCACCGATCGGGCTGCGGATCGCCAGCCGACGTCCTGAGCGCATCACTGCCCTGATCACGCAGAGCGGGAACGCCTATATGGAGGGCTTCACCCCGTTCTGGGACATCCTCTTCGCGCACGCCAAGGACCGTGCCACCAACGAAGAGGGCGTGCGGGAGAAGTTCACCGAGGAGACCACTCGGTGGCAGTACACCCACGGCGTCCCCGCGGATCGCTTGGATCGAATCGCGCCGGACGCGTGGATGCTCGACCAGCTCGGGCTGGACCGCAAGGACAACGACGCCATCCAACTCCAGCTGTTCTGGGACTACCAATTCAACCTCGACGGCTACCCCGCGTTCCAGGAGTACTTCCGCACTTAGCAACCGCCGCTACTGGTGACTTG
>JBBRBZ010000282.1:0-2043 GCA_038205305.1 Gemmatimonadales bacterium
CGAGCTCGCGCTCCAGCGTGTGGCTGTTGGCGAGGGTCTGCTGCAGCTGGGCCCGGAGGTCCATCGGCTCTCGGTGTTCGACTGTCATCCCTCGGCATGTCCCCACTGGTACGTCTCGGTCACCGTGCCATCGAGCTTCCACTTGCTGGGCCACGTGGTCTGCAGCCAGTCCAGCGGCTCGGCCAATGCCTGAGGTACGGCGGCACTCGCGAGGGCGCGGCGGATGGCAGCGTTCTGTTCTGTCCCCATCGCGTCGTTCGCCATCGACATGAAGAGCGGCGTGCCGCTGCGGCCGACCAGATCGATCCACTGTCGACTCAACTCCCAAGGGACACCGGCGACGACACTCGCGCAATCCGCGTCAGCGGCGTAGAACGCCCCGTGCTGGGCGATGCGAAAGGCCATCGTGTTGACGCCCATCTTGCGCGTGCGCGACCAGTCCGGCCCGCCGGTGTCATCGCCGGTGCGACAGAGCTCGAACACACCAGCCGAGAGGTGGCTGATGGTATTGCAACCAATGACGACCGCGTCGCCTGCACCGCGACGAATATCCTGATACATGCCGTTGATCACCTCGGCGGTGGTACGATGCGCCCCCTCAGCGAAGCTCCAACCATCCCGGGTCATCGCCGATCCCATCTGGAAGCCCCAGCGACCGAAGATGTCCCAGGTGGAGTAGTCGTGCTTGATCAGTTCCATCCCCCAGCCATGGAGGCGGGCCATGTCGCTGGTGATCTTCTCGCGAACGGCGGGCACCGTCGGGTCGAGTGCCTTGCGGTCGCGGGAGAGGCGCCAGCTGTCTGGGACATCGTCCGCTGCCTCGAGGGGACGGATCCACGCGCCCATCCGTCCGCCAAGCTGCTTCACCTTGGCGGCGAGGCCGGGGAGGTCGGGGAAATTCTCGTTGCCGCGATCCCAGGTGCCCGCACCGACCGTGCTCGCGCCGCGTCCCGGCTGCCAGCCATCGTCGATGACCACGAAGGGGCGATTGTTGCCGCCGGGGGACAGGTCCACGATCCGCTGCGCATCGGTGATCGCGCTTGCAGCACTGTTCTTCCCGAAGGCCCAGTACCAGTCGTTGCTGCCATAGACCGGCTGCGCGGGAAGCCGTGGGGTGGCGCACATCTGCCGGCAGAAGGCATGGAGTGCGGAATACGCCGATTCTCCCGGCTTGCCGGCACGACATACAACCTCGCAGAGCATGAGCGATCGCTCGCCCAACTGCAGCGGACTGCCGCCGCTCCGGACATCGGCCCAGAGCGAGAGCCCGCCGCCGTCGGCCTGCCACGCACAGAACGCGGCGGCCCCGGTGCGAACGCCGTAGCCGTCGGTGCGGGCGCCATCGTGGGCCATGACATACCACGGCATCACCCGGTCGGGGACGAAGCCGCGCCATTCCAGGTCGCCGTAGCCGCGCTCCCAGGCATCACCAAGCAGAAGGCGGGTGCCAGTCATCGCCTCGTTCCAGCGGAGTCCGACGCGGAGCACCGCAACGGTAGGGGCGGAGAGCTCCACTCGGAGGGCGCCCGAGACGGCCGTGGCCCGGAGGGTGATCCCGCCGCCCTCCCAGCGCTCGGCGCCGACCTTGCGAAGTGGTTTCTCGCCGGACGAAGTCTTGACGCTCACCGCGTCGGGACCACGGAGGAGGTCGAGGAAGGGGGCGGGCGCGGCCGTAGGCACGACGCTCGGGGCGTGGGGGAGCGTCGACGCGAGCAGCGATCCGGCGCCCGCCTGCAGGAAGTCGCGGCGTGAGGTCATGGATCGGAATATGGCGCCGGTAGGCCATCGGCGCGACCGCGAAACCGCATCCCGCACCGCGTTCATCCACTCTGGCCGACCAGGGATTCTTCGATATCTTCCGTGCATCCATCCAGCCACCCTCGACCGGACCAAACGATGCGCCCACTTCCGACAGAATATGCACCCTACTTTGAACGCTACATCGCGCTGGTGCCAGGCGACCGGGTGGTCCCCGTCCTTGCCGAACAGGCCCAGACCTTCCGAGCCCGCTTCGGCGGAATCTCCGAAGAACAGGGCGGTTTT
>JBBRBZ010000283.1:0-2035 GCA_038205305.1 Gemmatimonadales bacterium
TGGGCTGCCGCGTCTCCGTGGTGGCGCCGGTGCCGTGGACCGCAAAGCTGCGCCGACACCGCTCCGCCAGCGTGCAGGGTGCGGAGTATCCGACCTACTGGTACACACCCTTCGTGCTGCGCGATCGCTACCACAGCATGCTCTGGTGGTCGGTGCGCCGCACGCTCGACGATCTCGCGCGCCGCACTCCTGCGCCCGATGCGATTCTCGCCTTCTGGACGCACCCCGATGGCACCGCAGCCGTCCGCTTCGCCCGCGAACAGGGAATCCGCTCGGGAGTGATCGCTGCGGGTTCCGATGTGCTCCTGCTGCCGGCTGACCCGGCGCGGCGCCACGCGGTGAGCACCACGCTGCGATCTGCGGACCACCTCTTCGCGGTCGGCAACGAGATCGCACGGCGCTCGATCGCCCTCGGCGCCGACGCCGGGCACGTGACGACCTTCATTCAGGGAGTGAACCTCGAGCGGTTCGCCCCTGGTGACCGGCTGGCCGCGCGGCGTGCGCTGGGGATCCCCGTGGACGGGCCGCTGCTGCTGTGGGTGGGGAACATGGTGGAGGTGAAGGCGGCAGATCGGGTGATTGCGGCAGCACGGACGCTGACGACGGCCCATCCGCAACTGCTGGTGGCGATGGTCGGCGGTGGTCCGCTCGACGGCGCCCTGAAGGAGCTTGCCGCCGCCTCGGGGGCGCTCGCCACTCGTATCGTCTTTCCCGGACCGGTCGCTTCGGCCGCGCTGCCAACTTGGTACCACGCAGCCAACGTAATGGTGCTCCCCTCGCGCTCCGAAGGGGTGCCCAACGTGCTGCTGGAAGCGATGGCCACCGGGCTGCCCTTCGTCGCCAGCAATGTCGGCAGCATCGCGGACCTGCTACCGTTCGGCGCATCCCGCACCGTCCCCGAAGGCGATATCGGCGCACTGGCCGAGGCGATCGCGCAGGTGCTCCTGTGCACTGACTCCGCAGCGACCGAGCCAAAGCGATTCGACATCCTCGACGGTGCTCGCGAGATCCTCCACCACCTTCACCTCGACCGGCCCTGAGCATGCAACTGCCCCGTCACGCGGAGCTCTGGGCGCCCGGACTGGTGGAGAGCTGGTGGCGCGATCGTCGCTGGCGTCCGGACCCCGCCTCGCCGCCGACGGTCTGGCTGATGTTCACCGACCACTTCGAGCCGTGCGGTGGCAACGTGTCGCATGCCGTAGCGATCGAACGGGCCGATGGCTGGGCGAAGCACTGGCCCCGCATCGCCAATGGGGCGCGAGACAGTTTCGGCCGACCGGCCCAGTTCACCTTCTTCTACCCTGCGGAGGAGTATGATCGCGAGGTGGTGGATCGGATTGCCGACCTGACCCGTGCGGGAATCGCCGACGTCGAGGTGCACCTGCACCACGATAACGACACGCCGGATCATTTCCTCGAACTGCTGCGCGACTTCACAACCAGGCTGCATCGCGACCACGGCGTGCTCCGCCTCGATGCGACCGGACAACCGGTGTGGTGCTTCATTCACGGCAACTGGGCACTCGACAACAGCCGACCGGATGGACGCTGGTGCGGCCTGAACAACGAACTGACGCTGCTGCGCCAGGCCGGTTGTCGCGCCGACTTCACCCTCCCCTCGGCGCCGAGTGCATGCCAGACCTCGCTGGTGAACGCGATCTACTGGGCCATTGATGATCCAGCGCGCCCCAAGTCCCACGACCGCGGCCCGCTGCTTCGCCCGGGAGTGGCCGCGCCGGCCGATGCCATGCTGATGGTGCAGGGTCCGCTCACGGTGCGGCGTCACCCGAAATACCACGTGGTCCCGACGCTCGAGGTCGGCGAGCTCGCGGGCTATGCCCTGCCGACACCGGCGCGCGCGAGCGCGTGGCTACGTGCAGCACCGCGCGTCGGGAATCATCTCTTCGTGAAGCTGTTCGGCCATGGAGCGCAGGAGCGCAACGGTCGGCCACTCCTGGAAGGCGGCGGCCTGGCCCGTTGCCTCGAGCTGGTGAAGGCCGCCTGTGCCGAGCGCGGTTACCAGCTCGGCTTCCTC
>JBBRBZ010000284.1:0-1979 GCA_038205305.1 Gemmatimonadales bacterium
TCGCGGCGTGGAGTGTTCATCGGGGTCGCCGCCGGCGTGGGCGTTCTCCTCTTTGCGCTGGCGGGTTGGCGAGTGATGCGTTCCGGCACACCGTTGCCAACGAGGAGCTTGCACCAATCTCTCGCGGTGCTGCCGATCGTCAACAACGGCGGCGACTCCACCAAGGAGTACCTTGCCGACGGCATGACGAGCGAACTCGCCGGATCGCTCCGCCAGATCCCCGGATTGACCGTGGCCGGTGACGTCTCGACATTCCGTTTCAAGCACTCTGAGCTCTCGAACACCGAGATGGCCAAACAGCTCGGCGTCGGGATGCTGCTCACCGGGACGTTGCAATCCCAGGGCGCCAGCATTCGGCTGCAGATGCAGCTCACCGACGCGGCCAGCGGGAACATTCTCTGGTCGAACCACTACGACAAGGAGATGAAGGACAACTTCGCCCTCCAGGACGAAGTCACCGCAGCGATCGCCGGTGAGATGCGCGTCGTGCTCTCGCCAGAAAAGACTGCGGTCGCGCGCGCCGGACGGACGGACAACGCCGAGGCGCACGACCTCTATCTCAAGGCGATGTTCGAGAAGAACAAGTTGAGCGAACAGGGGCTCACTCGAGCGGTCACCTATTTCAAGCAAGCGATTGCGCTTGACAGCAACTATGCCCAAGCCTGGGCGGGACTGGCGTTCGCGTATGACATGCAGGCTGATGCGTATGCCCCTTCGCACCCGACCCATCTCCTCTCGAAGGACGCCGCAGCCCGTGCGATTCACGCCGACAGCATGCTGGCCGAGGGGCACGCTGCCTACGGCTTCGAGCTGGGCGCGGCCAACTGGGACCTCCCGGCGGCGCTAGCCGAGTTGCAGCGCAGCGTGCAACTCGACCCAGACTCTCCCGACGCGCTCTTCATGTACAGCACCTTCCTCGGGCTGATGCGCCGGACGGATTCTGCGGTCACGGTGGCCGACCGCCTGATCCGGATTGACCCACTCTCGGCGATGGCATCGGCGGCGAAGGTGATGTCATTGGGGCTCGGCGGGCGGTGGGCCGAGGCGCTCAAGCAGGACTCGGCTACCAAGCGACTCGACCCCTCGGTGGTGTACGCCGAGGCGTGGGACGGCAGCGCGCTGCGGGAGCTTGGGCGGTTGCCTGAATCGGTCGAGGCCTACAAGGCGTTCATGTCCCTCACCGGGGGAGCGCCCTCCTTCGGGCTCGCCTTGACCTATGGCCGCATGGGGAAACGGGAAGAGGCACTCGGGATCGCGCATGAGCTTGAAGCCGCGCGGAAGAACTCCTGGATGGATCCGGATTTCGTGGCGATCGTCTACGCGGGCATTGGCGACAAGGATCGCGCCATGCAGTGGCTCGAGACGGCCTTCCGCGAGAAGTCCTGGGTGCTGCGCTTCCTCATGGAAGCCGAACCCGGATGGCTTGACGGGGTTCGAGACGATCCGCGCTTCATCGCACTGAAGCAGCGGGTGAGGGCGACGACCTTCAAGGACTAGCCGCGCTGCGCTAGACGATCTTCAGCGTGTCGAAATCGATTCCGGCGGGCGGTGGTGGCGTCTTCAGCTTCATCGACTCAAGGGCGTCCACCACCCGATCGGCCACCACCAGGTTGCGATACCATTTGTGATTCGCCGGCACAACGTACCACGGCGCGTTTGCCGCGCTGGTCGCCGCCAGCACATCCTCGAAGGTGGCCAGATAGCGATCCCAGAGCTTTCGCTCCTCCAGGTCGCCCTCACTGAATTTCCAGCGCTTCTCCACGTCGTCGATTCGCGCTTCGAGGCGCTCCTTCTGCTCCGCCTTGGAGATGTGGAGGAAGAACTTGAGCACGGTGGTACCGCTCTCGGTGAGTAGTTGTTCGAATTCGTTGATCTGATTGTATCGCTGAGTCGCCACATCGGCGGTGATCCACTCGTGCACGCGGGTGATAAGCACGTCCTCGTAGTGCGAGCGGTTGAAGATGCCAATTTCCCCCTTC
>JBBRBZ010000285.1:0-1976 GCA_038205305.1 Gemmatimonadales bacterium
GCCAGCACAAGATATGAATGTCGCATGCTTTCCCTGTCCAGGATGATGCGGAGCAGTAGCGCAGACGCGCCCCACCCCGAAGGACTCCGATCGGGTCAGCGTGCGGCGGGCGGTGCCCTGGATTGTTGACGGGTGGGATAGCGCGTCTGGTGTGGTACGGCGGTCGACAAGTCGCGCCGGGTGTGCTCATCGACCACCACGGCAAACGCTCGAGTCGGTGGACTCACGTGGGCGATCAGCGACTGGGCAATGCAGGCCGGGCAGGTGGATGGATCATGGGCATGCTGATGCCCGTGATCGGTATCAACCGACGCGTGCGACAACCCGATCTCGACGACCGAGGCGAAGGTCGGCGGTAGCGGGGCCGCGTCCTGGAGATCAGCGATGGGAGCGATGACCATCAGGCACTGGGCGAACATCGCGATCGCCGCCACACAGTGGCGGAGCGGGGTCGCGAGGGGTCCGAGCCGGAGCCGGGGTCGGTGCATCATGTGGGGAAGCCTACCACACCCGATGGAAGATTACCACCGCGGGCTCCCGGGCTTGCGGAGGGGAACAGCTCATTGCGGACGCCCGCCAATGGCTTGGGCCAGCGAGGCCAGACGATCCGGCGACCCGGTGAAGAGCGATGCCGGAAAGCGGCGATAGGCCAGCATCTGCTGATAGATGGCATCCTCCTGGTACTCGTTGAGGCCGAGCCCGGCGAGGAACTCCAAGCGCAGATTCCGGTCACGATTGATCTGCGCATCGGCGAGCCAAGGTTGCAGGTCAGCACCCCGGACCGCGAAGGTGGCAAACAAGTCGTCCAACGAACTGAAGCCGATACTCTGGAGCGATTGCACCACCTCGGCATACCCCGGTGTCGCAAGCCGGGCGCTGAGTTCATCGAGATTGATCGGCGCATCATCGAGTCGGCCGGCAAGCACCAGGTCGTAGCCCTTGGTGTCCTGGGTGTTGCCCCAAACCTGTCCGTTGGGAAAGACGGAGAAGAAGGTGGCGAGCTCGCTCTTCACCGCGTCGACATTGTTTTCGTACAGCGGCACCCACACCGTGATGATGCCGCCAGGATTGAGGTGCGCGCGGACCAGCTGGTAGAACTCCTTGGTGGAAAGTGTCGCGGCACCCTTGGTCCAGGGATCGAACGGATCGGCGGTGATCGCGTCGAACTTCTCCTTGGTGGTGAGCAGGAAATGCCGCCCATCGTCGATCTCGATCTTCACCTTGGGATTGGTGACGACCGAGAAGTTCTCCTCGCTGAAATACTTGGACACCACCTGGGGCACGAGTGGCTCCAGCTCCGCGATGGTCATCGATTCGACCGCGGGGTCGATGCTCACCGCGCCAGCCGTCACACCAGCGCCGCAGCCAATCACGAGGACTCGCCGGGGATGCGCGGGGATCAGCGTAGTGAGGTGCCCCAGCATCCGCTCAAGGCGCATATCCTGCGGTTCACTGGAAGCCTGCACCTTGCCGGCGTTGTGATAATTGAGCACGCCGTTGGAGAGTCGTGAAACCGCCAGTGTGGCATTGCGTCCCTCGCCCTCGTAGATGAACTCCCCGTGATTGAAGAGCCGATACGCCGTGAATCTTCCATAGCCGATCATCAGCGGGGGAATCGGATGAACCGTCTTGGCGAGCCAGGCCGAGGTGAGCAGGACGACCAGAGCGAACATTATGCCCTTCCCCTTCACGACCAGCTTGCCGGTCTCGACATTGAGCGTTGGCAGCAACAGCACCAAGGCACTGATGGCGGCGAGCGCCATGAGCACTCGCTGCGTCTGCTGGGTGCCGATCCAGGCAATGGTCACCAGCGACACGCCGAGGGCACCGACAATCGCCCCGATGGTATTCGCGGCATAGATCGTCCCGACGAGTCGACCGTGGTCCTGCTCACCCGACGCCAGCGCCGCCAGCCCGAGCGGGAAAGACGCTCCCCAGAGGATCGCGGCCGGCAGCACCACCCAGAGGCAACGGAC
>JBBRBZ010000286.1:0-1974 GCA_038205305.1 Gemmatimonadales bacterium
TGGGCGCGGTGCGTGCGCCCCTCGCTTCTGTGTCATCCCCGCACCATTCTTGCCGGAAAGAGCCAGCGATGAACCTCAAGACTCTAAATCTGCCGTTCAGCAACTCGGCCCTTCGGGTGGGCGGAGGCGTGCTCGCCATGAGCGTGCTCGTCGCCCCCGTCATGGGCCAGATCACCGAGCCTGGGCCGACGACCGTCCGCGAGCGCATCATCGGGCAGTTGGTCGCCCTCACGGGCACGCCCGAGCCAGCGGCGGGCGACATGCTCGGAGCCTTCTTCGACACCGACAAAGTCTGCGGACGGTTTGTCTTCACCGGCACCACCGTCAGCCGCAACGTCAGCATCCTCATCTACGGCGACTTGACGACCACCTCCGGCGTGAAGGAAGGCCCCTCGCGCAACCAGCGTGTCACGTTCAAGTTCTTCGATGCGAGCAGCAACCAGACCCTCGCGGTGCAGGTGCTCAGCAAGCCCGGCGGCGAGGTGTTCAACTACACGTACCAGGGTACGGAGGTGCCGCCACTGCCGATTGAACTGCCGGGACTCGATCTCACGCCGTCGCGTGATCTGGACTTCCGAATCGGTGATTCCGGCGGCGATGGTGGAGGTAACGGCGGTGGGGGCACGACAAACCGCTACGACATCGACGGTGACGGCAAAGTGACCTCCGCCGACGCGGCGCTCATCCTTCGACAGGTCAGCGGCGGGAACGTTGCCGCCCCTTCGACGCGCACGGCCGCGGCAACCACCACGACAGCCGGCACCACCGCCGGCACCGGTACGACCGCCGCAACCACCGACACAACCGCAGCGGCCAGCACCGCAGTCGTGTCGATGGACGTCAACCGCGATCAGCGCATCGATGTCAACGACGCCATCGAGGTGATGCGGAACAAGGGGAAGTAGAGTTGAGCGCACGCCGAGCGACAACGGGGGCGTTTTCGCTGCTCGAACTTCTCGTGATTCTCGCGGTGCTGGCGGCGGGTGCCGCGGTGGTCGCGGCATCGATGGGGCGGATGGGCTCCGGATCGCGTCAACGGGCGGCGATCGAGGGCGTGCTGACCGGGCTCGGTGCGGCTCGGATGGAAGCGATGAAGTCTCAGTCGCGCGTCACTGTTTCACTGGCGGCGGGCGAAGATGCGGGGAGCCTCCGACTGACCTTCGGCGAGCGCGAGTGGGAATGGCCGACCAGCGGGATGGCACCCACCATCGGAGCCTTCGAGAGGGCGGAAAGTGAGGGCGGCGTTCGCCGGGAGACGACCTCCCGAACTGTTGACGAACTCGCAAATGCAGGGTCTTCGGGCATCGCACACGTGGCGTTTGATCCCTCGGGGCGAGCGGATCGGGCGGTGTGGTTGCTGGCAAAGGATGAAAGGGCAGCGCCGGTTCGGCGCGCGGGATTGGATGCAAAGAAGGCCTTTACCCCGGTGATCGGCGCGGCGGTCGGACGTACACTCTGGATTCTGAGGTTTGATGTGGTGTCGGGCGTGCCGTCGGCGGAGCGCGTGAAGCAGCCGTGACGGTGGGTTTGGGCGCCGAGAGGGGACTTGGTCGTTGGGGGTGCGGAGGTTTTTCCATGGGATCAATGATGCGCATCACGAAGACAAAGGACGCGGCGGGGATCAAGGCTTGTCCCGCATCCCGGATGCATCAGAGCACAGCAGACGGTTGTTTGGGCCATCGGAGCGCGACGCTCGGCGGACCGAGCACCGTGGCGCGGTCGGCGGGTGGGCAACGAGGGTTCACGCTGGTCGAAATGCTGCTCGTGATCGCGATCATCGGGCTGATCGTCGCGTTGATCGGGCCGCAACTGGCCAAGAGCATGCAGAAGAGCCGCGTGCAGACCACCATCGCGCAGATCGAGAATCTCGCCACGGCGATCGAGCAGTTCAGTTCCGACAACGCTCGGTACCCCACCGAGGCCGAAGGTCTGAAGGTCCTCATCGACAAACCGAGCGGGCTTGCAACGTGGGAT
>JBBRBZ010000287.1:0-1764 GCA_038205305.1 Gemmatimonadales bacterium
CTTGAACTCGGACGACATCGACATGCGGTGGTTCTCCTGTGGGTTTGGTGAGGCCCGGGGAGGCCGGAAAATGCTCACCGTGCCCCAATCTACGACAATTCGCTCCCCGGACCAGATGGACCAGCCATGATATTGCTTGCCTTCGCACTACTCCTGCCACACCCCGGTCTCTCGCCCGCCACACCATCGGGCGAGACGATTGTCCGATCCGCCTACGCGCGCTATGCCGGCAAGTGGCCGCGAACCATCACCTACATCCAACGCACTGAGGAGATGGGGAACCAGCGTCCGCAGACCTGGTACACCGCGATGGAGTTGCCGGGACGGATGCGGATCGATATCGCGCCGATGGGCGTGGGGCGCGCGCTGATCACCCGTGGCGATTCGACGTACTCTTTTGGCGCGGGGCGGCTCGGCGGCATTTCTGCCATGCCGAACCCCCTCCTCCTGCTGATGCACGACCTGCATACCCAGGCGCCGGAGCGCACGATCGCGGCGCTGAAGGCGCTGCAGTTCGACCTCACCCGCTCGCGCACCGACACCTTTCGTGGGCGGGCGATGCTGGTGGTCGGTGCGGGTAATGGTGACTCCACCTCCAATCAGTTCTGGCTTGACAGGGAGAAGCTGATCGTCGTGCGACTGCTCTACAATCGACGGCAGTTCGAGGCACGCATGGCAGACTTCCAGCGCGCCGGTGGTGGCTGGGTCGAGGGGGGAATCGAGATCTGGAACATGGGCCAGCTGGTTCGCGCCGAAACGATCAGCGAGGTCAAGGTTGGCATGAAGCACGAGGCCGGCCTGTTTGATGCTTCCGTCTACAAGGTGCCGAAGTGGGTTGGCGAGCTCAAGGACATCTACGGCGAAGTGCCCCCCGTTCCGCCGCAACTCAAGGCGCGCGGTGGTGGTGGCGGGAGGTAGCCAACACTGGGCGATGTTGCCGGGTCACGGGGCGTCGCGGAAAGTCGCAATCGCTGAGAGCGGTTTGCGATGCAGATCGGGCACCCGCACCGACTCCGCCGGGTAGCCCGCCACCACCATCATCACCGCGCGCTCGTTGGCGGGCCGCTGCAATAGCTCGTTGAGGAAGCCCATCGGATTCGGCGTGTGGGTGAGGGTCGCCAACCCTGAGTGATGCAGAGCAGCGAGCAGGAACCCGGTCGCGATCCCCACCGATTCCATGACATAGTAGTGCGCCTGTCTCGCGCCGTCGTCGCCGCGACCATACCGCTGGGCAAACACCGCAATGAGGTAGGGTGCTGTCTCCAGGTACGGCTTGTGTGCATCGGTCCCGAGGGGGGCGAGGGCGGCGAGCCATTCCGCGGGAGCGCTTTGGTAGAACTCTGCCTCCGCGCCTTCGGCCGCGACACGAATCGCGTGCTTGACTGTCGGGTCACTGATGACGACGAAGTGCCAGGGTTGCTGGTGGGCTCCGCTCGGCGCCGTCCCTGCTGCTTCAATCGCTGCCTCGATGATCTCGCGCGCCACGGGGCGATCACTGAACTGCCGGACCGATCGACGGCGTTGCATCTCCTCGGCGAAGGCTCGACTTCTGGCCTTCATTTCCTCTGGTGGATATTCGCGCCAGGTCGTGAGCGGGACGAATCCCGGCTGGTCGAGTGCATCAGCCATTGGCGAGGGCCTCGTGGTGGAGTTGGTGTGGGCAGATTTAGCGTGCTCGTGAAGCGGCCCGACCCACGGCCGCCCCTCCAGCGGGAGCGTACAAGACCCGAAGCCCCACCGCATGGGAGCATGCGACGGGGCTTC
>JBBRBZ010000288.1:0-1764 GCA_038205305.1 Gemmatimonadales bacterium
TCATCGAGCCGCTTCTTGACGGTCGCGACGGTAGGCTGCAGGTCGGCATCCGCGCTCTTCCACTGATCGACGAACGCGGCGTAGTGCTTGATGGCGTTGGCCTTGTCGCCCTTGGAGTCATACAACTCACCGAGACGTTTCTCGACCGCGGCGAGGGCGTAGCTGTCCGATGAGTTGGGACCTACGCCCCGGACGGCGGGGGAGATGGCGAGATACCGTTCCAAGTAACTCCTCGCCGAGTCGGATTGCTTGGCGGCATCGAATGCTCGCGCCATCGCATCCCAGACGCAGGAAAGGCACGCCACCGGCTCGCCATCGGCATCCACGCTGGCCGTGCGGAACTGGCGCAGCGCCTCGTCGGTCTTCCCTTCGGCCAAGGCGACCTCGCCCTCGGCCAAGGCGAGTTGGGCCCTCGCGTCTGGTGATTTGGTGAACAGGTCGTTCGCCTGCCAGGCCGTCAACAGGGCTCGGGCCCGGTCGGGGCGACCGGCGCGAGCAAAGAGAATGACCACCGACTGATACGGTCGGTCGCCCGCCGGGGCAGTATCCCATTCCTTCCCGGCCACCATCGCGTCCAGTTGCCGAACGCCTTCGGTGTTGTGGCCACGGAAGTAGATCTCGTCACCCGCCGGCCACACTTCAAACTGATGGGCCAGGCCACCCTCTGCTTTCGCCAACCGCAGCGCGCTGTCCGCTGCGGTGCTCCGGGTCAGCCACCCATTAAGCGACGCTTCACCGCGCAATATTGCCAGCCCGTTCTGATGAATGGTGGGTCGCGGCGACTTGACCATCTCCTCGGCGAGCGCCTCCACGGAATCGTGCCGCCCGCGGGCGACCAGAATGGTGGCTCGGGCGCCGTAGTTGATCAGTGTTCCGACCGCCCCAGGCGACGCCTTGTTGATGGAATCGAGCAACGCCTGAGCCGCATCAACCTGACCATTCAGCGCTAACTCCCTGACGACCCTCGCCCCGTTGGTTGGAATCGATTCGGCCTGATATTGGCGACGGAAATAGCGCACGGCGCTGTCGAGCTGATGACGGAACTCGAAGTTCAGCGCCAACTGATTCGTGGCGGTGGTGTTGGTGCTGTCGGCCAGATAGGCGTTCTGGTAGGCGGCGAGCGCCTTGCCACGATCGGCTGACTGTGCGCCATTCTCGTAGGAATAGCCCAGCAGCAGGTACTTCTCCCGATCGGGAAGACGGTCGGCATACTGGACCGCCTTGGCGATCGCCGAGTCCTGCGCTGCCGTCGACCCCCGGCTGTTGTAGAGCGCCACCGCTAGCTTGCGCCAGGCCAGGGCGAAGGTGGAATCGATGGCCACCGCCTCGCGAGCCGACTTGATGGCACGGGGGTAGTCCATCTCGATGTCGTTGGCCACGACCGCATCACTGTACTTGCGGAGCGCCTCGAGCGATGAGGTGGTGGCCCGCTGCAGTGGAACCGAGTTCTGCACCTGTTTAAGCGACTCACCCACCTTGCCGCGGAGTTTCTTCGAGAGGTCGTCCACC
Source organism: Gemmatimonadales bacterium (assembly GCA_038205305.1). Taxonomy (GTDB): domain Bacteria; phylum Gemmatimonadota; class Gemmatimonadetes; order Gemmatimonadales; family GWC2-71-9; genus Palsa-1233. Next base: position 1,510 of record JBBRBZ010000288.1, read on the forward strand.
ACGCTCAACAGGTCACTCTCTCCTGCCGTCCCTTGGAATGACGCCAGCACCGCTCCGCCCTGCGCCGACTTGAGCTCGAGACTCACGGCGTAGCCGCTGTTGCTGGTGCGCGCCAGCCGTCCGCCGAGCACGGCCTTGGCACCAGTGCGCGCCGCCACCTGGGTGATCAGCGACGGGTCATTGAGACGGGTGTCCTTGGGGCGGGTCATTTCCTGCAGCGCGTCGGCAATTTCACTCTGCCCCACCAAGTGCACC
>JBBRBZ010000289.1:0-1755 GCA_038205305.1 Gemmatimonadales bacterium
ATGCGCTCGGCCGATCCGATTTTGTGCAGGATGCCGTTCTCGACCAGGCGGTCGATTCCCCCTGCGCGTTGCAGGCGCTGATGCCGAGTGCGACGAAGGCGAGCTTCGCATCGATGATCGGCTGCCGCTGCAGCACTTGGAGCAGCCACTTGTGGTGGCAGCGATCATGCTCCGCAGCGCCATTGCGGTCTTGGAGTTCGCTCCGCGACAGCCCGAGCGTGAGCGCACATCGCTGGGGTGTTCAGGGCTTCGGGTGATGCAGGAACGAGTCGAGCCGGTGCGGGAATTCCTGTGAGTCTGCTGTAGCCACATCATTGAGGTTTCTGGCCGCTTGCGTCAGGGGGGCGAGCCCCTCGTTCACCGCCGTTTTCGCGGCGCGCAGCGAGGCCGCCGATTGGGCTATCCAGCGGCACAGCAAATCGTCCAGTGACTTCTCGAGCTCCGGTGCGGCAACTGAGGTAGAGATCAATCCCATCTCGTACGCCCGAGCGGATGTCAGCAATCGCCCGCCGTAGAGCAGGTACTTCGTGCGCGAGGGCCCGATCCGAAGCGACATTCGGGTGGCGAACGCGGCCGGAACGAGAATGCCCAACTGAGCCGTCGGCATGCCGATCCTGGCCGTATCGGTCATCAGCTGAACGTCGCAGGCGAGAGCCAGCTGGCATCCGCCGCCTGCTGCTACGCCCTCGACGACCGCAACGGTCGGAACCGGGATGCCCTCGATCGCCTGCAGTGCCGCTTCGATCTCGGCAAAACTGTCACTGACCTCTTCCAGAGGGATATCGGCCCATTCCCTCAGGTCCGAACCGGACGAGAAAGTTCCGCCCGCACCTCGGATGACGACCGCCCGTAACGAGGCGAGCGCGGCGAGCGCGAGCGCCGATCGTTCGAGCTCGCGCCAGTCCTCTCGCCCCATGGCATTGAACCGCGCACCCGTTCCGACGGTGACCGTCGCCACAGACTCGGTGGGGTCGAAGGTCACTGAGCCCGCGTTCGCTTTCGATGGCGGTGTCATTGCACCGTGCCCGACTCGTAGAGCCCCCGGATCTCATCCGTGTCGAACCCGAGTTCCGTCAAGACCTCGCTCGTGTGCTGGCCGAGCAAAGGAGGCGCGCTCTTGACCGAGACCGGCGTGCGGGTAAGGCGGATCGGGCAGTTGACCGCGTTGACGGTGCCGGCAGTTGGATGCCGCATCTCAGATATCATTCCACGGGCGAGGACCTGCGGATCAACCAGAGCCTGATCGACTGTTTGGATCGGCCCGACCGGCACTCCAGCCGCATTGAGGGCATCCACCCATTCGTTGGTTGTCCGGGTGACGAGGATCTGCTCGAGTAGGGGGATCAGCACGGATCGATTACCCACCCGCAACGCGTTCGTCAGAAAGCGCGCGTCTGAAGCGAGGTCGTTCCGCCCAATCACCGAGGCGAAACGGTGCCAAAGTCCGTCGTTTCCGACCGCGATCATGACGTAGCCGTCCGAGGAAGCGAACGCCTGATAGGGCGCGATGGTGGGGTGTGCCGAGCCGTATCGTTGCGGCACATTACCGCTCGCGAAGTAGCCACTCGACACATAGGTGAGCCATGCAACCGAACCGTCCAACAGGCTGATGTCAACCCACTGACCGCGCCCGGTTCGCTGCTTCTCATGCAGTGCCGCCAGGATACCGATGGTCGCCCACATTCCCGCGGCTAGATCTGCGCTACTGACGCCCACTCGCACCGGAGGTCCGTCGGCCTCGCCCGTCACGCTCTG
>JBBRBZ010000290.1:0-1724 GCA_038205305.1 Gemmatimonadales bacterium
TCCTGAAACCCGGCCGAGTGAGACAGGAGCATGCGAATCGTCACGCTGTCGATCGATCCGAACGGATCGTGCATCAGTCGCAGCTCGGGAACGTACCGGGCGATCGGATCGTCGAGCGACAGGCGCCCGCGATCGCGAAGCTGCATGATGGCGATGGCCGTCAGCGTCTTGGTAATCGACCCCCAGTGGAAAATCGTCCGGTCGGTCACTCGTTGGTGAAGGTCCCGATCGGCGAATCCGTATTGATGGCTGGCCACGATCTTCCCATGATCGACGAAGAGCGCACTTGCGCCGACGACGCTGTCTCGTTGCGCCAGACTGTCGAGAATGTGGGTGTACCGCTCCCATCCCGGCAGAGCGACGGGCCGCTGAGCGGCGAGTGGTGCCGCAACCAGTGCCATCGCGGCGGCAAGAGAGGCGATCGAGACAGGACTGGGCTCTCGCATCAGGATGCTCCGAGAAGAGCGGGCTGGGCGGAATCTCCCGCCGCCGCATGATGGGAAATTCGAACGCGGTCACGAAAGGATACTCCGGATTCTAACGGCGAGCGAGGGCTCGGGCGCAGAAGCTCTCTTGAGGGATCCCCCCTTGGTCACACGGGATTCCATGATTCCATGGCTCAGTCGTGCGGCAGGCCCTGGACCTCGAGGAGCGCGCCGGGTAGGCCGTGCTGGTCCATGCGAGGTCGCTGAATCCTCTGGTGCCCGGGTTGGTAGTTTCGCCACTCCCTGCTTCACCTGCGACGGCCCAGTGAACAACTGTCTCATCATTGAAAGCTACGGCCGCTCCCGCCCAATGATCATGTAGTCCTCCGCGCCGTGTCCCGCGGCAATCCACCGGTCCATCTCTGCCGCAACGGCTGGCAGCACGGCGAGGGCACCGCCAGCCTCCGCAGTGGACTCCATCATCAGTCGCGCGTCCTTCCGCCCCATGGCGAGCGTCCAGCTGGGCTTCGAGAGGTCGCCAGAACTCATTCGCTTCGCCCGAGCAGGGCCGAAGCCGGCCGCATTGAACAAGGTAAAGATCTGCTCGACTTCTTCCTCTGGCACATTGAGGGCGCGGCCCATCGCGAACATGTCCGCGACGCCACCGGTGACGATGAGCAGGAAAAGGTTTCCCATCAGCTTGATCGCCGCCGCGCGCGACGGATCGGAACCGAGGTAGACCAGCTTGCCCGTCATTGGTTCGAGCACCGAACGCAGCTGCTCGAAGAGCGTGGCATCACCCGACCCGAGCATGGTGCCGGTGCCCTCGAGGGCGTTTGATGGCCCCATGAACACCGGCGCGTGCTGGAAGCGGATGCCACGGGCGGTCCACTCGCGCACTCGCTTCGCCGTGGGGACCGGTGCAGTGGTGGTGTGATCGATGATGATGCAGTCCGGGCCGATCCCGGGTGCGGCATCTGCCAGCAGGGCATCGACCGCCGCGTCGTCGGAGACGGTGATATGGATGCGTGTCGCCCCGCGAACAGCCTCAGCCGGCGTCGCGAAAGCGCGGGCGCCGACCTCTTCCAGCGCCTTCGCCTTCTCGGGGGAGCGGTTCCAGACGTGGACATCCTCCCCACGACCACGGAATGCGCGAACGAAATTGCCGCCGAGGAGCCCGGTGCCGAGATACGCGATCATACGCCGTACTGCTCGCGCAGCAAGTTGGAATGGTAGCTGGCGTGGCCCGCCATCATGAAGGCTGCCGCGCGGACGGACATGGGATGGTTGTTGGAAATA
>JBBRBZ010000291.1:0-1701 GCA_038205305.1 Gemmatimonadales bacterium
TTCGGGTCGAGGATCACATCTTCGGGCGCGAATCCCACCACATCCACCAGCAGTCGGAATGCCCGCTGCAGGATGGCCACTCGACGCTCGACGCTCTCGGCCTGGCCCGTCTCGTCGAAGGCCATGACAACCGCAGCGGCACCATAGCGGCGTACCAACCGGGCCTGTTCGAGGAACTTCGCTTCGCCTTCCTTGAGCGAGAGCGAGTTGACCACGCCCTTCCCTTGCAGATTGCGCAAGCCCGCTTCAAGCACTTCCCAGCGGGAGGAGTCCACCATCACCGGTACCTTGGCGATGGCCGGCTCTGTGCCGATCAGGCGCAGGAAGGTGGTCATCGCCTGCACACCATCGAGCAACGCCTCGTCGACGTTGACATCGAGTATCTGCGCCCCGGCATCGACCTGCTGCCGCGCGACTTCCACCGCCGCCTCGTACTTGTCATCGAGCACCAGCTTCGCGAAGCGACGCGAACCAGTGACGTTGGTGCGTTCGCCGACATTGACGAAGTTGGTATGCGGGCCGATGACGAACGGCTCGAGCCCGGCAAGCCGCGTCCGGGGCGGGGGAGTGGCCGGTGTGCGCGGGGTGACGCCCCGCACCGCCTCGGCGATCGCCGCGATATGATCGGGCGTCGTGCCGCAGCAGCCGCCGACAATGTTCAGCAAGCCCTCGCGCGCCCACGCGCCGAGTTCCGCTGCCATGGTGTCAGCATCGAGATCGTAGCCGCCCATGGCGTTCGGGAGCCCGGCATTGGGGTGGGCACTGACGGCGGTGTCGGCGACTCGGGAAAGATCCTGGACATGCTGGTGCAGCAGGTCAGGGCCGAGGGCGCAGTTGAGTCCGATGGAGAGCGGGCGCGCGTGTGCCACCGAAATCCAGAATGCTTCCGCGGTTTGCCCTGAGAGCGTGCGACCGCTGCGATCGGTGATGGTGCCGGAAATCATGATCGGCACGCGAAAGCCGAGTGCGTCGAAGACACTCTCAATGGCGAAGAGCGCCGCCTTGGCGTTCAGCGTATCGAAGATCGTCTCGACCAACAGCAGATCGGCACCACCGTCGAGCAATCCCCGCGCCGCCTCGGCGTAGGCGCTGGCGAGCTCCTCGAAGGTCACGTTGCGCTGCGATGGATCTTCCACTGAGGGCGAGATGGAGGCGGTGCGCGAGGTTGGCCCGAGGACCCCCGCGACATAGCGTGGTCGTTCGGCCGTCTCGAACTCATCGGCGGCCAGGCGCGCGACGCGAGCAGCGGCGATGTTGATCTCGGTGACGGCATCGCCAATGGCATACTCCGCCTGCGACAGCTGCGTGGCGTTGAACGAGTTGGTCTCGATGATGTCGGCGCCGGCGGCGAGATAGGCGCGGTGCACATTCGCCACCACATCGGGGCGAGTGATGCAAAGCAGATCGTGATTGCCCTTGAGGTCGCGCGTCGTCGAGGCGAAGCGGCTGCCGCGGTAGTCGGCTTCGGTGAGCCCTTCGCGCTGGAGCATCGTCCCCATCGCCCCGTCGAGCACCAGAATGCGCTCGGCGAGGATGGTGGCAAGTCGGGCCACACGTGCGGCGCGGGGATGGTTCGGATCGGCCAAGAAAGCTCCTGAAATGACGAGCCCGGGGGTCAGTGACGACGCCCCGGGCGGCGTCTTAGCGTTTGTTTAACGTGGCCGCAAGTCGCGGGAAATCGCCACGGTCTCCATCAATTGT
>JBBRBZ010000292.1:0-1607 GCA_038205305.1 Gemmatimonadales bacterium
CGCATCACCGACATCCGGAAGCCACCGACCGATCTGCCCGTTGCATCGGGGAAGGCGAAGGAAGTCGAAGCGTTGGTGGTGCTCACGGTGGGCACGGATTGCAATGTTGGCAAGATGACGGCGCAGCTGCAGCTGGTGAAGGAGCTGAATGCGCGCGGATTGCGCACGCGGTTCGTGCCCACTGGGCAAACCGGCATCATGATTGAGGGATGGGGGATTGGCGTTGATGCGGTGGTCGCCGACTTCATTGCGGGGGCGGCGGAGTGGCTGGTGCTGGAGGGAGCGAAGGACGCTGATGTGGTGCTGGTGGAGGGGCAGGGCAGCATCAACCATCCCGGCTACAGTGGTGTGACGCTCGGGCTGCTGCACGGCTCTTGTCCTGACGGGATGATCCTCTGCCACCAGGCGACCCGCCAGTATATCGGCGACTATCGCGAGGCGTTCTGGTTGCGCATCCCGCCGCTGTCGGAGTATGTGCGGCTGTATGAGCTGATGGGCAATGCTGTCCACCCAACCAAGGTCATCGGTATCGCGCTCAACACCTACGATCTCGATGATGTGGCGGCGCGGGCGGCGTGCGAGGCGGCGGCGCGGGAGACGGGGTTACCGTGCACTGATCCGGTGCGGTTCAGTGCGGCGCCGCTGGTGGACGCGATTGCCGCGGCGGCACGGGCCTGAGCTCGACCTCCGGTTCCGCGAGGGTCCGGACAGCTTCTTCTTCACCAAAATGTTGCGGCCTGGAGGCCACCCATGACACGGATGCTCCCACTAATCGGACTCCTCGCGCTTGTGGCCGGTGCACCGGCCCGTCCGCCGGAGGCGCCGCTGATAGGACGCTGGGACCTGGTGATTGACGCGCCTGGCAACCATCGGGCGGCGTGGCTGGAGGTGCGGCACTCCGGCAGCAGCACACTGGTGGGCGACGTCATGCTCATGGTGGGAAGCGCGAGGCCGATCGCCAAGGTGGAATTCACCCAGGCTACCGGCGAGTTCCGTTTCGTGATTCCACCCCAGTGGGACGACCGTGAGGGCGACAACACCATCACCGGTCAACTGCACGGCGACTCGCTCACCGGGACCATCAGCGATGCCAACGGGAAGAACTACCCCTTTCGCGGCAGTCGGGCGCCGACGCTTCGTCGCGCCGCGCCGCCCGTCTGGGGGAAGCCGGTGCCGCTACTCGACGGGCGTGATCTGACCGGTTGGCAGCCGCTCGGCAGCGCGCCGAGCCAGTGGCGGGTGGAGCAAGGGGTGCTGCGCAATGTCGCTTCTGGCGCGGACCTGGTCACCACCCGCCGTTTCACCGACTTCAAGCTGCACGTGGAGTTCCGCTATCCGGTGGGGAGCAACAGCGGCGTCTATCTCCGCGGTCGGTATGAGGTCCAGGTGGAGGATACGCCGCCGGGCGAGCCGCGGCTCGACGGGCTGGGTGCCATTTATGGCCTGATTGCGCCGAACCAGATCGCCGCCCGCGCGGCCGGGGAGTGGCAGAGCTACGATATCACCCTGAGTGGTCGCACGGTGACGGTCGTGCTCAACGGCAAGACCATCATTTCAGAACGAGAGATTCCCGGGGTGACTGGCGGGGCGCTCGACAGTGACGAAGG
>JBBRBZ010000293.1:0-1600 GCA_038205305.1 Gemmatimonadales bacterium
CGTTGACGAAGACGTGCGGGTGGTGACCGGAGAAGGCGTCGGCGTCGACCCCGGCGAACACCACGACCCGGTTGGCGGCGTACGGCAGGCGCTCGTCGTAGTCCAGGGATCCGGGGAACATCTCGAGCAGCCCCCAGCCGACCAGGATGCCGATCGCCATTCCAGCCGCCAGGGCCGCGGCGGCCTTGATCAGTGCGCCCCGTCGGACCTTCGCCCAGAACTCCTTGCGGGCCAGCACCAGGAAGGCGATCGCCGCGATGTGGAACCCGACGCCGACGACCTCGCCGACGTCATCCATGACCGACTCGGGCCCGGTGGACAGGTCAGCGACATTCCAGCCGATCGCGGCGACCATGTAGAGAACGAGGATCCACCACGCCACGCTCTTGCGAGCCGCGAGCGCCGCCGCGAGCAGCGCGAGGACGAAGGCCCAGGCGAAGCTGGTATCGGGGAAGTTGAAGATGTATGCGTTGACCCACTCGCGTGGCACTTTGATGGCCCACCGAACCAGCGGCGAGATGCTCGCGATGAGCGACAGCGTCGCGATGATGCCGACGAGCCATCCGGCGGCGGCGGGCACCCATCGGAAACTCGACTTTCGAAGCTGCTTCGGCGTGGTCAGCGTCATAGGCCGCGAGGATATTCGCTCCAGCCGCGAAATGGTTGAGACTGCGGGCGGAGGAGCGCGCGGCGTGCGGCTACCAGACCGGCCCGGTGTACTTCTCGCCTGGACCCTGGCCGGGTTCGTCGGGGAACGCGGAGGATTCACGGAACGCCAACTGAAGCTGCTTCAGACCGTCGCGGACTGGTCCGGCATGCGGTCCCAGGTATTCCGCGGAGGCCTTCACCAGGCCGGCCAGTGCCGTGATCAGTCGTCGCGCTTCATCCAGATCGCGGTGCGGAGACTCGTCGGGGACGTCCTCTGACAGTCCCAATTTCTCGGCGGCCGCACTCATCAGCATCACGGCCGCCCTGGTGATCACCTCGACGGCGGGAATCTCGGCCAGCTCACGGACGGACGGCGGAGCCGCCGAGTCGGGCGATTCAGGAACATCGGTCATGCCTGCTAGACTGGCACGCGCGACCGTCCCGGCACACGCCAGGACAGCAAGTGGAGTCCCGCTCCCACCGTTGGCCAACCAGGCACAGCGGTCCGGTCACAGACACCGACAGGTGTGTGTTCTGCGTTTCACGCAGGCGACGCGAGTCGTGATCGGTCGGCATCGGGCCCTGCTATATGCAGGGCCACTCTGCTCTATGGAGCAGGGTGCTGATGGCTGGGCCCTGCCAAGACTACATAGGAGGCCCCATCAGCACTGAGACCCGCATCAACGAGCGCATACGTGTACCTGAAGTCCGATTGATCGGACCCAATGGTGAGCAGGTAGGCATAGTGCGCATCGAAGATGCCCTCCGCGTCGCCGCGGATGCCGATCTCGACCTCGTCGAAGTTGCTCCAGCCGCCAAGCCCCCGGTCTGCAAGATCATGGACTACGGCAAGTTCAAGTACGAGACGGCACTCAAGGAGCGCGAGTCTCGCAAGAACCAGCAGCAGACCGTCGTCAAGGAGCAGAAGCTTCGGCCCAAGATCGATGACCAC
>JBBRBZ010000294.1:0-1562 GCA_038205305.1 Gemmatimonadales bacterium
ATGGGCCAGCGCGGCAGCAGGACTCCCACTCTGGATGGCGAGGATGAATTGGGCCTGTCCGAGGCGCGACCCTCCCCCGAGAAAGTGTTCCTCTGCAACGACATCCTTCCCTTCACCAGCCAAGATCAACCCCGTGACGAGGTTCTCGATGTCGATGCTCTGCGTCACCCACGCACGCACGTTTGAGTCGCCGGACTCGCGCGCGGCCCGGCGGGCCTGCTCCGCCCAGGCACGCGCCAAGGCCGCCTCGAGCTGGAACGCATCCGGGGCCGCCGCGTGGACCACCTTCACCAGTTCGCGTGCAAATGGATGCGCCCATGCCGAGAGACTTGCGACGACCGCAGCCGCGTTGGGGGCACGGGCAAGTTCCTCGAGCGCTCGCTCGGGAAGGGCTGGTGTCGGGATGAGTCCGGCCAGGCGCACTTCCGGCTCAGCATGCTGGCTGGCGCCTCGGAGCAACCTGCGCACGCTGTGTCGTTCCTCATCGGCGAAGATTGACGGCAGCACCGCGCTGCGTGTGCCAGCCCATCGACCCAAGACGTGAAGCAGGGTGGCGGCCCAGCGCCGCACGGCGAGCTCGAGGGTGGCTGGGCGCAAGACCTCATCGTCCTCGCCGGTGCCGATACCGGCCTGGCGGAGACTCTCGCGCAACGCGGCGAGGTCGCCGCAGCGGCCCACTGATTCCAGCTGCCCCGGTGTGAGCAAGTGGGACTGCAGCCCTCGCGCTCGCGCGATCAGGTCGTCCCATAACGGTTTCATCGTGCCAACCCGAGGGCCTGCAATCCCGCACGTGCGAGGGAAGCGCGATTCCGGGCAATGCCTGATTCGAGGGTGTCCGCCACCTCGACGGCACCACCGCTGGAGGCGAATCGCAGCCCCGACCCGGCATCGTCGGCCACGACGACCGTCACTCGCGGCTCCCCGCTCGTGGCCGCGTGGGCCGCCTCGGCGAGGGTCGCTGGCACGGTGAGGATCACCGGCTCGCTGACATCGAAGCAGGCGAGCGCGCGGGCGACTCGCGGTGGGATGGAATCCCGGTAGCCCTGCCGCTCCACTGCCGCCGGGCAGGCACCCTGCAGCGCCAGAAAGAGTCGGTCGAGCACTTCTTCCCGAGCCTGTAGCACAGCATGGCGCGCCTCAAGGCGGGCTGCGGCAAGTGCCATCTGCAGCGCGCCCTCTTGTTCGGTCCCCTGAACGCCGAGCGCCGCGTCGCGTTCACTCTCGAACTTCCGCTCCGCTGCGGCGTGGAGTGCCGCCGTCTCGGCGCGTGCCTCGGCCCGGAAGCGTTCGGCCTCGGCCTCGGCCTCATGAGTCAGTGCGGCGAGCAGCTCTTCGAGTGCCATCGCGAGGCCTCAGTGGACCCGCACGAGAATCACCATCGAGACCACGAAGCCGAGAATCACCATCGTCTCGGGGATGGCAATCATCAGGATGGCGGTGGTCGACAACTCGGGCTTCTCCGCCATGGCCGCGGAGATCGCGGGACCAATGCGGGATTGTGCCCACGCGGTGGCGAGTGCGGGGATGGCGACGGCGAGTGCGGCGGCAAGGGCTATCAGGGC
>JBBRBZ010000295.1:0-1527 GCA_038205305.1 Gemmatimonadales bacterium
GGATTGTCCTCGGCTCCGGAATCGGTGCGATCGTTCTGATGCTGCTGGGATTTCTCATCAGCGGATGGATCCTCAAGGGCGGCCGAGCGCGCAAGCCGTGGCGCGTGACCTGGTTTTCCGTGCTGATCTCGGCACTGCTAAACGTGCCACTGCTGTTCCTGTGGTTTTCCATTGCCAACAGCACCGACGGCTTGCCGGTGGGTGCGATTATCGCTCTCGGCACGGCGGTCGTGGGCGCACTCATCTGGCTGTGGATGACGTGGGCGCACCGCGGACCAGCAGTGCAGCCCATCGAGACTCCCGCTCAGACCTCGGCTCCCGCTGCTTAGCCAGCCAGGAAGTCCGAGATAACGTCGGTGATCGCCGCCCGAGCCTGCTCGCTCGTGATCGTCGCGACACCGTCGCCGGACTGCACCCCGTAGTTACCGAAGTGCGCGTGGTTCAGGCCCTCGATCTGTACGAACGTAGCGGCCGCGGGCAGCAGTGGTGCAGCATCCGCAATCTTCTGCGGAGTGCTCAGGCCGTCTTCGCTGCCGCCGATCGACAGCACGCTCAACGACATCGCCGACAGGTCGTTGGCACAGTAACTGCCGAACAACATGAGCCCTGACACCTGAGGATCGTCGGCGAGCATGCACGCGCGCACCCCACCGAGGGAATGTCCGCCGACAAACCACTCGGTGACCGAGGGGGCATCCGAGGTGAAGGCGCTGAGTGGGCGGAAGTCAAAGAACGCCAGGTTGAGAGTGGGCTTGGTGATCACGACCGTGACACCTTCGGCCTCGACGATGCCGCTCAGAACGAACATGTATGCGTAGGGTTCGACCTTCGCCCCCGGGATGAAGACGAGTCCCGTGCCGGAATCTGCTCCGGTCGGCGACATGATGATTGAGTGATCGGTCGACACGATGGAGACGGCCGGATTGGTCCACGCGGCAATCGCGGCCTCGCGTTCACCGCGCATCACGATGTTGGCGTAGACGAGGAAGCCGACAATCAACAGCGCGAGAATGACAAGTCCAGCTACCGCGGTGAGCCCGAGGCGGCGGAAGAAGCGGCGTGCGGGGGAAGTCTCGAAATCGGTCATGTAACCATTCTGGAGTAGGGTCGGCGCGTGGCCGAACAACGCATCGACACCCTCCTCATTCTCGGAGCGGGCGGGGACCTGACCAACCGCCTGCTTTTGCCCGGCGTCGCGTCATACCTCGGGTCGCAACGCGCCGCCAAGCTCACCGTCATCGGAGTGGATCGCGGCGAAGTCACCGCGGCTCAGTGGCAGGAGAGGGTAACGGCCGCATTCGCCGGTGATGCGAACGCGCTCTCGGCATCCGTCGCAAAGAACTCGCGATATATCCAAGGGGATGCGACGAATCCCGAGGATCTCGCGCGGGTGCTCGCCGCGGCTCCCGGTCGGGTGGCGGTCTATTTTGCGCTACCACCAGCCATCACGATGCTGGCCTGCAAGGCGCTGGCCACGCTGGAGCTACCGAAGGGAATCCTGCTCGCCCTCGAGAAGCCGTTCGGAAC